>NZ_JBHSBN010000003.1:0-376902 GCF_042650605.1 Micromonospora zhanjiangensis | reverse complement strand
GGAGCGGGTCGCCGGTCTGCGGTACACCGACCCGGACGGTGTTGAGCGTGCGGTGCGGGCCCGTTTCGTGGTCGACGCGTCGGGCAACAAGAGCCGGTTGTACTCCAGCGTCGGCGGCACCCGGAACCACCCCGGGCCGGCCGGCGGCCCGGCGCTGTCCGGCTACTTCGGTCTGTGCCGGCAACCGGCGCCGTACGCGGGCGACACGCTGACCGTGGCCTTCGACAGCGGCTGGTTCTGGTACACACCACTGACCGGCGGACTGAGCAGTGTCGGCGTGGTGGTACGCCCCGAGTTGGCGGAGCGGATCCAGGGCGACCGGGAGAAGGCGCTGCAGGCGTTGATCGCCGAATGCCCACTGATCTCCGATCTGCTCTCGGCGGCGGCGCGGGTGATCGCCGGCCCGAAGTACGGGCGGTTGCGGGTCTGGGACACCTCCTCCTACCACCAGACGGCCTTCTGGCGGCCCGGGATGATCCTGGTCGGCGACGCCGCCTGCTTCGTGGACCCGGTGTTCTCCTCCGGGGTCCATCTGGCGACCTACAGCGCGTTGCTCGCGGCCCGTTCGATCAACAGCGTCCTGGCCGACGAACTCGACGAGAAGACCGCCCTGACCGGGTTCGAGGCACGCTACCGCCGCGAGTACGAGATCTTCCATGAGTTCTCCGGGTCGTTCCACGACCCGGACGCGGACCAGGAGTCGTACCTCCGGCAGGCCAGGAAAATCACGAACAGCGAGTACACCGAACGGGCGGCTTTCGCGGACTTGGCCGGCGGGTTTTCGTCCGGTGAATGGCAACTCGACCGTCCGCTCTGACGCCCGCGGGCGTCATCTCGGACGCTCGACCAATGACGGCGGCACTGCGATGCTGATCCCATAAGACATTCAATTATGAGGAGCGAAAGTGAGTGACGAGCGCCTCTTTCTTCGGCCCAACACAATCATCGAACCCTTGGTCGACCGGTTTTACGCATCGATGTATGCGACGGCTCCCGTCACGGCCTCCCTGACGCTCGCTTCCCGGCTGGTTCCGATGCTGGATTCCTATCTGCAGGCCCCGGAATGGCATTTCTCCGGCAGCCGTGATCCGAAGTTCCGCGGCGGTTTCTTCGTCGGCATCGACGAGAAGCGGAAGGACGAGGTCGCGGCGCTGCTCGCCACCATCCGGCGGGACCGGGCGGACATGCTCCGCTTCGCCGAGGCGATCGTGGCGGCCGAGAAGCTGGTCCGGGAGGAGGCGACCGGTTACGACCTCACGCCCCTCTATCCGAAGCTGCCCGCCGAGCTGTCGGGCCTGGTGGAGATCACCTACGACACCAACAACGCGCCCTCGCTGCACTTCCAGGAGCCACTGGTCTACCGGAGCAAGGCGTACGCCGAGGACCGTCAGTCGGTCCAGCTCTCCGTGGAGACGGGCATCGAGCGGCCGTTCGTGATGAGCACCCCGCGCCTGCCCTCGCCCGACGTGCTCGAGTTGCACATCCCGTTCCGGCACCCGGGCCTGGCGGAACTCTTCCGGTCCAGGATCCGGCCCACCACCCTGGCCGCCCTGCGGGAGGCGCTGGAACTCGGCGACGCGGAGGCGGCCCAGCTGGCCGGTCTACTCGTCCCGGAGCCCACGCTCGCGGGCGACCGGCACATCGCGGGCGGCGCCCGGATCCGCTACTGGGGGCACGCCTGCCTGCTGATGCAGACGCCCGAGGTGGCCATCATGACGGATCCGTTCATCAGCGCGGACACCGACGCGACCGGTCGGTACACCTACAACGATCTGCCCGACCACATCGATTACGTGATCATCACCCACGGGCACTCCGACCACCTGGTGCCCGAGACCCTGCTCCAACTGCGTGGCCGGGTGGGTACGTTCGTGGTGCCGAAGACCTCGCGCGGCAACCTGTGCGACCCGTCCCTGGCGCTCTACCTCAGGCGCTACGGGTTGCCCGCCGTCGAGGTGGACGACTTCGACGAGATCGAGTTCCCCGGCGGCAAAATCGTCGCCACGCCGTTCCTCGGCGAGCACGCCGATCTCGACATCCGCGCCAAGTCGACGTACTGGATCAGTCTCGGTGGGAAGTCGATCTACGTGGGCGCGGACTCCTCGGGCGTCGATCCGATGCTCTACCGCTACGTCCGCGAGCACCTCGGCCGGGTCGACATCGCCTTCCTCGGCATGGAGTGCGACGGCGCCCCGCTGAACTGGCAGTACCAGCCGTTCCTCACCAAGCCGCTGCCGAAGAAGATGGCCGAGAGCCGCAAGATGTCCGGCTCCGACGCCGAGCAGGCGAGCGCGATCGTCACCGAGCTGGGCGCCGAAGAGGTGTACATCTACGCCATGGGCGAGGAGAGCTGGCTCGGCCACATCATGGCCACCAGCTACAACGAGGACTCCTACCAGCTGAAGCAGATCGCCAAGTTCGAGACCTGGTGCTCGAACAAGGGCGTGAAGTCCGGGCATCTGCTCGATCAGCACGAGTGGCACTGGACGCACCCCTGAGCGAGAGCGGGAACCAGCACCCGGACGCCGGCGGTCCGACGGACCGCCGGCGTCCTGGCGTTCCGGGACACCCGCCCCGGCGTGGGGCGGGAACGCACTGAACCTTCTTCAACCTCCCCCTGCGCTCCGGCGTCGGCCGAGGTCGAAGACGCGGCTTGCGCACCGTGCGGTTCAGGTTGAAAAAGGTTCACTGAACGAGGCGAGAAGAGGAGATCTGTCATGGTCGTCGTGATGGCGCCGGGGGCTACTCCGGCGGACGTGGAGGCGGTCGTCCACCTGGTCCAGTCGGCGGGGGGACAGGCGTTCGTCAGTCGTGGACTGTCCCGGACCATCGTCGGGCTGGTCGGCGACGTGGCCGACTTCGAGGCGCTCAACCTGGGCAGCCTGCCGGGGGTGCTCCAGGTGATCCGGGTGTCCGTGCCGTTCAAGCTGGTCAGCCGCGAGCATCATCCGGCCCGCTCGGTGATCCGGGTCGGTGGGGTGCCGATCGGCCCCGGCACGCTGACCGTGATCGCCGGACCGTGCGCCGTGGAGTCACCGGAGCAGACGCTCGAGGCGGCCCGGCTGGCCAGGTCCGCCGGGGCCTCGATGCTGCGCGGCGGTGCGTTCAAGCCGCGGACCTCGCCGTACTCCTACCAGGGACTCGGCGAGGAGGGGCTGCGCATCCTGGCCGAGGTACGGGCCGAGACGGGACTGCCGGTGGTCACCGAGGTCATCGACCCGGGCAGCGTGGACATGGTCGCGTCGTACGCCGACATGCTCCAGATCGGCGCCCGCAACATGCAGAACTTCGCCCTGCTGCAGGCGGTCGGCTCGGCCGGAAAGCCGGTGCTGCTCAAGCGTGGCTTCAGCGCCACGATCGAGGAGTGGCTGAGCGCCGCCGAGTACATCGCCCAGCGGGGGAACCTGGACATCGTGCTCTGCGAGCGTGGCATCCGGACGTTCGAGACCGCCACCCGTAACACGCTGGACATCAGCGCGGTGCCGGTGGCCCAGCGGCTGTCGCACCTGCCGGTGATCGTGGACCCGTCGCACTCCGGGGGCCGCCGCGATCTGGTGGTGCCGCTGACCCGGGCGGCGATCGCGGTGGGCGCGGACGGTCTGCTCATCGACGTCCACCCCGAGCCCAAGCTGGCGCTCTGCGACGGCGACCAGGCGCTGGCCGAGTCCGACATCCAGGAGATCACGGAGATCGTCGCGAGCCTGCCGTCCGTCATGGGGCGGATGCTCACCCTGCCGGCGGGCGATTCTGGGCGGATTCATGCCGTTGTGTAGCGCCAGACGACCGCTCCGGGTAGGGGTTAGGGGTGTGGCTCAGGGTGGTACAGGGGTTACGCATCGCTACGAATCGATGTTAATTTTGGGCCGCTAGGGGAGAAACCACCGCGAGTCGCATTCGGCAGGTGGTGCCACGCATGGCGAAAAAACGGGGAGAAGAGTTCATGGTTACTGGCTGAGTTCAAACGGGCGTTCCGTCCGGAGACGGCGCGACTCTGATCGCCGGCGCGGTCGCTGTGGACCGGTCGCGGTGTCGAGTTCGCGTACGGACCGCCACCACGTTCCCATTCGGCCACCCGACCATCCAGTCCGCCGCGCACCGGCCTGCGCGCATGTGCCGCAGCCGGCCGGGCCACCGGCGTGCCTCGAACCGCCCGGGACACCCCCGGCGTGGCTTCGACGCGGGCGCGGGGCCGGCAGAGCGCTGTCCGTACCGAATCGTCGTGCCCGGCCTGATCAGTGCCCGCCTTGACTCATCTGCGTGCCCGTTCCCGATCGAGCGCGCACGTCACGAGCTTAGGAGCTTCCATGACACCCGAGGAAGAGGACATCAACCGGCAGCCGGTCATCGAGATGGAGATCAGCTCGCTCCGTCTCAGTGGCTCGCCCCGGCTCGCGGGCACCGACACGGTCCATCTGGAGGCGATGGCCGCCGCCGCGCAGGAACTGCCGCCGATCGTGGTACACCGGCCCACCATGCGCGTCATCGACGGTACGCACCGGATCCAGGCGGCCCTCCGGCGTGGCGAGACGACGATCAACGGTCGTTACTTCGACGGCTCCGAGGACGAGGCGTTCGTCCTGTCGGTGTGGCTCAACGTCTCGCACGGTCTGCCGCTGGCCCTGGCGGACCGCAAGCGGGCCGCGGAGCGGATCGCCGTCTCGCATCCCCAGTGGTCGGACCGCCGGGTCGCCGCGGTGACCGGCATCTCCCCGGGCACGGTCGCGGACATCCGGCGGCGGGTGAACGGGGTACCGGCCCCCGAGTCCAGCCGGATCGGGCAGGACGGCCGGGTACGCCCGCTGGACTGCAGCGCGGGCCGCCTGCTCGCCGGCCAGTTGATGACCGAGAACCCCACCCTGTCGCTCCGCCAGGTCGCCAGGGCGGCGGCGATCTCCCCGGAGACCGCTCGCGACGTTCGCAATCGATTGCACAGCGGCGCGGACCTGGTGCCGTCCCGGCGGGGCCGGGACACCGCCGCGCAGCCGGCGGCGGCCGGCAACGACCGGGACCGCAACCGGCTGAACCTGGTCCGTCCCGTCGACCGGCAGGAGTCGGTGACCGAGAACGCCGTGGTCATCAAGCGGCTCATGGGCGACCCGGCACTCAGGTACACCGACACCGGTCGCAACCTGCTCCGGCTGCTGTCGCTGCACGCCCACTGGGCGAAGGAGTGGGAGACGATCGTCGACAACGTCCCGCCGCACTGCACCGACGTGGTGGCCGACCTGGCTCGTCAGTTCGCCGACCTGTGGGCGGACTTCGCCACCCGGGTCCCGCGGCATCGGATGGCCAGCTGACGGCGGTGACCGCGACCCTGGTCGCCGACCCGGCGTGACGAGCGGGCCGGACCGCCCCGGCGGTCCGGCCCGCTCCCGTACGCCGCCACCGGCGGCACCCGCGCTCGTCGAGGCCGCCGCCATCGGCACCCCGGGCGTTCGTCGGGGCCGCCGCTACCAGCGCCACTCGCGCTTGTTGAACAGGCGCTCGGCGATGATTCCGTTGCCGGAGCACCAGCCGAGAAACTCCTCGATCTGCTTGAGCCGGTAGGTGTCCTCGGCGTGGGCCGGCGCCATGAGGTGGCCCTGCCAGCTCTCCTCGCCCAAGGCGTAGACGTAGCCCTCGTCCGCACGGAGTTCGCGCATGATCGCCACGGCCCGCTCGGCGCCCGAGCGGGCCGGCTCGCGCGAGTCGTTCGTCCTCCCGGCCACCGGGCCGGTCGGCAGACCACGGTGCCGCCCGGTGCGCGGCGCGCGGTCGCCGGCCATGCCGAGGAACGCCATGTCGACGTGGCCGATGTGCCTGCCGACGTTGCGGTACACCATCGGGTCCACGCCCGACGAGTCCGCGCCCAGGTAGATGTTGGCGTCGGCGATCCGGACGAAGAACGTCGACTTGGCGCGGATGTCCGGGTCGTCGGGCTCACCCAGGAACGGGGTCGCCACCACCCGGCCGTCGGGGATCGGCACCTCCTCGAAGTCGTCGACCTCGACGACGGTGAAGCCGAGTGCCTTGAGGAACAGCCCGATCGACGGGTCGCACAGGTTGCCGCGCGAGGAGCGCGGCACCACGACCGCGCCGACCCGGGTACGGAGTTGGAGCAACGTCTCCAGCACGAGGTGATCCGGTCGACCGTGCGTGATGAGCACCAGGTCGATCCGGTCCGGCAGGTCGTCGAAGGTGTAGCGGTCACGGTGGCGGTTGTCGGCGCTGATCAGGGGATCGGTGACGATCGTCGTGTCGGGTGACTGGATCACCAGACAGGCGTGGCCGACGTAGCGGATCCGACCGCCGGACCCGATGTGCCGGTCGGGCGACAGGCTCGGCGCGCCGGCGAGCAGCCGACGCAGCCCCGCCGTCCGCGCGTCGTCGAGTTCGAGCGCCTCCCGCAACCGGTTCAGGGTGGACGGTGCGGTCCGCGCCGCGAACAGCGCGTCGATGCCGGGATGGGTGAACGGGATGTCCAGCTCCAGCACGTCCGGATCGGACAACCGGGGGCCGCCGAGGATGGCCGGCCGCTCGGCGCCGGTGTCCAGCGACAGGTGGATCGACTGGCGGCCGACGTCGTAGTACGGACTCGCGTACAGCAGTGGTTCGAGCAGTCGCAGGGACGCCCGCCCGCCGGTGTCCCGGGCGAGCTCCACCAGCCCGTTCAGCGCCGGCGGAAGCTTCGGGTGCGGGTGGCTGCCGGCCGGGCCCGGGGCGTGTCGCCGGAGCTGGTCGTCGGCCTCGGCGAGGGCGTCGGCGAACGCCAGCATCCCCGCCCGGTCCCGCTTGACGGAGTCGAGCAACGCGGCGATCTCCGCGCCGCGCGACTCCTCGATGTCGACCGGACGGCCGCCGCGCGGTGCGGGTGCCGGGCCGGTGGTCCCGTGCGCCCGCGGATTCCGCAGATACGACTCCAACAACGGGAGCTGGACCTGCGCCAGATGCACCGACGCCGCGGCCGGCGATACGGTGTGCAGCCAGGCGTGGAACCGGTCGACCAACGGCTCGACGACCGCATTGGACCTCAGGAATACCGGTTCGGCGCTGACGCTCATAAGGCCACTATCGCAGCGCCGTCGGGGCGACTGTCAACCGTACGAAACCGTCGTCCGACCGGCGGTGAATTCCCGTTGCCGGTCGGTTGGACAAAGTTCGGCGCCGACGAAGTCCTATACCCTGACGTCACCGTGGCAGGTTCCGCCGAATTTCGCGGCGACCGTGGAACGACTGCCGATTCGGGCGGAGAACATCGCCTACCCATACGCGCGCAGTCGGGAATTGAGGTACCGATGACAATGGCTCAGAAACACCCATCGGATTTCGTGACCCCGCCGACGGGGGCGGTGCGGGCCCGGTGGTGACCGTGGCGGGTGTTGACGATCTGGTGCTGCGGGTCGACGGGGACCGGCCGCTGTCGGTCGCCGACGTCGAGGCGGTGTCGCGGCTCTGTGATCGCGCCGAGGACGGTTTCGGCGGCGGCGTGCTGGTCGCGTACGTGTCGGGTGTCCCGCTGCCGGGGTGGACCCGGACGCTCGACGTGGGTCTGCTGAGCAAGTGGGAGCGGGCGGTGCGCCGGCTGGAGCGGCTCGGGGTGACCACCGTCGCGGTCGCCACGGGTGACTGCGGAGGAGTCGCGCTGGACCTGTTGCTGGCCGCCGACGTCCGGATCGCGGTTCCGGGCGCCCGGCTGGCCCTACCGGTGGACGGCGACGCGACCTGGCCCGGGATGGCGCTGTACCGGCTGGCGCGACAGGGCGCCGGCGCCGGGGTGCGTCGCGCCGCCCTGCTGGGTACGCCGATCGGGGCGCACCTGGCCCTGGCCGCGGGCTTGGTCGACGTGGTGGTCGACGATCCGGCCGGTGTGCTCGCCGAGGTCGCCGCGGAGGCGGCGGCGGTGGCGGGTACGGAGGTGGCGATCCGACGACAGTTGATGTTCGACGCTGCGCAGCAGAGCTTCGAGGAGGCGCTCGGCGCTCATCTGGCCGCGTGCGACCGTGCCCTGCGGCGGGGGGCGGCGTCATGACCGTGTCCGTGTCACCGGGGCGGCTCGACGCCGACCGGGTACGCCTGGCCGGGGTCGCCGCCGACACCGAGCGGCTGCTCGCGACGTTGCCGCAACCCCGCCTGCGGACGGCGGGACAACGGGCCGAGGCGGCCGCCGCGCACGACGCGGCCCGCCGCCTGCGGACGGCGTTCATGAACGCCTACCCGGATCAGGTCTACGACGAACTCACCTCCGGCCGCACCCGCCATCCGCGGCTGGACGAACTCGTCGAGGCGGCCGCGCACACCTTCCCGGGTCTGGTGCCGACCCCCGAGCAGGTGGCCCGGGAACGCTCCCGGGCCCAGGTCGACCAGGAGGGGTGGCAGATCGACCAGGGCATCTTCCTGCGGGGGGTGCTGCGGTCGGCGACGTCCGGGCGGCACCTGATGGACTCGATGCTCCGGCCCACGCCGCGTGCCCTGCGGCTGCTTCCGGAGTTCCGGCGTACCGGCGTGCTGGTGACCGACGCGGTCCGGTTGGAACGGCGTGACGGCGTGGCCCGGTTGACCCTGTGCCGGGACGACTGCCTGAACGCCGAGGACGAGCGGCAGGTCGACGACATGGAAACGGCCGTCGACCTGGCCCTGCTCGACCCGGCCGTACGGGTCGGCCTGGTCCGCGGCGGCGTGATGAGCCATCCGCGCTACCGGGGCCGCCGGGTGTTCTGCGCCGGGATCAACCTCAAGGCGATCAGCGCGGGGCGGATCTCGTTGACCGGGTTCCTGCTCCGGCGCGAGCTGGGCTATCTGCACAAGCTGGTGCGCGGCCTGTCCGACGACGACCCGGACCGGTGGACCCCGCCGGAGCAGAAGCCGTGGGTGGCGGCCGTCGAGACGTTCGCCATCGGCGGGGGCTGTCAGTTGCTGCTGGTGTTCGACCACGTGGTGGCAGCCGCGGACGCGTACCTCAGTCTCCCCGCCGCGGCGGAGGGGATCGTCCCGGGCGCGGGCAACCTGCGACTGGGCCGGATCGCCGGCGCCCGGCTGGGGCGGCAGGTCATCCTCGACGGCCGCCGCGTCATGGCGGCGGAGCCGGACGCGCGGCTGCTGGTGGACGAGGTCGTGCCGCCGGAGGAGATGGACGAGGCGGTGGAACGGAGCCTGGCCCGGCTGCGCGGCGACGCGGTCGTGGCCAACCGGCGGATGATCAATCTGGCCGAGGAGCCGCTGGACGGGCTGCGTGAGTACCTGGCCGAGTTCGCGCTCGAGCAGGCGCTGCGGATCCACGCCGACGACGTGATCGACAAGGTCGGCCGGTTCGCGGAGCGTTCGGCGTGAGCCCTGCCAGGGTGCGGTGTCGGAAGCAGGACCACGTCGCCCGGGTGACGCTCGACCGTCCCGAGGTGCTCAACGCCATGGACCTGCGGATGCACGAGGAACTGGCGCGGGTCTGGGACGACCTCGAGGCCGACGACGGGATCCGGGTCGTGGTGCTGACCGGCGCCGGGGACCGGGCGTTCTCCGTGGGCCAGGATCTCACCGAGCGGGCCCGCCGGGACGCGGCGGGCACCCCTCCGGCCACCTTCGGCAGCCGGGGCCAGCCCGGCTGGCCCCGGCTCACCGAACGGTTCGGCTTCAGCAAGCCGGTGGTCGCGCGGATCGACGGGTACGCCCTCGGCGGGGGCTTCGAACTGGCCCTGGCCTGCGATCTGATCATCGCCTCCGACCGGTCGGTCTTCGGGTTGCCGGAGGTGCGACTCGGGCTCGTGCCGGGGGCCGGGGGCGTGTTCCGGTTGATCCGCCAGCTCCCGCACCGGGTCGCGCTGGGTCACCTGCTCACCGGCCGCCGGATGGACGCGGCCACCGCCCACTCCTACGGCCTGGTCAACGAGGTGGTGCCGGCCGACCGGTTGGACGAGTGCGTGGCGGGTTGGGTCGCCGACCTGGTCGCGGCGGCGCCGCTGTCGGTTCGGGCGATCAAGGAGGCCGCGTTGCGGTCGGTCGATCTGCCGCTGCCCGACGCGTTCACCGCCACCTACGACTGGGAGGAGCGACGTCGGCACAGCGCCGACGCCGTCGAGGGCCCGCGCGCCTTCGCGGAGCGGCGGGCCCCGATCTGGTCCGGGAAGTGAGCCGCCGGCGGGACGCCGGCCGTACCGGGGTGATCCGCCGGCGGGACGCCGGCCGTACCGGGGTGATCCGCCGGCGGGACGCCGGCCGTACCGGGGTGAGTCGACCGTCCCGCCGGGGTGGCCGGCCCGCAGTCACGCCACCGTCGTGCCGCGGGCCGGGTGGTCAGCCGCGCCGGACCCGCACCCCGCGCGTCGGGCCGGGGTCGAGCCGGGCCCGGCGGTGGCGGTCAGGCATCCGTCCAACCGCCGGAAACCGACGCTTGGACGGCGGACGGTCGGGGCCGGGCCGCGGCGCTCGGGCCGGGCATGAGCGGTACGCGGGCCGTACGGAGCCGTCGTGCGTCGGCGACGTCCGCGCATCCCGCGAGGCCCATGGCGTCCCGCAGTTCGGTCGCCAGCAGGTCCAGGACGCGGGCCGCCCCACGCTCGCCACCGACGGCCAGCCCCCAGATCAGCGGCCGGCCGATCAGCACACCGGAGGCACCGAGGGCCAGCGCCCGCAGCACGTCCGTGCCGGTACGGATGCCGCTGTCGAGCAGGATCTCGCAGTTGCCGCGCACCACCTCGACGATCTCGGGAAGCGCGTCGATGCTGGTGACGGCGCCGTCGAGCTGACGACCGCCGTGGTTGGACACCACGATCGCGTCCACGCCGTACTCGACGGCCTGCGCGGCGTCCTCGGGGGCCAGCAGGCCCTTCAACACCAGCGGCAGCCGGGTCGCCTGGCGGATCCGGTCGATCGCCGACCAGGTCAGCGCAGGGGTGAACTCCTGACTGGTGTGTGCGGCGACGGCGGAACCGTCGCTGTCGCGCTGGTGTGCGGCGCGGCTCGTGGTGATGTTGGCGGCGCGGATGTGGGCGGGCAGCGCGAATCGGTTACGGACGTCCCGCAGCCGTCGACCCATCCACGGCACGTCCACGGTGAGGACGATGGCGTCGCAGCCGGTCTTCTCGGCCCGCCGGACCAGGTCGAGCGTAGCGGCATCGTCGCGCAACCAGTAGAGCTGGAACCAGACCTGGCCGCCGGCCTCGATGACCTGTTCGAGGGGGACGCTGCTGAGCGTGCTGGCGACGAACGGGATCCCGGCGGCGGCCGTCGCCCGTGCGGTGGCCGCCTCGCCGTCCGGATGGACCAGCCGCTGGTAGGCCACGGGCGCGGTGGCGACGGGCAGGTCGACCGGTCGGCCCAGCAGGGTCGAGCGGGTGGAGCAGGCGGAGACGTCACGCAGTATCCGGGGGAGTAGGAAGATGCTCTCCAGCGCGGCGCGGTTGGCCGCGACGGTGGTTTCGGCGCCGCTGCCGCCGGCGACGAAGTCCCAGATCTCGGCGGGGAGGATTCCCGCGGCGGCCCGTTCGAAGTCGTCCGCGGTGATCGGCTCAGCGTTGTGGTCCACGCTCGCCCGTCCTTTCCCGATCCACCGCCTTGAGGTCGGCGCCGCCGGACGTCCCGGTGGTCGTCGCGCGGGCCGCGCGCCGCGCATCTTCCACGTCATTCCCCAGGTGGGCGTCCTGCATTGATTTCCGCGGATCGCCCTGTAGCTTTTCTGGCATTGGTTCTCCTGTACCGGTAAGGCTGAGAGTCTCAGAAACCTTAGAACTCGCCCACGGTATCTGGCTAAATTGCGGGTGGACATTGACGTCTTATTTCAACCTCATTCGCTATCGGGGTGCCGTGTCGTCCCCCGATGAGCTGCTGCTGTCGTACCGATCCGCCGCTCCGGCCGGTGGTCACCGAGGGCGGGAACCCCGGCGAGCGGGCGCGGGATCCGGCCGGGCGGGGTCGGGCGCACCGACGGGGCACCCGTGGGTCACACCGCACAGTCAAGCGGGCCGGGTGTTGCCCGCGCGTATACGTTTTTCGATATGTCGACGATATGGCCGGGTCCGGCCGGCGTCCTGACCAGGGGCGATGCCGACGGCGTACGGCGGGGCGGCTCCCGACGCGGGCGCCCGACCGCCGGCCCGGGGTGCGGGGCGCACCCGCCCGCCCGCCACCGTCGGTGTTCACCTGATGGTCACCGTCCCAGCGAATTGACAGGCCGTCCGGGTAAGCGGCGGTGACCTGCGGCGGAGCACCGAAGTCCGAAGTAGACGATGTTTCTCAGCTTCGGCCGTGGCGGTAAGGTGCAATCCCGGGAGGCAATGGAAATTGCCTAGTACGGGGGGCCTGTGACACTGAGTAAGCAGAATCCACGATTGCTTCTGTTCGAACAGGCTTACGCGGCGGCCACCCGAGGCAAGGGCGCGGTGCTGCTGATCAGCGGACCGGTGGGAGCCGGAAAGACGGCTCTCACGCAGGAGATTGCCGCGCAGGCGAGCCGCCGGGGCGGTCTCTGTTTCATGGTCACCGCCTCGGCGGGGGAACGGGAGCACCCGTTCGGGGTGCTGGCCCGGCTGGTGGAATCGATGTGCGTGGCCGGCATGCCGCCGCCCTTCCCGGACTCAGATCCGTACCGGAGCCACCACCCGCATGCGCTGATGGACCGGTTCGGTGCCGCGATCACGCGGTTCGCCGACGGCCGCCCGGTCCTCCTCGGCATCGACGACGTCCACTTCGCCGACGAGCAGTCCCTGCGCTGTCTGAGCTACCTGATCCGGCGGATCGAACGGTCCGAGCTGATCATCGTCCTCAACGAGAGCACGTCCTACGAGCGGGACACGGCGGACCTGCGGGCCGAGCTGCTGCATCTGCCCTACTGCCACCGGATCCAGTTGGCACCGCTCACCCCGGCGGAGGTCGCCGAGCAGGCGACCGAGCGGCTCGGCGGCGCGGCCGACGACGAGTTCGTCCGGTTCTGCACCGAGGTCAGCGGCGGGAACCCGCTGCTGATGCACGCCCTCATCGACGACCGGATCGCGGTGCCGGGGCAGACGTCCGGCGAGCCCGGCGCCAGTTTCCGGCAGGCCGTGCTGCGCATCCTGCACCGGTCCGCGCCCGCGACGGCCGCGGTCGCCCGGTTCATGGCGGTCCTCGGCGACTACGCCACGCCGGCCCTGGTCGCCGAACTCGGCGGCGCGGAACTCGTCCTGGTCCGCGAGTGCATGCGGGACCTGCACGAGATCGGGTTGCTGGGTGCCGAGGGGGCCGAGGGTTTCCGGCACGGCCGCACCCGCTCGGCGGTGCTCGCGAGCGTCCCGCTGGGGAGCCTGCCCGCCCTGCACGGCCGCGCGGCCGAGCTGCTGCACGCCAGCGGGGCGCCGGCGATCGCCGTGGCGGAACACCTGGTCGCCGCGCAGGACGGCGGCCGGGGTACCTGGCGGGTCGAGATCCTGTGCGAGGCGGCCCGGGAGGCGATGACGGCGGGTGACGTCGACAGCGCCGTGAACAGTCTCCGGTACGCGGTCGGCGCCAGCGAGGACGAGACGCAGCGGGCCCAGGCCGCCGTGCTGGCCGCCGACGCGCAGTGGCACGCCGATCCCAGCCGCGCCGCCCGTCGGCTGCACGGACTCGGACGCGACGCGCGGGCCGGGTTGCTCACCCAGCCGGACGCGCTGATCGTGGTGAACCAGTTGCTCTGGTGGGGCGAGTTCGACGAGGCCGACGAACTGGTCCGGCTCACCGGCGTACGGAACGAGGGTTCGAGCCTGACCCAGCTGTGGCGGTTGTACCGCCGGGCCGGGATGGGTCCGGACCGGTACCCGGACCCGGACCCGCCGGGCGAGCCGTTGATGGCCCGGTCGGGTCCGATAGCCGCGGTCACCTATCTCAGTTCGGCGGCCACCTCGGCGTACGACGAGTTGGCGACCGACCAGGTCGACCAGATGCTGGTGGGGATCCGCGCGGGAACCTCGCTCACGCCCGCGCTGTACGCCCTGGTCGTGCTGGTGCAGACCGGCCGGTCGGACGAGGCGGCCGCCTGGTGCGACGCGCTGCTGAAGGAGGACTGGGTCGCGCGGGTGCCCATGCGCCGGGTGATGATCGGCACGATCAAGGCGGTCGCGGCGCTGCGCGGTGAGGACGGCGGCGCCGCGCTGTACGAGATCCGGGAGGTGTTCGACGCGGTTCCGGCGTCGTCCTGGGGCGTGGTGGCCGGCCTGCCCCTGTCGGTCGCGGTACGGGCCGCCACCGACCTCGGTGACACGCAGGCCGCGCGGACGTACCTCGCCGTGCCGGTGCCGGCGGCGATGTTCGACACCCCGTTCGCGCTGCCCTACCTGCAGGCGCTGGGGCGGTACCACCAGGCCATGGGGCACCGGCAGAGCGCGCTGACGCACCTGCGGTCGTGCGCCGAGATCATGACCCGGTGGGGGGTCGACGCCGCCGAGGTGGCGTCGCGGATGGCCGGGCTCGGTCCCGCCACCGTCGGCATCGGAGCCGAGCCGGCCGGCGGCGCGGAGCCCGCGGCGGGCGCGGGGTGGGTCGACCGACCGTCCGACCCCGCCGGCGCGGCGGACGGCACCAGACTCACCGACGCCGAGCAGCGGGTCGCCGCGCTCGCCGCCGCCGGGAACACCAATCGACAGATCGCCAAACATCTATGCATAACCGTCAGCACGGTCGAACAGCACCTCACCAAGATCTACCGCAAACTGAACGTGCGCAGCCGTTCCGGATTGCGACGGAATCAGCGCTGAATCCGCCACCCGACGCGGGGTTGAAACGGTTTTGGTTGGACAGCTTGTGGGCGGGCCGGGTCGGTGGTGTGGTCGCACGTGTTCCCGTCGGATCGGCCGGCCGAGGAAATGCTGAGGGGAATTGTCAGATGAGGTTCACCGCGCCGCCGGCGTCGCTCGGCGGGCAGACACTGCTGGTATTTCTGGTCGCGGTGGTCACCCTGCTGCTGGTGGCCCGGCTGCTCGCCGCCCTCGCGGAACGCGTGGGCATGCCGGCCGTCGTGGGCGAGCTGGCCACCGGCATCATCCTGGGACCGTCGCTGATGGGCCACCTGCTGCCCGGCCTGAGCGACTGGATCTTTCCGCGCGGCGCCGAGCAGATGCACCTGCTGGACGCGGTCGGCCAGCTCGGCATCCTGCTCCTGGTCGGGCTCACCGGCACACACCTGGACGTCGCCATGGTCCGGCGGCGGAAGGCCACCGCCGCCCGGATCAGCCTGGGCGGCATGCTCGTGACGCTGGCCCTCGGCCTGGTCGTCGGTTACCTGCTGGCGGACTGGATCAGCGGATCCCCGGTGCCGGACCGGCCCCTGTTCGCCGGCCTGATCGGCGTGGCGATGTGCGTGACGGCCATCCCGGTGATCGCCAAGACCCTCTCCGACATGCGACTGCTGCACCGCGACATCGGGCAGCTGACGCTGGCGGCGGGAACGAACGACGACGCGATCGGCTGGTTCCTGCTGTCGGTGGTGTCGATGGCCGCGACGGTCGGGCTGACCACGGGGCACGTCGTGCGCGCGGCCGGTTACCTGCTCGGCTTCGTCATCCTCGCCGCGCTCCTCGGCCGGCCGCTGGTGCGTCGGGCGATGCGACTGGCCGACCGCGGCGAGGCGGCCGGCCCCAGCATCGTGGCCGCCGTCGTCATCGTCCTGACCGGCGCGGTGATCACGCAGGCCCTGGGCATGGAGCCGGTCTTCGGCGCCTTCGTCGCGGGCATCCTGGTCGGGCTGCCCCGGGCGGCGAACCAGGCGAAACTGGCGGCCCTGCGGACGGTCGTGCTCAGCGTGCTGGCGCCGATCTTCCTGGCCATCGCCGGTTTCCGGATGGACCTGACCGCGCTGGCCGAGCCGAGGGTCGCGCTCGCCGCGCTGGTCGTCCTGGCGGTCGCGATCGTCGGCAAGTTCGCCGGCGCGTACGGCGGCGCCCGCCTCAGCGGGCTGGGCCACTGGGAGGGCCTGGCCATCGGCGCGGGGATGAACTCCCGCGGTGTGGTCGAGGTGGTGGTGGCGCTCACCGGCCTGCGGCTGGGCATCCTGAACACCGCGAGCTACACGATCATCGTGCTGGTCGCCGTCGTCACCTCGGTGATGGCCCCGCCGATGCTGCGCCACGCCTGCGCCCGCATCACGGAGAACGAGGACGAGCGGCTCCGCAAGATCGACCACGACACCTGGAACGGCGTCCCCGCCGCCGGACAACCCACGTCACAACCGGGAGAGACCGCATGACCATCACGGCCAAGCATGTCGTGAACGCCCGTCCGGCTCGCGACCTCGCGGCCGCGACCGCGGCCGCCGCCGCCTTCCTGGAGGCGCTCGGCGTCGATCTGAGCCCGGACAGCCTCCGGGACACCCCGGCCCGGATGACCCGGGCGTACGCCGAGCTGCTGACCTCCCGCGAGTTCAAGCTCACCACCTTCGACAACGACGAGGGGTACGACGAGCTGGTGATGGCGCGCAACATCCCGATCCGCTCGGTGTGCGAGCACCACCTGCTCCCGTTCGTCGGCGTCGCGCACGTCGGCTACCTGCCCGCCGGGCGCATCCTCGGACTGTCCAAACTGGCCCGGGTGGTGGAGATGTTCGCGCACGGCACCCAGGTGCAGGAGGTGCGCTGCGCGACGACGCGCGCTCCCGCGGTGAGTTCCTGGCGGCCGCCGGACTCGGCCGCTGACCACGCGCGCCGACGATATCGAAATGCGCCCGCGGGAGGGCGGACTCGACAGTTAGTTGGACACATTGTTCTCCGGTGCCACGCGTGTGACTCTTGGCCCCGGTCGACACCTCTGGCCCAGCCGATACCTCTGAGCACCGGGAGATACCTTGACCGGAGAAAACGTCGTGGGATCGTCCGTGCTGCGTAAGTCGGAATTGCATTCCAGCGTGTCCGATCCGGTCCTGGACACGATGAATTTCCTCAACGAGGTGACCCTGCGGTATCCCGAGGCGATCTCGTTCGCGCCGGGGCGCCCGTACGACGGATTCTTCGACACCGAACAGGTTCTGGGTCATCTCCGCCGTTATCTCGACCACCTCGCCGACCAGGGCCGCTCGCCCGCGCAGGTGCGCACGGCGGTCTACCAGTACGGTCCGACCGCCGGCCAGATCCGCGAGATCATCGCGGACTCGTTGCGCCGGGACGAGCGGATCGACGTGCCGGTCGAGTCCATCGTGGTCACCGTCGGCGCGCAGGAGGCGATGATGCTCGTCGTCCGCGCGCTGATCCGTGACCCGCGGGACGTGCTGCTGGTCTCCAGCCCCTGTTACGTGGGCATCACCGGGGTGGCCCGGCTGCTCGACGTGACGCTCAGCCCGGTGGTGGAGCCGGCGGAGGGTTTCTCGGTGGAGGTCCTGGCGGCGACGATCCGGCGGGAACGGGCCGCCGGTCGCCGCCCGCGGGCGTTCTACGTCGTGCCCGACCACGCCAACCCGTCCGGCGCCACGCTGACCGTGGCCGACCGGACCGCGTTACTGGACCTGGCCGCGCGGGAGGATCTGCTGATCCTGGAGGACTCCCCGTACCGGTTGGTGAGCCCGGGCGACCCGGTGCCGACGCTGAAGGCGCTGGACCGGCACCGCTCGGTGGTGCACCTCGGGTCGTACTCGAAGACCCTGTTCCCAGGCGCCCGGGTGGGCTTCGCCGTGGCCGACCAGACGGTGCTGGGTGACGACGGCCGGACCGGTCTGCTGGCCGACGAGCTTTCGAAGATCAAGAGCATGGTGACGGTCAACACCTCCTCGCTGAGCCAGGCCGTGGTGGCCGGCGCGCTGCTGGCGGCCGACGGCCGGGTCTCCGAGCTGAACGCCAAGGCGGCCCAGCACTACGGCGACGCCATGCGGCGGGTGCTCGACCGGCTCGCCGACCGGCTGCCCCCGGCGCGCCGCGCCGACCTGGGCGTGCGGTGGAACGAACCCAGCGGCGGCTTCTTCCTCAGCCTGACCGTCGGCTTCGAGGCGGACGACGCGGCCCTGACCCGCTCCGCCGAGGAGTACGGCGTGATCTGGACCCCGATGCGGTACTTCCACCCGGACGACGGCGGTCGCCGCTCCATCCGGCTCTCCGTCAGCTACCTGTCGCCGGAGGAGATCGACGAGGGCGTCACCCGGCTGGTCGCGTTCATCGACGCCGAGACCGCCCGGCACCGCGCGCGCCCGGGCCCGACCTGACCGACCCGGTCCGGGCGACCGGCACCGTTCGACGCGGATCGACGAAAGGAGAAGGTGCGATGGCCGGCTCGAACACGGAAGAGTTCGACGTCCCGACCGGACGTCGGTGATGGCGGTGCATGCCATCCGGGGCGCCGTCCAGGTGTCCGCGGACGACCGGTCGCAGATCGTGGCGGCCACCACCGAGCTGGTCACCGAGATCATGACCCGTAACGACCTGGCGAGCGGTGACGTGGTCAGCGTGCTGTTCACCACGACGCCGGACCTGACCGCCGAGTTCCCGGCCCTGGCCGCGCGTAAGGCCGGACTCGACGACGTACCGCTGCTGTGCGCCAGCGAGATCGCCGTACCGGGTGCCATGCCCCGCGTGGTGCGCCTGCTCGCGCACGTCGACATCGACCGCAGCCGGACCGAGATCCGGCACGTCTACCTGGGCGGCGCCGAGGCGCTGCGCCCGGACCTCCACCCCTCCTGGCCCCACGACGGAGAGCTGTGACATGGACATTCGCTCGATCGACCATCTGGAGATCTTCACCGAGGACGCGGAGGAGACCGCGGCCCGGCTCTGCACCGGGTTCGGCTTCACCGTCCACGGCCGCGGCGGCCCGGACACCGGACGGACCGACTGCGTGTCCATCCTGCTGCGTCAGCACGACATCGCCCTGCTGGTCACCACGCCGCTCGCCGCCGGGCACCGGGCGCACGACTACCTCGCCCGGCACGGCGAGGGCGTCGCCGCGGTCGGGTTCGCCGTCGACGACGCCGCCGCGGCGTTCACCGAGGCGGTCGGGCGCGGGGCGGTGCCGCTGGGACCGCCGCAGACCGTCGGCCGCGAGGGGGAGGCCGTCACGTTCGCCTCGGTGGACGGGTTCGGCGACGTCGAGCACCGCTTCACCTCGCGCCGGAATCCGGCCGGCCCGTTCGCCCCGGGCCGCATCGCCGAGCGCCCGCAACCGGCCGCGGGACTGCTGCGGGAGGTCGACCACCTGGCCGTCTGCCTGCCGGCCGGTGAACTGGACGCCGCCATCCGCCGGTACCAGGACGTGTTCGACCTCGAACAGACCTTCGAGGAACAGATCATCGTCGGCAAGCAGGCGATGCGGTCCAAGGTGGTGCAGAGCCGGTCCCGCGGCGTGACCTTCACCATCATCGAGCCGGATCTCGACCGCGACCCCGGGCAGATCGACGCGTTCATCGAGGCCCACGACGGCGCCGGCGTACAGCACGTGGCGTTCCGCACCGAGGACATCGTGACCGGGGTCCGCACCTGCGCGGCCCGGGGCGTGCCCTTCCTGTCCACGCCGGGGGAGTACTACCAGGCGCTGCCGGAGCGGCTCGGCCCGGTCGGCGTACCGGTGGAGCAGCTGCGCGAGCTGAGCATCCTGGCCGACCGGGACTACGCGGGCGTCATGCTGCAGATCTTCACGGCGTCCACCCACCCGCGGCACACGCTCTTCTACGAGCTGATCGAGCGGCGCGGCGCCCGTACCTTCGGCACCAACAACATCAAGGCCCTGTACGAGGCGGTCGAACGCGAACAGGCCGCGGCGCAGGCCTGACGGGCCACCGCCGACGCTGGGGGGGGCTCCGTTGGTTCGCAGTCTTCTGGTGATCGGGACCGGTCTGGTGGGCACCTCGGTGGCGCTGGCCGCGCGGCGCGCCGGAGTCACCGTCTTCCTGGCCGATCGCGACGCCACGGCGGTCCGGGTGGCCGAGTCGCTCGGGGCGGGGCTGACCGGAACGCCCGGCCGCCCGGTGGACCTCGCGCTGATCGCCGTACCGCCCGCCCAGGTCGGTACGGTCCTGCGGGACGCGCAGCGGCGGCGATCGGCGCACAGCTACACCGACGTGGCCGGGGTCAAGGGCGGGCCGGAACGCGACGTGCTGCGGCTGGCGCCCGACCCGGCGGCGTACGTCGGTGGTCACCCGATGGCCGGCCGGGAGCGGTCCGGTCCGTTGGCGGCCACCGCCGACCTGTTCAGCGGCCGGACCTGGGTGTTGACCCCGTCCGAACGGACCGGCGCCGAGGCCCTGCGGAACGCCGGCACGCTGGCCGAACTCTGCGGCGCGGTGCCGGTGCGGTTGGACAGCCGGGAACACGATGCCCTGGTGGCGGTGACCTCACACGTGCCGCACCTGATGGCGAGCCTCACCGCGGCCCGGCTGCGGGACGCGCCGACCGGCACGGAGACGCTGGTCGGCCAGGGCGTACGCGACGTCACCCGGATCGCGGCCGGCGACCCGGCGCTGTGGGCCGACATCGTCCGGTCCAACGCCCCGGCGGTGGCCGCGGTGCTCCGCGAGGTCTGCGACGACCTCACCCGGTTGTCGGCCGCGGTCGACGTCCTCGCCGGATCCGGGCCGGACGGGCACGACTCCGCCCTGCGTACGGTCACCGACGTGCTGGCGCGCGGGGTGGCCGGTGCGGTCCGGACCCGGCCGGCCGGTGCGTTCGCCCGGTTCCCGGTGATCCTCGACCGGGAACCGGGCGCGCTGGGCCGGCTGTTGGCCGCGGCGGCGCCGCACGGCGTCGTCGCGGACCGGGTCGACGCGGCCCGTCCCGGCGACGACGAGCTGATGGTCCACCTGCGGGTGCCGGCCGACGCGGCCGGCGCCGCGCTGGCGGAACTCGCCGCGGCCGGCTGGAACGTCGGACGGTGCGAGTCCGCCCCGTCCCCAACCCGCTGAAGGAGCCGCCCGTGCGAGTGGAAGTCGACGAGTCCCGATGCGTCACCGCCGGCCAGTGCGTCATGGCCGCGCCGGACGTCTTCGACCAGCGCGAGGAGGACGGCGTGGCGGTCGTCCTGGTGGCCGCGCCCGGCACCGAGCGGCACGAGGCGGTGCGGCAGGCCGCCGCGTCATGCCCGGGCGTGGCGATCCGGCTGGTGCGGACGTGAACCGGATCGTCGTGGTCGGTGCCTCGGCGGCCGGCCTCGCGGCCGCCGAAACCCTCCGCCGGGAGGGCTTCGACGGAACCGTCACGCTGGTCGGCGCCGAACCCGTTCCGCCGTACGACCGTCCGCCGCTGTCCAAGCAGATCCTTTCCGGGGTCTGGGAGGCGGACCGGTTGGCGCTGCGGACCGAGGACCAGCTCACCGCGCTCCGGCTGGACCTGCGCCTCGGGGCGCGGGCCGTGGCGCTGGACACCGCCGGGCGGACCGTCACGCTGGACGACGGCACCGACGTACCCTTCGACGGGCTGGTCATCGCCACCGGGGTGCGACCGCGGCGACTGCCGGGCGGCGGGGCACGGGTGCTGCGTACCGTCGGTGACGCCCTCGAACTGCGGACGGTCCTGCGTCCCGGGGCCCGGGTGGCCGTGGTCGGCGCCGGCTTCCTCGGCGTCGAGTGCGCCGCCGCGGCCCGCGGTCGCGGCTGCGCGGTGACCCTGTTCGAACCGGCGCCGGTGCCGCTCGCCCACGCCGTCGGCGAGCGGGTCGGCCGGTTCCTGACCGAGCTGCACCGGGACCACGGGGTCGACGTGCGCACCGGTGTCGCCGTCCGCGCGGCCGACGACGAGGTGCTGGCCGGGGCGGACGTGGTGGTGGCCGCCGTCGGCTCGCGACCCGACACCGAATGGCTGGCCGGCAGCGGCCTGACCGTCGACGACGGCGTGGTGTGCGACGAGTTCTGCGCGGCCGCGCCCGGGATCTACGCGGCCGGCGACGTGGCCCGCTGGTTCAACCCGTTGTTCAGGGTGGCCATGCGCGTCGAGCACCGCACCAACGCCGCCGAGCAGGGCATGGCCGCCGCCCGCAACCTGCTGCATCCGGACGCGCGCAAGCCGTTCGCGCCGGTGCCGTACTTCTGGTCCGACCAGTACGACGTGAAGCTCCACGCCTACGGTCACCTGCGCGGCCACGACTCCGTCGAGATCGTCGAGGGGTCGCCGGCGCGGCGCCGGTTCCTGGCCGCCTATCACCGCGCGGGCCGCCTGGTCGGGGCGGTCGCCGTCGGTATGCCGCCCCGGCTCGTCCGCCCGTGGCGGCAGGCCGTCGCTCTCGCCCGGCCCGCGGGAAGCGGTTGGACAGCCGTTTGACGTCGATTAAAGCTCGCCAATACCGTCGCGGCGTCAGGTTGTTCGCCGAATTCCGGAGGTTCGTGATGACTGCCGAGTCAGTCAAGACGGTGGTGCGCAGCAAGCGTCGCATGTGGGGGTGGATGTACCGATGACGGCCATTCTCGAGCGTCCCGTCCGGGCCCGCGTCCCGGTCGCCATCCCGGCCATGTCGAGAATGGTCGCGGTGGGCACCGCGGTGACCGGGACCTCGGTCTCCCAGCCCGAATTGCTGGAGCTTCTCGGGATCGAGAACCCGAAGGTCAGGTCCGTCTATCTGAACAGCGCCATCGCCAACCGCAGCCTCACCCTGCCGGAGCCCGACGCCGACGGCGTGCGCCGGCCCGAGCCGCAGGGTGACCTGCTGGCTAAGCACAAGCGCCTCGCCGTCGAGATGGGCGGCCAGGCCCTGCAGAACTGCCTCAAGAACATCGGCGCCTCGCTGGCGGACCTGCGCCACCTGTGTTGCGTGACGTCGACCGGCTTCCTCACCCCCGGCCTCAGCGCGCTGATCATCAAAGACCTCGGCATCGACCCGCACTGCAGCCGTTCCGACATCGTCGGCATGGGCTGCAACGCGGGCCTCAACGCGCTCAACGTCGTCGCCGGTTGGTCGGCGGCGCACCCCGGTGAACTCGGCGTCGTCCTCTGCGCCGAGGCGTGCTCGGCCGCGTACGCCCTGGACGGCACCATGCGTACCGCCGTGGTCAACAGCCTCTTCGGGGACGGCGCGGCGGCCCTGGCGCTGGTCAGCGACGGACCGGGCGTGGCCGCCGGGTCGGGACCGCGGATCCTCAAATTCGCCAGCTTCCTGATCACCGACGCGATCGACGCGATGCGCTACGACTGGGACAGCGACCTCGATCGCTTCAGCTTCTTTCTCGACCCGCAGATCCCGTACGTCGTCGGGGCCAACGCCGAGACGGTGGTCGACCGCCTGCTCGCCGGCACCGGGCTGCGGCGCAGCGACATCGCGCACTGGCTGGTCCACTCCGGCGGCAAGAAGGTCATCGACGCGGTCGTGGTCAACCTGGGCCTGAGCCGGCACGACGTCCGGCACACCGTCGGGGTCCTGCGCGACCACGGTAACGTCTCCAGCGGCTCGTTCCTGTTCTCCTACGAGCGGTTGGTCAGGGAGGGCGTCGCCGCGCCCGGGGACTACGGAATCCTGATGACCATGGGCCCCGGCTCCACCATCGAGACGGCGCTGGTCCAGTGGTGACCGCGACGGGAGTCGACGACCCGGTGCTGCGGGTCGACGGGACCGAGCCGGTCTCATCGGCGGCCGTCGAGGCGCTGCTGGGAATCTGTGACCGGGCCGCCACCGGAACCGGCCCGCTGATCGTGTACGCGGCGGGTGCGCCGCGCCCCGGCTGGACGAGGGAGCTCGACGTCGGACTGCTGACCAAGTGGGAACGCGCGGTGCGCCGGCTGGAACACCTCGACCTGCTCACCGTGGGCGTCGCGGCCGGCGAGTGCGGCGGCACGGCGCTGGACGTGCTGCTGGCCACGGACGTCCGGATCGCCGTCGCCGGTGCCCGCCTCGTGGTGAGTTCGAGCGGCGACGCCACCTGGCCCGGCATGGCGCTGTACCGGCTCGCCCGGCAGGGTGCCGGCCGGCGCCTGCGCAGGGCGGGACTGCTGGGCACGCCGATCGGGGCCGAGCAGGCCCTGGCGGCCGGGCTGGTCGACGTCGTCGTCGACCGGCCGGACGAGGTCCTCGCGGAGGTCACCGCCGTGGCGGGCACCGTCGCCGGCGCGGAGTTGGCGATCCGGCGGCGGTTGCTGCTCGACGCCCCGGGACACAGCTTCGAGGAGGCGCTCGGTTCCCACCTGGCCGCCTGCGACCGCGCCCTCCGGCGGGTCGTCGCGTCAGCGGGAACCTGAGACGCCACGGGCAGCGGGCGTGGTTCGCCCGCTGCCCGGACCCGAAGCGGTGGCGCCCGCCGCGACGCGGCGGCCACCGGCGGAATCGAGATGGATCACCGACGCTCCTCGTCGCGCATGGCCGCGAACGTGGCGGCCACGTCCACCTCATCATCGCCGAGCTTTGGCGGAAGCGGCACCGGACCGCCCCCGGTCGGGGCGACAGCTCGTCCGGTAGCTACCAGCTTGTTCAGCGTCGACCTGTCGTCACCTAGGGGGTCCGGCGTCCGGGCGTCGAGTTCGGCGCGGCGGGCCCGCAGGAAGGCGTACTCGGTCTCGTTGGTGGTCAGCGCCATGGCCTCGTCGTAGGCGGCTCGGGCCGCCGCGTCGCGGCCGAGCCGGGCCAGCAGTTCGGCCCGGGTGGCGGGCAGCCGGTGGTAACCGGGGAGGTCGATCTCCGCCAACGCGGCCAGGGCCGCCGCCGGTCCGTGCACCTCGGCGACGGCGACCGCCCGGTTGAGCGCGACGACCGGGGTCGGCGTGATCGCGAGGAGCTGGTCGTAGAGGGCCAGGACCTGCCGCCAGTCGGTGCCGGCGCCGTCGGTGTGCACCGCGTTGATCGCGGCCTGGATCTGGTACGGGCCGGGCCGGTTGCGCCGCAGGCAGCGGCGGACCAGGTCGTGGCCCTCGGTGATCAGGGCCCGGTTCCACAACGACCGGTCCTGATCGGCCAGCAGCACCAGCTCGCCGGTCGGGCCGAGCCGGGCCGGCCGGCGGGCCTCGGTCAGCAGCAACAGGGCGAGCAGGCCGAGCACCTCGGGCTCGTCGGGCATCAACGCGGCGAGTTCACGGGCCAGGCGGATCGCCTCGGTGCACAGGTCCGCCTCGATCAGCGGCCCGGCGGTGGACGCGTAACCCTCGTTGAACATCAGGTAGAGCACGGTGAGCACCGGCGGCAACCGGTCCGGCAGCTCGTGTCCGGCGGGTATCCGGTAGGGGATGCCGGCGTCGCGGATCTTCTTCTTGGCCCGCACGATCCGCTGCGCGACGGTCGACTCCTGGACCAGGTAGGCCCGGGCGATCTGCGGTACCTCCAGGCCGCCGAGCAGGCGGAGGGTGAGGGCGGTCCGCGCGTCGGGAGCCAACGCCGGATGGCAGCAGGTGAAGATGAGTCGGAGCTGGTCGTCCTTCACCGGTCCGACCTCCTGGGGCTCGTCCTGTTGTTGCAGCAGCAGGGCCTGGGCGTGCCGGGCCTCGCGGGTCGACTCCCGGCGAAGCCGGTCGATGGCCCGGTTGCGGGCGGTGGTCACGATCCAGGCGCCCGGATTCGGCGGCGGCGTCTGCCATTTCCGCAGCGCGGTGGTGAAGGCGTCCTGGACCGCCTCCTCGGCGAGGTGGATGTCGCCGAGGAAGCGGGTCAGGGTGGCGACGCAGCGGCCGTACTCCGCGCGGTAGATGTTCGCCAGGTCCATCTCGGGGATCCGGCTCCCGGTCAGGCCTGGGACAGGTCGTCGAACGGGCGTACCTCGACCGGACCGCAGGCCGCCGCGCACTTCTCGGCCCAGGCCAGCGCCTGGTCCAGGTCGGCGCACTTGATGACCCAGAAACCGCCGATGTGCTCCTTCGTCTCGGCGAACGGTCCGTCGGTCATGGTGGTGGTGCCGCCCTCGATCCGGACCACGGTGGCGCTCTCCGGTGGCAGGAGCCCGCCGGCGAAGACCCAGGCGCCCGCGGCCCGCATCTCGTCGTTGACCCGGCCGGTCGCCTCGAACATGGTCCGCATCTCCTCGTCGGACGGCGCCGGGGCGCCCTCGACGGAGTGCACGGAGATCAGGTACTGCCTCATGACGGTCCTTTCGGTAACTGGATGGTGGGTCAGGCGGCCAGCCGGCGCGCGACGGCGGGGATCACGATCGCGGCCGCGACCAGGTGGGTGAACATCAGCAGCGCCTTGGTCGCCGGACCGGCGGCGACGATCACGTCCGGCACCAGCGACAGCACGGTCAGCGCCACCGTGAGGCGGACGAACGCGCGTCGCGGACGCCGGGCGAACCGGGCCAGCAGCGCGGCGATGACCACGCCGATCAGCGAGAAGACGGCGGTCAGCACGCCGAACCCGGAGACCGGGATCGGCGCGCCGGCGACGTCCAGGCTGACCCCCGCCGCGTGACCGGCCGCGGCGACGGCCACGGTGCTGACGCTCGCCGCAGCCGTGGCGACGACACCGGTGCGGATCAGCGCACCGATGGTCGACGTGGTGGCGGGGGTCGTGTTCACGGCGATGCTCATGATGCCCTCCAGCGGGGGTACGGGCCGGCTCGGTGCCGGGCTCTCACCAGGGCAACGAAAGGAACCGACCCCGATCGACAGGTGAGCCCGAAAAAGTTTCCCGCACATTCGACGGTCGCGTGGTCGCGTGGTCGCGCGGTCGTGCGGTCGTGCGGTCGCGCGGTCGCGCGGTTGTGCTTTCGCGCGCGGAAGTTTCCGTCCTGACCTCCCGATATTCACCCGGCACCCACTAGCATCGCCAGTCATGGATATCAAGAGCGTCACCCGTTCGCGACCCGGGCGGTTGATCGCGGCGTGCGCGCTGGCCGTCACCCTGGCGACCCCGCTGGCGGTGACCGGCCCGGCATCGGCGGCGACCACCCTGACCGTCGCCCAGTCGCTGGCCGCCCAGGACGGCCGGAGCGCCTCCGTCACCGGCTACGTCGTCGGTCAACCTACCGCGACGAACACGGTGATCACGTCCAACTACACCGCTGACACGGCGATCGCGATCGCCGACGCGGCCGCCGAGACCGGCACCGGCAGGATGCTGTACGTGCAGGTCACCGCGGCCTGGCGGAGCAGCTTCGGGCTGCTCAGCACCCCGTCGCTGCGGGGCCGGCAGGTCACCGTGACCGGCACCCTCACCGCGTACTTCAGCCACGGTGGCCTGAAGAACCCGACGGCGATGAGCCTGGGCGGCGGCGCCGGCCCGTCCCCGACCGCCTCGCCGACCGCCTCGCCGACGCCCGCCCCGACCGGCGGCCCGTACGACTCCACCTACTACGCCTCCGCGATCGGCAGGACCGGTACGACCCTGCGCAATTCGCTGCACGCCGTCATCAAGGTGCAGACGAAGCTCTCGTACGACCAGGTGTGGGACGCGCTCAGGGACACCGACGAGGATCCGGCCAACCCGGCCAACGTCATCCTGCTCTACTCCGGACGCTCGCAGAGCAAGTCCGGCAACGGCGGCGGCGTGAACGACTGGAACCGGGAGCACGTCTGGGCCAAGTCGCACGGTAACTTCGGCACCGCCACCGGTCCCGGCACCGACGTGCACCACCTGCGGCCGGAGGACGTGTCGGTCAACTCGGAGCGCGGCAACAAGGACTTCGACTCGGGCGGCGGGGCCGTCAGCGAGGCACCGGGCTGCTACACCGACGCCGACTCGTTCGAGCCGCGGAACGCGGTGAAAGGCGACGTGGCGCGCATGATCCTCTACATGGCGATCCGGTACGAGGGCGACGACGGCTGGCCGAACCTGGAGCCCAACGACTCGGTGAGCAACGGCAGTGCCCCGTACCTGGGGCGGCTCAGCAAGCTGCTGGCGTGGAACGACCAGGACCCGCCGGACGCCTTCGAGAAGCGCCGTAACCAGCGGATCTACGAGCGCTGGCAGGGCAACCGGAACCCGTTCGTCGACCATCCGGAGTGGGCCCGGGCCATCTGGAGTTGATCATCGAGCCCGGCGGGTGCCCACCTCGTCGACTCGTCGACGGGGGAGCCACGGGCGAGGGCACGGAGGTCATTCCGAGCCGGCCAGATCGGCGAGGAGCGCGTCGAGGACCAGTTCCTCCTCGACGCGCGCCCCGTGCCGGAGCATGAGTTCGGTCAGCTCGGCGTCCCAGCCGGCCTCGACCGGTTGACCGGTCAGCGTCCCCGGTGCGGCGCCCACGACCGCCGCCCGGTACGCCGTGGCGTCGTACCGCCAGGGCCGCCACGGGACGCGCGAGCGCAACAGGTTGGCGATCCGGACCCCGCCCCAGTCGAAGTCGCCGTGGTAGGACAGCCGGGCGCCACCGGCCGCGAGCACGACCAGCAGCCGTAGCGCCGCCGCGCTCGGCTGACCGTTGACGCAGACCAGCGGCGGGCACGCCGGGCCGAGCCGGTCGGCCGCGGCGGCCAGCACCGTCGGGTTCTCGCAGACGTGGACGGTGCCGGCCGGGAAGCTCGGCCGCTCGCGGCCGAGCTGGCGCAGGGTCAGCACGAGCGGCTCGCCGACGTTCGCGGCGGGCGCGGTGAGGGCGTGCAGCCGGCTGCCCACCGCAGCCGTCACGTTGAGCACCAGGACGGTCGAGGACAGTTCGTCGACGAGAACCCCGGCGCTGTCCCACAGCGCGCGCCGCCGTTCGGTCGGGGAGGTCGGCTCGTCGTCGCCGGGCCACCAGGCGGCCCGGACCGCCGACAGCACGAGGGTGGCCAGCGGACGGTCGGTGTCCAGGGCGTGCGCGTCACCGGTCGCGCGCGCGGCGAGCCGGGCCAGGGGAGTCCCCTCGGCGGGCAACAGCGCCAGCACCTGGACAAGATCCTCGGCGAGGCGACTCGCCGCGGCCGGCGTTCCGGACAGCCGACGCAGCAGCGTGACCGTCCCGCGGTCGGTGCTCCAGTCGGCCAGTTCCGTCCCGCGCCGGCCCAGCCGCTCCAGTGGCGCCGACGCGGTACGCCAGGCGGCCTCCTCGGCGGCGCGGATCTCCGCGCTCACCGGCACCGGCCCGGTGAGTCGCTCCACAGCGGCGGCCAGCCCGGCCGGGTGCAGGCCACTACGGCGGACCACCCGGTCGAGGTCGTCGAGGTTGATCGTCAGGGAGGTGCCGCGTCCGGGGCGCCGTCCCAGCAGCCGTTCCATCGCCAGCCGTTCGGCCGGCGTCGGCCGGCTGAGCGAGATCGTACCGGTCAGCGGCTGGCCCCGGGCCATCCGCTGACGCAGCCGCTGGACGACCCGGTCGGTGTCGGCACCACCGAGCCGACGGCGCAGCCGATCCACGTCGGGTTCGGTCACCCGGTGGTCCGCAGGCCGGGCTGTGCCGGAGCGGCGGGCTCGGCCCCGCCCGGTTCGCCGTCGGGTCGGGACGGCCGCTGGTGCGGCAGCGCGAGGTCGGCGCGACGCAACCGGTGCCGTTCCCGTCCGTCCCACCGCCACGGGGTGACCAGAACGGCGTCGATGCCGTCGTGCCGGGCCAACTGGGCGATGCCCAGACCGGGCACCTGCGGGTAGCAGCCCCATTCCCGTTCGCTGGTCATCACCACGTCCAGATCGAAGGTGGCGAGCAGCCCGAGACACTTGGCCCGGGAGTCGTCGTCCACCCCGGCGAACGCCTCGTCCAGAGCGATCAGACGCGGCGCGTGCGCGTTGCCCGCCGAGCCGTAGTACGAGGAGGCGGCGGCGAACAGCGGGATGCTGGCGGCCAGGACCCGTTCGCCACCGGAGGCGGGACCGGTGGCCGGTCGCCACTGCCCGTCCTGGTGGCGCTGGATCGCGAACTCGTGCCAGGCCCGGTAGTCGAGCGCCCGGGTGAGCTGTTCGTACCAGGTCGCCGCCTCGTCGCGCAGTCGTTCCCGGCCGATCTGCTCCTGCAGGAAGGCGCCGATCGCCCGGCGGTCCTCGTCGTTCCACACATCGGTGCTCTGCCGCAGCTGCCGGGCGCGCAGCTCGGCCAGGCCCGGCGGGGCGTCCCGGGTGGGCCGCCACGACAACCGCAGCCGCATCCCGGTGGAGGTGGGTCGCTCCTCCAGTTCGTCGTTCATCGTCGCCACCTGTCGTTCCGCTCCGGCGACGAGTTCCTGCAGGGCCCCGGCGACCTCGTTGACGAGGTGGGTCTCCAACACCTCCCGCTCATGGGCGGAGAGCACCCGCTGCCGTTCCTCGATTTCGGTGACCAGTGCGGCGGACAGCTCCGCGACCGTACGGCTGTGCCCCTGAAAGGTCACCTCCACGATCATGGTGTCCTCGCGGACCGCCGGCAACACCTGGTGGCCGTGTCGGGACAGGCTGTCGGTGAGCACCTTCATGTCCAGGCTCACCTGCTGCTGGACGCGTTCCCAGGCGCGGTCGGCGTCGTCCACGTCGGTCAGCAGCCGGTCGATTCCTCGGGCCACCAGGACGGCCGGCGTGGTCGCCCACGCTTGTCGCGGATCGGGGACCTCCTGGTCGGGGCAGGCCAGCTCGATCAGGCCGGTGCCGGCGAAGGCCCGCAGCACCTCGACGGCGGTGTCCCGGGACCGGGTGGCCTCGTCGAGTTCGTCGGTCAGCCGGGAACGTCGACCGTTGGCGTCGCCCCGGTCGTCCCGGGCGTCGCGTTCGGTCTGCCGGGTGGCGTCGCGCTCCCGCTCGTACGCCTTCGCGGCGTCGGCCACCTCGCGGATCTCGCGCTCCAACTCGGCGACGGACGCCCCGGCGGTGGCATCCAGCGTCTCGAACTCCACCCGGGCCAGCCCGGCCTGCTCCCGCGCCTCGGCGGCCTCGATGGCGGCCGGTTCGAGCCGGTCCAGCCGTTCCTCGTACGTCCGCGACGCCTCGTCGCGGCGGCGGGTCGCGGCGCGTACCCCGGTCAGGGTGGGCCACCAGGCGGCGAGCGTCACCTGGTAGTCCTGGAGCCCGTCCCTGGCCTCGGCCAACTCGTCGAGGTCGTACGGCAGGCCGACGTCCCCGGCGAACTCGATCGCCTCGGCCAACGCCGCCTGCGCCGCGGCGGCCACCGTACGCAGGTTCGCCGTCGCCTCGTCGCGCCTGCCGATCGTCTCCCGGCGCTGCTGGTGGGCGCCGCGGACCAGGGTGTGCGCCTCGCGAAGCGGCTGGTCGTCCGGGAGACCCTCGATCTCCCGGCCGACCCGCCGGCGTCTGGTGTCCAGGGTGGAGCGTTGGTCGGCGAGGTCGGCCGCCACCGTCGCCAGTTCCGCGGCCTCCTGGCGCAGGACGGCGATCCGGGCCCGGCGGGCCCGCTCCCGGGCGCCGTCGCCGATGTGCTCCGCGTCCGGTTTCGTCCATCGGCCGGCGACGACACCGTTGCCGAAGTCACCGTCGGCGGTGACCCAGGTCCGCGCCTTGGAGTCGGCGCCGAGGCCGATGGCGGCGAGGACGGCCGCGACGGTCTGTTCGGTCAACGCGGTGGCGTACGGATCGGCCTCGTCGATCGCCGGCCGCAACAGCGTCCCGAGGTTGGCGTCCGCCACGTCGACGGGACGCAGCACCGCGTCCCCGCTCACCGGGTTCCGAACCGTGCCGTCCGGGTCGACCCACGCGTCGAGCACCCCGGCGGCCTCCAGCGCCGCCTCGACACCGGCGCGCACGTCGGCTGGCACGTCGGCGACGAAGTCGACGACCCGCCACAGCGGAGCGCCCGGCCGGCCGACCCGTGCCGCCGGGGACCGGGTGTGCGGTGCCGACGGTGGTTGGTGCGCCCCGTCGGTCAACCGGCGCAGCTCGGCGTCGATCTCTCCGGACCGTTCCGCCACCTGACGCTGCTCGGCCTCCACCGCGGCGTCGGCCCGGGCGATCGCCTCAGCGGCGGCCCGGCCGGCCGAGGTGACCTCCCGGGTGGTCGGATTGTCCCCGTCCAGGGTGGTCACCCAGGAATCGAGCCGGCCCAGCACCGCCTCCGGATCGGCGACGGGCAGCTCGACCAGACCGGACAGATACTCCCCGGTCCGCCGGACCAGCGCCCGCCCCCGCTCGGTCACCCGGGCGTCAGCCTCGGTGATCGCCTCGTCGGCCGCGGCCAACTCGGCGTCCAGCCGGTCGACCTCCTCCCGGGCCCGGTCGGCCCGGATCCGCGCCTGATCGGCGGCGGTGCGCAGCCGGTCAAGGGTGCGCAGGGCGAGCCGCCGCGCTTCGATCAGCTCGTCGGCGGCGCGGCGCGCCTCGGCCAACCCGCCGGGAGAGCCGTCGTCCGGTTCGTTCCGCAGGGCGGCGAGCACCCGGTCGCGGTGCCGGTCGGCGACCCGCGCCGCCGCCGCGCTCCGCGTCGCCCCGGTACGCGCCGCGTCCTCGGCGGCCTCGGCCGCCCGCAGCTCGTCGGCCGCCTGCTCGGCGGTACGTCGGGTCCGGGCCACGTCCGCCTCGATGTCGCGCAGCCGCTGCGCCTGGCGGTCGGCGAACTCGGCCTGCCGATCGGCCACCTCCCGCAACCGGCGCAGGTGCTCGGCGGTCCTCGCCTCGGGGCTCTCCCGCAATGCCTGCCCGCGCGCGGTCAGCTCGGTGATCCGCGCGTCCAGCGCCAGCAGGTGGGCCTCGGCCTGCGCCACCCGCTCGTCGGCCTGCTCGTACGCCCGCTGCGCCTCGCCGAACTCACGGCCCAGATGTTCGTACCGGCTGTGCTGCTGCCGGAGCACAGCGGCCTTGCGTTTCGTCGCGATCCGCGCGTACTGCCGGTAGCGGGCCAGGAAGTCGTCGCCGGCCTTCTGCGTCTCCCGCAGCTCGGTCAGCGTCTCCCGCTCGTCGTCGAGCCCGCGGAACGCCTCGGCGACCTGGGTGATCAGGTTCTCGCTCAGCGGCGGCAGCGCGTCACTGAGCGCCCGCGACAGGCTCTTCTCGTCCGGGCGCTTCGACAACTGCGGCTGCCGCAACTTGATCAACAGCGACACCAGCGCGTCGTACCGGTTGCCCAGGCCGAAGAGCCGCTCGTCGACCGCCCGCCGGTAGTCGACCGCCCGTTCGTAGATCATTCCTTCCGGGCCGATCGCGTCGCGCAACCGGTCCCGGGTGAGCGCCGTCCCGGTGGCGGTGAGCAACCGCAGGTCCGCGCCGACCCGTTGACCGGTGACGAAGTACCAGTGCCGCGCGATCCCACGGCCGGCCACCGCCTTCAGGCCGCAGCCCAGGGTCAGGAATCGGGGCGTGCCGTCGACGTCCCGGCGACCGAACTCCAGCCAGGTGTAGCCGGTCCGTTCCGGATGCGGGTGGCGGCCGCCGAGCAGCAGGTTCCACTCCATCCGCTTGTGCGGGTCCCCGTCGGGCTCCACCCGGTACGGCGCGAGGTCCCCGTCCAGCAGGAACGGGACGGTCAGCGCGAGCACCTTCGACTTGCCCGTACCGTTGTTGCCACGTAACAGCAGGCTGCCACCGTGGAAATGGAACTCCTCCTGGTCGTAGTAGAAGATGTCGACCAGCCCGGCCCGCAACGGTTGCCACCGTTCCCGGTCCGGTGTCGGCAGTTCCCGGTCCGGCGTCGACGTCGGTGCGGTGGCGGCGGTCACGGTGGCGGTTATCTCCTCTGGTCGGCGGATCGGGTCGGTCGTTCGGCGGTCAGCGGGCGGAGGCTCTGGTGTCCCGGACGGTCGGCTCCGCCAGGGCGTAGCGCGCGATCGCCGGACGGGCGACGACCAGCGGGTCGTCGCCCGGTTCGACGGAGACCAGCTTCAGCGCGCGCAGCGCCTCCGTGGCCGTGGCGACCAGTTCCACCTCGGCGCCCGGGTCGGTCGCGTGCTTGCGCCAGTACGACCGGTGCGCCCGCGCCAACTCGCGGGTGTGCCGGTGCAGCTCGCTCACCCGCAGCCCGTCCCCGCCGGCCGTCGAAATCCGCTCCGCCAGCAGCAGTGTCAGGTGGCTCTGCATCCCCTCGGCCGGCATCCGGACGTCGGTCAGCTCGTCCGCCGGGTCGACCATCGCGACGCCCTCTGCCCGCACCTCGCCGACCAGGCCGGTCAGTTGGGTGATCCGGTTCAGGATGGCGAACCGCTGGCTGGTCAGGTAGGCCAGTTCGGCCCCGGTCAGCTCGTCGTAGTACACCACCGGCTGTTCGAGCAGCAACCGGGTGAGCCGGTGCCGCCGTGCCCGGTTGCGGGCGTCCTCCACGTCCGGCAGCACCTCGACGGTGAGCGCCGCCAGCCGGCCGTCGGGCGTCGACTCGCCGATCATCGACGGGCCGCGCGTGCTGGCCAGCAGTCCGGCGATCACCCGCCGGTCCACGTCGTAGAGCACGTCCCCACCGCTGCCGAGGTAGGCGTCCTCGTCCCCGGCCACCCGGCGCAGCACCCCCCAGTGCAGCAGCAACCGGACCACGGCCACCATGTCGGCGCGCCGCTCCCGCCGGTCCAGGGCGAACCTGAAGCCGGCGGCCGCCAGGGCCGGGTCGGCGGCGGCCAGCACCACGTCCTCCGCCAACCGGCCCAGGGTGATCTGCCCGTCGGCGCGTTCCAGCGCGGCCAGGGTGAGGCAGACCAGCACGTACCGTTGCCGGGAGAAGGGGGTCCTGGCCTTCGGGTCGCGGGCCGGGTGGGTCCGGTCGTGCGGGTCGGCGGTCAGCTTCATCAGGCGGATCGTCTGCGCGTCGGCGGTCAGTCGCCACCCCGTCTCCCGGTCGAACCACTCCCGCAGCTCCGACGCGTACGCGCGGACCAGCCGGAAGTCCTCGTCCGGGGTCACCCCGGCGACCAGCAGCGGGCGCAGCAGCAACAACCGGGCCGCCCGCTGCGACCGGGCCGAGTCGTCCTCGGCGGGGACGCGAGCCCTCACCCCACCACCCCCACCGGGGCGAGGTCGGTGATGTCGACCAGATGCTCCGGTCCGGTGAGCAGCCCGTCTGCGGTGACTATCCGCACCGCCGGCGCACCGTCGACGCGGACGAGGCGGACCCGCAGGGTGCCGTCGGAGGTGGTGGTGGTCACCTCCGACGCGTCCGGCCGACGGGCGGCCAGCGCGTCCCCCAACAACTGCAGGAAGAGCCGGAACTCGGCGGTGTCCAGTTCACCGAGGCGGGACAGCGGGACGGGACCGTCGGTGGCCAGTGCCGACCGGGCCCGGGCCGTCTGAGCCGTCTCGCGCTCGGTGCGTTCGGCGAGCAGCCGTCGCTGCTCGGACCGGTCGAGGACCCGGGTCGGCGAACCCCGACGCTCGTACGACCCGGTCCTGCGCAGCCGAGGGCTGATCTCCAGCCGGGGTGCCTCGTCCCACGGTGTCGTCGGCGGCATCTGCCGTTGCTCGGCCGCGGCCAGGGTCTCCGCCGTGACGGTCAGGTGGCGAGCGGGGGAGAGCCCGAAGGCGGTGTGCCACAACCGGTGCGCGGTCTCGTCGTCGGGTGCCTGGGCGAACCACAACGCCAGGGAGCGGAAGTCGGCGGACCGGTCCGACCGGCCGGCCCGACGCTCGTTGATCGCCGCCACCGCGCCGAGCAGCTGCCGGATCGCGCTGATGGCGGCGGTGCGCAGCAACCGCGCCTGGGACTGCCGGCTGGAGTCGCCGCTGACGAACCAGTCCCGCAGCCCGTTCCAGCGTTGCCGCCAGACCGCCTGTGCCTGCCGTACGGCCTGGTCGTCCGCGTCGTCGCCGGGCGCGGCGTCGGCCGCCTCCCGGCGGGCCGCCGTTTCCAGCAGCGGTCCCACCCCGGTCGCCTCGATCCGGTGAGCCAGGAGGGCGATCTCCGCGCCGCGGTTGGCGAGGTCGGCGATGAACCGCTCGAGGTACGCGATCAGCTGTTCCTTGTAGGCGAGGAAGACCGCCACGTCGGCGTCGGCGAAGTCGACCGCCCGCCGCAGCGACGCCATGAACGCCTGCGCGTTGTCGGCCAGCCCGGTGAACCGGTCGACCAGACTCATCATCAGCAGGTGCGTCTTCGCCGGGTCGGGCGCGGATCCGGCCGCCGCTCCGGTGGCGATCTCCAGCAGGGCGCGCAACCGGTCGGCGATGTCGGACAACGCCACCGACTGCAGCGAGCCACGCCGCCCGACAACCTCCTCGTACGTGGCGATCGCCTGCTCGGCGGCGTGTCCGTGAGTGGTCAACTGGTAGAGGTAGCGGGCGCGGTGGAAGTCCTCCACCGTGGTGACCCGCCCGGTGTCCGGGTCGGCCCGCAGATTGCCCCAGTCGGCGAGCTGGGCCAGCGCCGCTGTGACGGTCTCCAGCGACGGCCCGGCGCCGATCTCGGCCAGTACGTCCTCGGGACGCAGGTGCACGGTGAAGCGGCGCTTCGCCCGGACGAAGGCGTTCAGCACCTCCCGGTACAGCACGACGTTCTGCGCCTGCAGGTGCGCGAACGGCTGGGCGGTCGGGGCGGCGCCGGCGGACATCGGCCCATCATCGCAGATGCGCCCGGGAAGCCCTTCCAGCGCCGGTCGGGTAGCGGGTCGCGGGATTCACGAGGCGGCGGTGAAGCCGACCGTGACGGTGAGGCCGCCGCCCGGGTTCGGCACCACCCGCAGGTCGGCGCCGTGGCTGTCGGCGACCGCGCGTACGATCGCCAACCCCAACCCGTTGCCCCCGCCGTGGGTCCGCGGCGCGGCCAGCCGGTGGAACGGCTCCAGGATCCGGTCGACCGCGTCGGGCGGCACCAGCGGACCGGTGTTGCCGATCGCGAACACCGCCCGCGTTCCGTCGACGTGGGTCCGGACGTCGACCCGCCCGCCGTCCAGGTTGTGCCGGATCGCGTTGTCCAGCAGGTTGCCGATCAGGCTGGCCAACTGGGTCGGGTCGGCGTGCGCCAGCACGGCCGGACGCAGGTCGGTACGGACGGTGTGGCCGGCGGGAACCGGACCGCGGGCCGTCAACGCCTCGGCGGTGAGCGCGGCCAGGTCGACCGGCCGGGTGGCCGGCGGGCCCTGTTGACCCCGGGCGAGGGCCAGCAGGGCGGCAACCAGTCGTTCCTGCTGTTCCCCGATCCGCAGCAGTTCCTCGCACACGGCGCGCAGCGTCGTCGCGTCGGCGTCCGGGTCGGCGAGTGTGACCTGGATCAGCGCCCGGTGCGCGGTCAGCGGGGTGCGCAGTTCGTGCGAGGCGTCGGCGACGAACCGACGTTGGGCGGCGTAGGCGGCGTCCAGCCGGGCGTAGAGGTCGGCCAGCACGGCGAACTCGGCGTACCGGCCGAGCTCGCCGTGCTCGGGCAACCGGTCGGCGGTGGCGCCCTCGGCCGCGGCGGTGACCTCGCGCAGCGGCCGTACCGCCCGCCCGGCGAGCGCCCACCCGACCGGGACCGCCGCGAGCGCCACCACGACCAGCCCCAGGACGACCGCAGCACGGGGGCGGCGCGTCGGTCTGACGACGTGGTGCGGCCAGGCGGTGCGCGGTAGATGCCGTCGGCTGTGTTACTGGTTTGGGTTCGGGATGGTTGCTGACGTGACCGCCCTGGCCGGGGGAGTCGGTTGTCGTTCACGGCTGCGGAGCGGCCGCCGGGCTCAAGCAGTGGCTCAGATACTGCCTGACCGCCTTGGCGTCGCCGACGTCGGAGATCAACCCGATGTACCCGTCGGGACGGATCAGCACCAGCGTGCGGTCGGTCGCGCCGTAGGCGTCGGCGAGGTGGTTCCCCGTGTCGGCGATGTCGCCGGGCTCGATCGGTTGATCGACGACGTGCAGCGTCCGGACGTCGACCGCAGGCCGGTCCCCGAAGCTCAGCAATGCGAAGCGCCCGCCGCGCAAGAGGTCGAACAGCCGGCGTTCGCCGTCGACCGTCATCAGCCGGGTGGCGTCGGGTGCGCGATCGCCGGCGCGCAGCGCAGCCGCATCGTCGCGGTCGTCGCGGGCCAGGACCGAACCGCGATATCCCACATCGAGCTGGATCGTGCTCGCGTCGCGGCGGGTTGGGATGTCGTTCGATTCGAGCGCCTGCCGGAGCCGCGCGTTCGACAGTGCGAGGACGTGGGCCGCAACCGGTCGCCGCTCCGCCTCATACGTGTCGAGCAGTGCGGGAGAGGCGAACTTCCAGCCGAGATTGGCCGCGTCCTGGATGCCGGTGTTCATCCCCTGGCCGCCGGCGGGTGAGTGGATGTGCGCCGCGTCGCCGGCGAGAAACACGCGACCCTGGCGGTAACGGTCGGCGAGGCGTATGTTGGCGCGCCACAACGACGACCACTGCGGCTCGTTCAGACGGATATCTGTGCGGCCGGTCCGCCGCTCGAGGATCGCCTGCATGTTGGCCAGACTGAGGCTCGGGTCCTGGCCCGGTGCGATGCCGGCGCCGTACTGGAACAGGTTCGTCGAGGGCAGCGGGCACAGGCTGAGCACGCCCTCGTCGTGCCGCCACGCCTGCCAGGCAGCGCGATCGAGGCCGTCGACCGCCACGTCGGCAACGATCATCCGCACCTCCTCGCGGGTCTCGCCCACGAAACCGATCCCGGCCTGCTTGCGCACGACACTGTGGCCGCCGTCGCAGCCGACCAGCCACGAGGCGGTGACGGTCTCGGTGCCGCCGTCCCGGGCGAGCACCGCGGACACGCCCTCGTCCGACTGCGTGAAGCCGACCAACGTAGTTCCGAACTCGATCGCTCCGCCGAGGTCCGCCAGCCGTAGCCGCAGCGCTTCCTCCACGCGCCATTCGGGCGTGATCAGGCTTGCCGGATACGGGATGTCGGGGCGGTTCCGCAACGACTCCGGCACGGCGCCACCCAGCGTGACGCGGCCGTCCGGACCTGTCGACTGCATCGGCATCGCCATCCGCCCGTGCGCCAGCACGCGGTCGACGATCCCGAGATCGTCGAACACCTCGAGGGTGCGTGGTTGGACGCCCTTGCCGCGCGAGCCGGGTTGCGGGCCGGGAGCGGCCTCGATCAGGCGGAAGGGGACGCCGCGACGCGCGAGCTCGCAAGCCAGGGTCAGCCCGGTCGGACCGGCGCCCACGATCACTGTCGTCATTGCAGCTCCAAGAAAGGAATAACTTTCTTGTCAGAGTAGACACCCTTGTCAAGAAAGGAAAGACTTTCTAAGCTCGAACGCATGGTCACGGAACCTGTCCGCCGCCGCCGACACGGCCAAGAGCTGGAGTCCGCGCTGCTCACGGCGGCGTGGGACGAGCTCGTCGAGGTCGGCTACGCCCGCCTGACGATGGAGACGATCGCCGTTCGCGCCCGCACCAGCGAAGCCGTGCTCTACCGCCGTTGGGCCGGCAAGGATCAGCTCGTGCTGGCCGCGATCGAACACCACCGCAACGCCAACCCCATCGAGATCCCCGATCACGGCGATCTGCGGGGCGATCTGCTCGGCTACCTGACCGCCGTGAGCGACGGCCTGGCCGGCTTCTTCGCCATCGCCGCCGCGACCGCCTTCGCCGGGCTGCTGGCCGGCACCGGCCTGACCCCCGCGCAGGCACGTGATCAGGTGTTGAACGCCCAGTCGCATCCGCAAGTCCGTGTCCTCTACCAGCGCGCCCACGACCGCGGCGAGATCGATCTCGCACGCATCCCGGCCGCAGTGCTCGACATGCCGTTCGACCTGGTGCGCCACGACCTCCTGATGGACCTCAAGCCACTGACGGCCGCCCGCATCAACTCGATCGTCGACGAACTCTTCCTGCCGCTGCTGCGGGTCCACCAGGCGGGGTAGCCCGTCAGGAGATCGACGGAAGTGCCCGCTTCTCGTCCCGAGGTTGGTACGTCGCGGCGACCGCCACGGCTATCTCGATCGCCCGGGCCGCGAGCGGCGACCGGGTGCGGCCGGCCGGCCACAGCAGGTGGATCTCGCGCGGCGGGAACGCCGGCCGTGGTTCGTGGACGGTCAACGCCGCGTCGGTGGCCACGCCGGCGCCCTGGAGGACCAGCCGGGGCGGGATCGCCGAGCCGATGCCGGCCCGGACCATCGACAGCACGGCCTCGTTGGCCGCCGCCCGGAACACGATCTCCGGGCGTACGCCGGCGCGGGCGAGCGCCCCCGTCACGCCGGGTTGGTCGCAGGCCGGCGGCCAGGCCACCATCGGCCGGCCGTGCAACCGGTCCAGCCGTACCGGCCCGGCCGGGAAGTCGCCGCGCGGCGCGACCAGCAGGTACGGGTCGTCGAGCAGCTTGAGTCGCTCGACGTCGTCGCCGTCGACGCGACGGTCGAAGAACATCAGGTCGACCCGGTCGACCCGCGGCGTCTCGGTCTCCTCCTCGAACAGCCGGATGTCGCAGTCGGGGAACTCGGCCCGCAGCGCGCGGACCACCGGCGGCAGGATCACGGTGGACAGGCTCTGGAAGGTGCCGATGTCGATCCGGCCGCCGCCGGCCCGGAACCGGTCCAGGGCGATCGTCATCGCCTCGGCCCGTTCCAGCAGGTCCCGGCCGTGCGTCAGGACCACCGTGCCGAGCGGGGTGATCCGTACCGGCCTCGGTCCGCCCGGCCGGTCGAAGACCGCCCCGCCGACCGCCTTCTCCAGCGCCGCGATCTGCTGGCTCACCGACGACTGGGTGTAGCCCAGCCGCTGGGCCGCCCGCCCGAACGACCCCTCCTCGACGACGGCGGCCATGGTGGCCAGATGCCGCAACTCGATCCCGGACACGCCGTCGACGCTAGCAGGAAGTCATCGAAGATGCCGATCGCCTTCATCGGAAATGATCGCTTTTCCCGATCTCAATCGCCCCCTAGCGTGGTGGCATGACCCGCCGCCTGCGCTCGGCCCTCTGGTTGCCGCTCTTCGACGAGCTGGCCGACCCGCGTACGGTCTGGGTCGCCGGATACCCGGGCCGGACCGGGCCGCTGCGCCGGGCCGCCCGCCACGACGGGTTCTTCCCACTCGACGTCGGGCACCCCGACCGGTTGGCCGAGATGGTGGCTACCCTCACCGCGTCACGGCCCGACCGTACGTCGCCGTACGACGTCGCCGTCGCGCTGCCGCCGGGCACCGATCCCGAGCCGTACCGCCGGGCCGGCGCGACCTGGTGGCTGCCGGACCTCCCGCCGGAGGTCACCCTCGACCTGGTACGGGGAGTGCTGCGCGACGGCCCCCACGACGCGGCGGCGGACCGACCATGAGCACCTTCGTCCTGATCCACGGCGCCGGGGACGGCGGCTGGTACTGGCACCTCGTGGCGGCCGAACTGCGCGCCCGGGGACACGCCTGCGTCACGCCCGACCTGCCCGACGACGACTCGGCGACGCTGACCGACTACGCCGACACGGTGATCGGTGCGGTCGACGCGGTCGGCGACCGCACCGGCCTGGTGGTCGTGGGCCAGTCGTTCGGCGGGTTCACCGCCCCGCTGGTCGCCGACCGGCTCGCGGCCGACGCCCTCGTCCTGGTCGCCGCGATGGTCCCCGCCCCCGGCGAGGCACCCCGCGACTGGTGGGCCAATACCGGCTACCAGCGGGCCGCCCGCGAACAGGCCGCCCGGGACGGCGGCCGCACCGGCAATGACGACCCGTACGTCGCCTTCTACCACGACGTGCCCCGCGAACTGGCCGAGCGGGCGGTCGGCAGGGAACGGAACCACCCGTCCGAGGCAGCCATGAACGCGCCCTGGCCGCTGGGCTCCTGGCCCGACGTGCCGACCGGGTTCGTGCTGTGCACCGAGGACCGCTTCTTCCCGGCCGGCTTCCTCCGCCGGCTGGTCCACGACCGACTGGGCATCGTCCCGGACGAGATCGCGGCCGGCCACTGCGTGGCGCTGAGCCGCCCCCACACCCTGACCGACCTGCTCACCCACTACGCGACCACGCCCGCAGGTCCTGGCCGGGACTAGGAGAGGGGCGCCGAGGCCGCCAGGCCGAGGAGTCCCTCGCGGAGGTCGTCCACGGCTGCCTGCTCGGTGTCACCGTCGCCGTAGGCGACCACCCCGGGGTGCAGTTGGGCCCGAGCACACCAGACACCGTCCTCGTCCTGCTCGACGGAGTAGGGGACGTGCACGGTGCGGAATCCGGCCATGGTGCGAGCTTATCGGTCGCTCGACGCAACCCCGGGCACGCCGAGCCGGTACGGCCGGTGAGCCGGGCGTCGGCGGTGCACGGTCCTGGAGTACGGATGAGAGAGTTGGACCGTGCGGGTGGGGATCCTCGGGCCGTTGGAGGTCCGCGACGGCGACCGGGTCGTCGAGGTCGGCGGGGCGCGGCTGCGCGCGTTGCTGATCCGGCTCGCGCTCGATCCCGGCCGTTCGGTGGGCGTGGACGCGCTCGCCGAGGCGCTCTGGGGTGACGCCCCGCCCGCCGACACCCCCAACGCGGTGCAGTCGTTGGTGTCCCGGCTGCGCCGGGCCGTACCCGGGCTCGGAGTGTTGTCCGGCCCGGCCGGCTACCGGCTCGCCCTCGGTCCCGACGACGTCGACGCCGAGCGGTTCGCGCGGCTGGCCCGCGCGGGCCGGGAGGCGCTGCGCGACGGCGACGCCGGGCGGGCCCTGGCCGACCTGCGGGCCGCGTTGGCCCTCTGGCGCGGCCCGGCGCTGGCCGAGGTCGCCGACGCGCCGTACGCGAGCGCCGCCGTGGCCCGGTTGGCGGAGCTGCGGCTGTCCGCGCTGGAGGACCGGGCCGAGGCGGAACTGCGCACCGGACTGACCGCGCCGGCCGTCGCCGAACTCGACGAGCTGACCGCCGCCCACCCGCTGCGTGAACGGCTCGCCGCGTTGCACCTGCGGGCGCTGGCGGCCGCCGGTCGACCGGCCGAGGCACTCACCGCGTACGAGCGGATCCGTCGGCGGCTGGCCGACGAGCTGGGTGTCGACCCGTCCGCGGACCTGCGCGCCGCCCACCTGGCGCTGCTGCGCGGCGACGCGGCCGGGCCGGGCGCGTCGCCGGGGGAGCCCCCGGCCCGGCTCCCCGCGCCACGGGGCAACCTGCGGGCCGCGCTCACCACCTTCGTCGGTCGGGACGAGGACCTGCGCCGGCTCACCAAGCAGCTCGCCGGGAACCGGCTGGTCACCCTGATCGGGCCGGGCGGCGCGGGCAAGACCCGACTGGCCGGCGTGGCCGCCGCCGTGCTCGCCGAGGACATCGCCGGTGGCGCCTGGCTGGTCGAGCTGGCGCCGATCACCGACCCGGCCGACGTGCCGCGGGTCGTGCTCGACACGCTCGGCCGGCGGACCGACCGGCCGGGCGAAACCGTCGGCCTCGCGCCGCGCGACACGATGGGCCGGTTGGTCGACACGCTGTCCACCGACGAGACCCTGATCGTGCTGGACAACTGCGAACACGTCGTCGACGCCGCCGCCCGGCTGGCCGACGACCTGCTCGGCCGCTGCCCGGGGCTGCGGGTGCTGGCCACCTCCCGGGAGCCGCTGGGCATCCTCGGCGAGGTGCTCGACGCCGTACCGCCGTTGCGGCTGCCACCGGCGGACGCGGCACCGGTCGACGCGCTGGCGTACCCGTCGGTGCAGTTGTTGCGCGACCGGGCCGCGGCGGTGCGGTCCGGCTTCGCGGTGACCGACGACAACGTCGCGGACGTGGTGGAGATCTGCCGCCGCCTCGACGGGCTGCCGCTGGCGATCGAGCTGGCCGCGGCCCGGCTGCGGACGCTCTCACCGCGCCAGGTCGCCGCCGGCCTGGACGACCGGTTCCGGCTGCTCACCGGCGGCAGCCGGACCGCCCTGCCGCGGCACCGGACGCTGCGCGCGGTGGTCGACTGGAGCTGGGGGCTGCTCACCGGGGACGAGCGTCGCCTGGCCGAACGGCTCGCCGTGTTTCCGTCGTCGATCACCGCCGACTCGGCGGCCGGCGCCGGCGGGGACGACGCCGCGGCGCTGCTCGACGCGCTGGTCGACAAGTCGCTGCTGCAGGTGGTCGGCGACGGCCGGTTCCGGATGCTGGAAACCATCCGGGAGTACGGCCTGGAACGGCTCGCCGCGGCCGGCGGTGTCGCCGACGTCCGCGCCGCCCACGCCGGCTACTTCCTGCGGCTGGTCCGGACCGCCGATCCGCACCTGCGCACCGCCGGTCAGTTGCCCTGGCTGCGGCTGCTGGAGGCGGAACGGGAGAACATCGTCGGCGCCCTGCACTTCGCCTGCGACGCGGGCGACGCCGACACCGCACTGCGGATCGGTGCGGCGCTGGCCCTGCCGCTGGTGATCTGGGGCGACGGTGGGATCGGCGGGGACGTGCTCACCCGCACCCTCACGCTGCCCGGGCCGGCCCCGGCCGCCGAGCGCGCCGTCGTGCTCGCCATCCGCATGATCACCGACATGTTCGGTAACGAACGGGTCCCGGGCGGGTCGGAGATCGCCGCGCTGGCGGCCGCCATCGACGCGACGCGGGGTTCCGACAACCCGTACCTGCCGCTGGTCGACGCGTTTCTGGCCATCTTCACCGACGACACCGCCGCCGGCATCGCCGCGGTGGACCGGGGGCGGGTCCATGCCGACCCGTGGACCAGCGGCATGTTGCTGGCGTTGTGCGGCCAGCTCAAGGAGAACGACGGCGACGCCGAGGGGATGCTTACCGACCTGACCCGGGCGGTGACCGAGCTGCGCGCGGTCGGCGAACGGTGGAGCCTGTCGATGACCCTGGCCCAGTACGCGGACGCGCTCACCAAGCGCGGCGACTATCCGGGAGCGACGGCCGCGCTGGAGGAGTCGGCCCGGCTGTCCCGGGAGCTCAGTCCCGCCGAGGAACCGGGGATCCAGATGGTCTGGCTGGCCGGCATGCGGGCCCGCTCCGGCGACGTACCGGGGGCCAAGGCGGACCTGCGCCGGTTCGTCGCGGAGCGGACGGCGGGCCGGGACGGTCGGGAGGTCGTGTTCGGGCTGATGGCGCTCGGCGAACTCGCCCGGCTGGAGGGTTCGCTCGACGAGGCGCAGGAGTGCGTCGACGCGGCGTGGCGTCGCCAGGAGACCTGGCCGGGGATGGCGCCGCAGATGGGCGGTCTCATCTCGGCCGCGAAGGCGCACCTCGCGCTGGCCCGCGGCGACCTGCCGGCCGCCCGCCGGTGCATGTCCGAGGCCACCGACCGCGGCCTCGGTGCCCGCGACATGCCGGTCCTGGCGACCATCACGGTCGGCTGGGTGGCCGTCGCGGCGGCCGAGCACCGGTACGAGCGGGCCGCCGAACTGCTCGGCGCCTCCGACTCGTTGCGCGGTCGGCCGGATAAGTCCAATGTGGATGCCCAGCGGCTGGCCGAGCGGCTGCGCGCGGAGCTGGGCGACGTGGCGTACGCCGCCGCGTACGCCACGGGGAACGGCCTGGCCCGGGCCGACGCCCTGGCGATGCTGGGCGCCGACCCGGTCGGGTGAGCCGCCGCGTCGTCGAGCACGGCGGCCGCGCCGGGCCGCGGTTCAGGCGCGACCCGGCGACTCCCGTCGACTCAGGCCCGCCGCCGGTACGCCCGCACCGCGAGCGGCGCGAAGACCGCGATGATGGCCACGGTCCAGATCAGCGACCGGGTCACCGGACCGGCCACCGGGCCACCGACGACCAGACCCCGCGCGGCGGCCATCACGTCCGCCACCGGGTTGACCTTGACCCACCACTGCAGCCAGCCGGGCAGGGTGTCCGTCGGGACCATCATGTTGGTGCCGAAGGTCAGCGGAAACATGATCAGGAAGGCGGTGCCCTGCACCGCGCCCGGGCTGCGCATCAGCACGCCGATCAGCACGCCGACCCAGGTGACGGCGAACGCGAACGCGATGGTCAGCAGGCAGGCCGCGAGGGTGGACAACGGGTCGGTGCCGATCCGGAAGCCGATCGCGTACCCGAAGCCGAACAGCACCAGGATCGAGACCACGAACCGGACGAGGTCGCCCAGCACCGAACCGATCAGCGGCGCGGACCGGGCGATCGGCAAGCTGCGGAACCGGTCGAAGACGCCCTTCTCGATGTCGGTGTTGAGGCTGACGCCGGTGGCCGCCGACGCGAACAGCACGGTTTGCACCATGATTGCCGGCAACAGGAACTGCAGGTACGCGTGCTGCGAACCGGAGATCGCGCCGCCGAGCAGGTAGACGAAGATCAGCACGAAGATGATCGGTTGCAGGGTCACGTCCAACAGTTGCTCGGGCGTCCGGACCGTCTTGATCAAACTCCGGTGGGCGAGCGCGAGACTGTGCCGGAACAGCCCGAAGGGCCGCTTCCGGTCGTCCCCCGCCACCGGGGTACGGGTCTGCCGCGGCGCCCGCGCCGCGTGGGTCGCCGTGCTCATGCTGATACCTCCGCAGGGGTCTGGGCGCCGTGGCCGGTCAGCGTGAAGAACACCTCGTCCAGGCTGGGCAGTCGCAGCGCCAGCTCGACCACCCCGATGCCGGCCTCGTCGAGCCGCCGGACGACCATGGTGAACGTCGCGTCGCTGTCCACCGGCACGGTGAGCAGGCCCGGCCTGGGCAACTCCGGATCGTGGCCGGTGCAGGCGCGCAGGACCTCCGCGACGTCGCCCACCCGGGCCGGGTCGGTCGGCCGGACCACGATGGTCTGGCTGCCGGCGATCCGCTTCAGCTGCGCCGGGGTGCCGTGCGCGATCACCCGGCCGTGGTCGATCACCGAGATCTCGTCGGCCAGCGCGTCGGCCTCGTCCAGGTACTGCGTGGTGAGCAGCACCGTCGAACCGTCGTCGACCAGCGAGCGGACCACGCCCCACATGTCCTCGCGCTTGGCCGGGTCCAGGCCGGTCGTCGGCTCGTCCAGGTAGATCACGTCCGGCCGGCCGACCAGGCTCGCCGCCAGGTCCAACCGCCGGCGCATGCCACCGGAGTACGTCTTGGCCGGCCGTCCGGCCGCCTCGGTCAGGTCGAACCAGGCCAGCAGTTCGGTCGCCCGGGCCCGGGCCTCCCGCCGGGTCAGGTCGAGCAACTGGCCGATCAGCACCAGGTTCTGCGTGCCGGTCAGGTCCTCGTCGACCGAGGCGTACTGCCCGGTCAGCCCGATCATCCGCCGGACCCGCGCGGCGTCGCGGACCACGTCGTACCCCCCGACGGTGGCGCGTCCGGAGTCGGCGCGCAGCAGTGTGGCGAGGATCCGTACCGCGGTGGTCTTGCCGGCGCCGTTCGGCCCCAGCACGCCCAACACGGTCCCCCGTCGTGCGGCGAGGTCGATCCCGGCCAGTGCGGTCGTCGTACCGAACCGCTTGACCAGGCCCTCCGCCTCGAATGCGTAACTCATGCGGTCACCCTGACCGGTGCCGCTGGCAATCCGCGCACACCACGCTGGCAACGGCCCGCACGCCCCGCTGGCAGCGCGCCGGCCCCCAGCGGGCGACGCCCCCCGCGGGCGCCGGGCAGGCGTAGCGGCGGCCGGTTCGGGAATGCCGCCGGAACGCACCACGTCAGGAGGAGAGATCATGCCGTTCGTCACCGTGGGCGCCGAGAACTCCGCGCCCGTCGACATCTACTACGAGGACCACGGCGCGGGTCGACCGGTGGTCCTCATCCACGGTTTCCCGTTCAACGGGGCGACCTGGGAGAAGGTGAGCGGACCGCTGCTCGCCGCCGGATACCGGACGATCACCTACGACCGGCGCGGATTCGGAAACTCCTCGCACACCGCCGGTGGGTACGACTACGACACGTTCACCGCCGATCTCGACACCCTGATGCGGGAACTCGACCTGCGCGACGCCATTCTGATCGGACACTCGATGGGAACCGGCGAGGTGACCCGCTACCTCGGCCGGTACGGGTCCGACCGGGTGGACCGGGCGGTGCTGCTGGCGCCGCTCGCCCCGTTCCTGCTCAAGACCGCCGACAATCCCGAGGGCGTGGAGCAGCGCCTGTTCGACGGGTTCAAGCAGGCCATCCTCGCCGACCGGTTCGCCTTCCTCAGCCAGTTCTGCAACAACTTCTTCAACTGGGACCAGAACAAGGGGAAGCTGGTCAGCGAGGAGGCGTACCGGGCGCACTGGAACATCGGCGCGCAGGCGTCGGCGAAGGCCACGCTGGACTCCGTGGACGCCTGGCTCACCGACTTCCGGGACGACGTATCCCGGATCGACGTACCGGTGCTGATCGTCCAGGGTGACCAGGACAGGGTCCTGCCGTATCCGGCGACCGGGCAGCGGTTGCAACCGATGCTGCCGGGCAGCCAGTTGATCACCCTGAAGGGCGCACCGCACGGCACTCCGTGGACCAACGCGGACGAGGTCAACAGGGCGATCATGGAGTTCATCGGCCAGCCCGCGATGGCCCACGCCTGACCGGTCACGCGTCGGACGCCACCTGTCCGGTGGCGCCCGACGCGGTCGTCAGTGGACAGGTGACGCCCGACGCGGTCGCCAGCGGACGCGCCGGGACCGCGGTAGCGTCCGTCGACGGTGAGGCTGTCACGCGTCGAGCCGCCGGAAGGTGGTCGCCGCCGCCGCGCCGACGGCCACGATCCACCCGAGCAGCACCAGGCCGCCGTCGGGGGCCGTCAGCCCCGGGCTCGGGACGGCGTAGAGCGCCTGGCCGGCCCGGTCCGGGAGCAGCCGGGCGTACCCGGTGAGCCCGGCCAGCAGGGGCGAGACGACCAGCACCAGCCCGAGCATGGCCACCAGCGCGGGGACCAGCGCCCGCAGCAGGACGGCCAGCACGTGGCCGAGCAGCCCGATCCCGACCAGGTAGGCCGCCGCCCCGACGAGCCGGCCCGGATCCGGCCGCACCGACCCGCCGGCCCCGAGGCCCGCCACCAGCAGCCCCGCACCCAGTGCGGCGCCGCTGGTGACGGTCGCGACGGCCAGGTACGCGACGGCCCGACCGGCCAGCAGCAGCAACCGGTTCGGACAGGCCACCAGGGTGGTCCGGAGCTGATTGCCGCCGTACTCGACCGCCGCGCCGACGACGCCCAGCAGGATCGTGCCGACCTGCAGGAACGCGACCGTGCGCAGCGTCGTCGCCGTACCGTCGACGCCGGCCGCCCCGGTCCGCCGGGCCGCGGCGACCAGGGCCGCCGCGACGGTGACCGCCGTGCCGACCGTGCCGAGCGCCGTGGCGACGACGATCGGCAGGGTGCGCAGCTTGTCCACCTCGGCCCCGACGACGTCGGCGAACGCGCGGCTCACGCGTCCCGCCGGTGCAGCACGACGGCCGCCACCGCCAGCAGCCCGACCGTCCAGGCGGCCATGACCAGGCCGCCGGTGAGCGGGGCGAGCGCGTCGGCGAGCACCGGGTTGTCGCCGAACAGCCGGATGCCGGCCAGGTCGGGCAGGTAGTGCGCCAGCGGGGTCAGGTAGGACAGCAGCAGCGAGAACGACACCAGCGAGTTGTCCACGATGAGCACGATCAACGGCGCGATCCCGTTGCGGGTCAGCACCGTGACCGCCAGGGCGATGAGGGCCGTGAGGGCCCAGTAGACGGTCGCCCCGACCGCCCGCGCCGCGATCTGGCCCGGCGGCGCCGTCGGGCCGCCGGCGGTCCCGACGACGGCGTACGCGGCGACGAGCGAGCCGGGGATCGACACCACGGCCGACCCGACGACCAGCAGTACGACCACGCTCGCCTTGGCCAGCAGCAGGCGCAGCCGTCGGGGACAGGCCGTCAGGGTCGAGGTGATCTGTCGCCCGCCACCCGCGTCCCCGCTGTTCGAGGTGTACTCGCTGCTGATCGCCACGACGCCGAGGACGACCGCGCCGACCGTACCGAGCGGAAGCGCCGAGAAGGCGGCCTCCACCCAGGAGGTGTAGCCGACCAGGTCCGCCCGCCCGGAGGCCAGCGCGTTGCGGACGGAGATCGAGTTGACCAGGGTGATCGCGAGCGAACCGGCGACGGCGACGGCCAGCGCCGCGTACGTCGCGGGCAGCGTGGCCGCCTTGCGCAGTTCGGCGCGGGCCAACCGGTGGAAGCTCACCGTGCCTCCCGCGGCTCGGTGAGGGCGAAGAAGGTCTCCTCGACCGTGGCGTACCCGGCGGTGACCTGCCCGATCGGGCCGGCAGCGACGACCCGGCCGCGGGTGATGACGACCAGGTCGTCGGCCACCTCGGCGACCTCGCCCATCAGGTGGCTGGACAGCAGCACGGTCCCACCCGCGTCGGCGTGGGCGCGCAGCAGGCCCCGGATCCACCGGATGCCGTCCGGGTCGAGGCCGTTCACCGGCTCGTCCAGCACCAGCGTCCGCGGCTCGCCGAGCAGGGCCGCGGCGAGCCCGAGCCGCTGCCCCATGCCGAGCGAGAACCTGCCGACCCGGGTCCGGCCGGTCCCGGCGAGGCCGACCTGGTCGAGCACCTCGTCGACCCGGCGTCGGGGGATACCGTTGCCGCGCGCGAGCCAGGCCAGGTGGTTGCGGGCGGTACGGGACCGGTGCGCCCCGGAACCGTCCAGCATCGACCCGACCGTCCGCAGTGGCCGGCGCAGCTCCCGGTACGGCCGGCCGTCGACCAGCGCCCGGCCGGCGTCGGCCCGGTCCAGCCCGAGCAGGATCCGCAGGGTCGACGACTTGCCGGCCCCGTTGGGCCCGACGAAGCCGGTCACCCGGCCCGGGTCGGCCCGGAAGCTGACGTCGCGCAGGACGTCCCGGCCGCGCCGCCGTTTGACGACACCTTCGATGAGAAGCATGACCGCCATCCCAGCCGGGATCGGCGGGCCTGTCGTCGGGTCACGGTCGGGAATCGGCGTACCGGTGCTCGGACTCAGGTCCTGCGACCGGAGTCCGATTGTCCGGGCCGGCGCGGCGAACCTACACTCCGCGGATGGACAGCACCGACCGGCCGGCCTGGCGGTCCCGGGTCTGGCCGGGCGCCGGGGCGCTGCTCGTCGTCCTCGTCCTGTTGCTGCTGACGGTCGGTGGCACCGGTCCCGCCGCGACGGTGGTGCCCCTGCTCCTCGCCGCCGGCGCCGGCGCCGTGCTGATCTGGGCGCTGTCGCGCACCCGCCGGCACCGCCGGGAGTACGAGCACCGGCTGACCGCCTGGGCCGGCGAGCGGGCCGCGCACGCCGAACGCCTGCGGGTCGCCCGCGAACTGCACGACCTGGTCTCGCACGGGCTGGGCCTGGTCACCGTGCGGGCCGCCGCGGCCGGCCGGATGCCCGGCCCGGACGGTGACCGGGAACGCGCCGACGCGCTCGCCGACATCGAGCGGGTGGCCCGGGAGACCACGACGGAACTGCGGCGGATGCTCGCGGTGCTGCGTACGCCGGGTGACGACCCGCTGCCGCTGCTGCCCGCGGCCACGCTCGCCGACCTGCCCGCGATCGTCGCGGCGGCGGCCGGCGCCGGGCTGTCCGCCACGCTCGACGTGGCGGACCTCGGCGTCGTGTCGCCGGGCGGGCAACTGGCCGTCTGCGCGGTCGTCCGGGAGGGCCTGGGCAACGCCGCCCGGCACGCCGGCCCGACCAGGGTCCGGGTCACCGTGCGCCGCGACGGCGCCGCGCTCGTGGTCGGCGTCCAGGACGACGGACCCCGGGACGGCTGGACGTCCCGGCCCGGTGCCGGCCACGGGCTGACCGGGCTGCGCGAACGCGTGACCGCGCTGGGCGGCACGCTGCTGGCCGGTCCCGCCGGGCCGGGTTTCCGCCTCACCGCCCGGCTGCCCGACGGGCCCGCCCGATGACCGTACCGCGGCCGGAACCGTCACGGCCCGAGCCACCGGTCGAACCGCTGCGGGCCGGGCCGCCGCCCGCCGAACCGTCCCGGGCCGGGCCGCCGCCCGCCGGATCGCCGCCGGCCGTGCGGGTGCTCGTCGCGGACGACCAGCCGCTGCTGCGGCACAGCCTGGCCATCATCCTCGGCGCCGCCGGCTTCGAGGTCGTCGGCGAGGCCGGCACCGGCCCGGAGGCCGCGGCGCTCGCCCGCGAGCTGCGCCCGGACGTCGTCCTGATGGACATCCGGATGCCCGTCGGCGACGGCATCGCCGCGACCCGCGCCATCACCGCCGACGCCGAGCTGCGCGCCGTCCGCGTCGTCGTGCTCAGCATGTTCGAGCTGGACGAGTACGTGTACGGCGCGCTGCGCGCCGGGGCCAGCGGTTTCCTGCTCAAGGACGCCCACCCCGACCAGTTGGTCGACGCCGTCCGCCGGACCCACGCCGGGGAGTCGTTGTACGCCCCCAGCATCCTGACCCGGCTCGTCGAGCACTACCTGGCTCGGCCCGGCGGCCGACGGGCACCCGCCCTGGCCGTCCTCACCGGGCGGGAGACCGACATCCTCGTGCACGTCGCCCGTGGCCTGTCCAACGACGAGATCGCGAACGCGCTGCACATCTCCGTGAAGACGGTCAAGACGCACATCGGCAACCTGCTCACCAAGCTCGCCGCCCGGGACCGCGCCCAACTCGTCATCGCCGCGTACGAGGGCGGTCTGGTCGCCCCGCGACCCGCCGGGCGCTGACCGCCGCCGCTCAGCCCGGCTGCTCGCCGGTGGCTCCGGGGTCGAGCCGACGGACGATCCGGGCCGGGTTGCCGACCGCGACGACGTCGGCGGGCAGGTCGCGGGTGACCACCGAGCCGGCGCCGACGACGGTGTTCTCGCCGATGGTGACGCCGGGCAGGACGACGGCCCCGCTGCCCAGCCACACGTTGTCGCCGATCGTGATCGGCTTCGCGGCCTCCCACTTCGCCCGGCGCGGTTCCGGTTCGATCGGGTGCGTCGGGGTCAGCAGCTGGACATTCGTGCCGATCTGCACGTCGTCGCCGATGGTGATCGCGGCGACGTCCAACGCCACCAGGCCGTAGTTGGCGAAGGTTCGGGCACCGACCCGGATGTTCTCGCCGTAGTCCACCCGCAGCGGTGGCCGGATCTCGGTGTCCTCGCCCACGGCGCCCAGCAGCTCGGTCAGCACCCGCCGCCGGGTGTCGCAGTCCCGCGCGGACGTCGCGTTGTACTCGTCCATCAGGTCGAACGCCCGCAGGGCGCGCTCGCGCAGCTCCGGGTCGTCGGCGAGGTAGAGGTCACCGGCGCGCATCCGCTCACGCATGGGCCGGCCGTCGGTGGGATCCGTCACCGGGGGAGGGTATCGCGCGCACTCCCGCCGCCGAGCAGGATCTACGCCAGAGGTATATACGCGGGGTATACGCGCGGGGTATGGTCGTCGGCATGAGCGTTCCCATGACCCTGCTTGGCCTGCTCGAACGCGAACCGAGCCACGGCTACGACCTCAAACGCGACTACGACACCTTCTTCAGCCGGGGCAAGCCGCTGCCGTTCGGTCAGGTCTACGCCACCCTCGGCCGGCTCACCCGGGACGGCAAGATCGTGATGGACGAGGTCGCGCCGGGCGAGGGCCCGGAACGCAAGCGGTACGTCATCACCGAACGCGGCGCCACCGAGGTCGACACCTGGCTGACCGAGCCGGTCGAGGCCGAGCCGAACCTGCAGAGCCTGCTGTTCACCAAGGTGGTGCTGGCACTCATGCTGGACCGTCCCGCGCAGGAGTACCTCGACGCCCAGCGCGCCACCCACCTGCGCCGGATGAAGGAACTCACCGAGATCAAGCGGGGCGGCAGCCTGGTCGACACCATGCTGGCCGATCACGGCCTGTTCCACCTGGAGGCCGACCTGCACTGGATCGACACCACGGTCGCCCGGCTGGACGCGCTGCGCCGGGAGGTGAAGCGGTGACCGCCGCGATCGAGGCGCGGGACGCCGCCCTGTCCTTCGGCGAGACCCCGGCACTGCGTGGGGCGAACCTCTCGGTGGCGACCGGCGAGATCGTCGCCGTGATGGGCCCGAGCGGTTCCGGGAAGTCGACCCTGCTGCACTGCCTGGCCGGCATCCTGGTCCCCGACTCCGGTGAGATCCGCTTCGCCGGCCGCCGGATCGACACCCTCGGCGAGCGGGAACGCAGCCTGCTGCGCCGGGACACGTTCGGCTTCGTCTTCCAGTTCGGCCAGCTCGTACCGGAGCTGACCGCGGCGGAGAACGTGGCGTTGCCGCTGCTGCTCGGCGGCGTGAAACGGGCGGCCGCGCTGGCGCAGGCGCGGCCCTGGTTCGACCGGCTCGGCCTGACCGGGCTGGAAGGGCGCCGCTCCGGCGAGCTGTCCGGCGGGCAGGCGCAGCGGGTGGCGCTGGCCCGGGGCCTGGTCGCCCGGCCGCAGGTGCTGTTCGCCGACGAGCCGACCGGGGCGCTGGACACGCTGACCGGCGAGCAGGTGATGGACCTGCTGGTCACCGCCGCCCGCGAGCAGGGCACCACCGTCGTCCTGGTCACCCACGAGGCCCGCGTCGCCGCGTACGCCGACCGGCAGGTCGTGGTCCGTGACGGTCGGGTGAACGCGCTGGTGGCGGCATGATCCCCCTCGGGGTACGGCTGGCCCTGGCCGGCGGCCGGGAGGCCGTCACCCGGCTCGCCGTCATCACCGCCGCGGTGGCGCTCGGCGTCGGCCTGCTGCTGGCCGCCCTCGCCGGCATGAACGCCGTCGGCACCCAGAACCAGCGGTACGCCTGGCTCAACACCGCCGTCGTGCCGGCCGCCGACGCGTCGGCCACCGACGCCATGCTGTGGCAGGTCCGCCGGGACTACTACCACGGCAGGTCGATCGGCCGGGTCGAGATCGCCGCGCTGGGGCCGGGCGCTCCGGTACCGCCGGGGATGCCCCGGCTGCCCGGACCGGGGGAGTACTACGCCTCGCCGGCCCTGGACGCGCTGCTGCGGTCCACGCCGGCCGCCGAACTCGGCGACCGGTTTCCCGGTCACCCGATCGGCCTCCTCGGCCGGGACGCGCTGCCGTCGCCCGACTCGCTGCTGATCGTCCTGGGCCGTACGCCGGCGCAGCTGGAACCCCTGGGCCCGCAACGGGTCGACCGGATCATGACCACCTCGCCGGACGAGTGCACCATGGACTGCTACGTCGGGATCAACGGCGCCGGCATGAAGCTGACGCTCGCCGCCGTCGCCGCCGGGCTGCTCTTCCCGGTGCTCATCTTCATCGGCACCGCGACCCGGCTCGCCGCCACCCGGCGGGAGCAACGCTTCGCCGCGATGCGGCTGGTCGGCGCCACCCCACGGCAGACCTCCGTCATCTCGGCGGTGGAGTCGACGCTCGCCGCCGCGGTGGGCACCGCCGCCGGGTTCGGCGTGTTCCTCGCCCTGCGGCCCGGTCTCGCGGCCATCCCGTTCACCGGCGAGCGGTTCTTCGGCACCGACCTGTCGCTCACCGCCGCCGACCTGCTGCTGGTCGCCGTCGGGATCCCGCTCGGCGCCGTGGTGGCGTCCGTGCTGGCGCTGCGCCGGGTACGGATCTCACCGCTGGGCGTGAGCCGGCGGGTCACGCCGAGACCGCCGCGTGCCTGGCGACTGATCCCACTGGTCGCCGGGCTCGCCGAGCTGGCGTACTTCATCGGCCGTCGGCCGCAGTCGACCGACGGGCAGATCACCGCGTACATCTCGGGGTTCGTGCTGACCCTGATCGGGCTGGTGCTGGCCGGGCCGTGGCTGACCATGACCGGCGCCCGGCTGCTGGCCGGGCGGGCGGGCCGCCCGGCGGCGCTGATCGCCGGCCGGCGGCTGGCGGACAACCCGCAGGCCGGGTTCCGGTCGATCAGCGGGCTGGTCGTGGCGCTTTTCGTGACCAGCGTCGCCACCGGCACGATCACCACGTTCGTCGCCAACCGCGGCGCGCCCAGCGGCGACTCGCTGGCGGTCAGCAGCCTCGCGAAGACCTTCTGGCCGGAGGACGGTCCGGCGCCCTCCGCGGACCAGATCCCGGCCGGCCTCGCGGCGGTCCCCGGCGTGCGGCAGGTGATCGTGTTGCGTCACAACCCGGACCGGAACGCCTGGCAGGGCTTGATCACCTGTGCCGAACTGGACCGCCTCCGGGTGTTCGGTGGTTGTCCGGCCGGCGCCGAGGTCGCGGCAGTCCCCAGCGACCTGGTCGGACCGCGCGCTCTCGACCTGCCCGCGCAGGAGCGCCACGTCTGGGACGCCGCCACCATCCCGGCCGCCGAGGTCGCCCGGCAGCCGATCCTGTCCATCGTGGTCGACACGACCGGTCCGGTCGCCTTCGAACGGGCCCGCACCATGATGATCAACGCGTTCCCGCGCGGTCAGTTCCCCGCGAGTGGCGCCGAGTGGGCGGCGGACAACTCCCGGGAACTGGTCCAGTTCCAGCGGCTGGCCGACGTCATCATGCTGGCCAGCCTGCCGATCGCCGGGTGCAGCCTGGCGGCGGCCGTGGCCGGCGGGTTGAGCGACCGGAAACGGCCGTTCAGCATGCTGCGGCTCACCGGCGTACAACTGGGCACGCTGCGCCGGGTGGTGGCACTGGAGACGGTGGTGCCGCTGCTGGTGGTCTCGGTCGTGGCGCTCGGGACGGGTTTCCTGGCCGCGCACCTGTTCCTGCGCGCGCAGTTGCGCTACGACCTGCTCGCGCCGCCCCCGTCGTTCTGGCTCATGGTGGCCGCCGGCCTGGCGGTGTCGCTCGCCATCGTGGCCTCGACGCTCCCGCTGCTGCGCCGCATCACCGGCCCCGAAGCCGCCCGCAACGACTGACCCGCCCTTTTTCCTCCCCTCCGCCGAGGCGGCGAGAGCGGCAATGTCCCCGACCTTGCTGCGACGTGCTGACGTTGAGGCAGCGATGTCGGGGACATTGCTGCCTGAACGGATCAGCGCGGCACCCGCCGGGTCTCGATCAGGGTCCGGGTCGAGTGGGCCACGAACGCGCCGTGCCGGCGGATCTGCCCGTCGAGGCGGCGCAGCGCGTCCACGTAGCGTTCGACAGTGAAGTCCGGCACCCACCAGACACACCTGCGCAGGATCCAGACCACCGCGCCGACGTCGTAGAACTCCATCCGGCAGCGCGCGGTGCGCAGGTCCACCACCGCCAGCCCGGCGGCCCGCGCCGCCGCGACCTCGCGGTCCGGCTGCCGGTCCAGGTTCTCCCGGGGCAGCGGCCCGACGAACCATTCGATCAACTCGTACGCCGACGCGGGCCCGACGTGCTGGGCGAGGTACCGGCCGTCGTCGGTCAGTACCCGGGCGATCTCGGTCCAGTCGGGGGACACCGGGTGCCGGCTGGTCACCAGCTCGAAACCGGCGTCGGGGAAGGGCAGCGGCCGGCCCGGCTCGACCGGTACGACCTCGACGCCGCGCGGGGACAGCAGGTCGCGGGCCCGGTCCGTGTTCGGCGGCCAGCCCTCGGTGACCACCATCCGGGGCGGGAGCCGCGGCACCTCGGCGATGATCTCGCCGCCGCCGGTGTCGATGTCCAGCGCCGAGGCCACCCCGGCCAGCCGGGCCGCGATCAGCCGGGCGTATCCCCACGGTGGGCGTTCCTCGGTGGCCCGCCCGTCCAGCCAGCCGAAGCCCCACCCGGTGACGTCGGCCTCGGCTGCCTCGGCGACCAGTTCGTCGAAGGTACGCATCCTGGGCATCCTGGTCGGTCCCACGTACCACCGCGAGCCGGTTTCCTCTGGTCCATCCACCCGGGGCGGTCGGTGAGTCAGCCGAGGAGGAAGGCGGTCACCGCCTCGGCGACCTCGGCCTCGCCCTTGTGGTGCGGCCCGAAGTGGTCCAGTTTCGGGAAGGTGACCACCCGCGACGAGGGCAGCACCTCGCCGAGCCGGGCCGTGGACGGACCCACATGGGCCAGGTCGCTCCTGCCGCCCGTCATCAGCAACACCTCGGCGGACACCTGCCGGTAGTTGGGGTAGCTGTCGTCCAGCCGGCCGATCTCCGCGTGTTCCCGCAGGGCGGGTTCGAGCAGTTCGAAGACCTTCGCCCGCTTCTCGCCCCGGAAGGCCAGGCGCAGGATGGTGGCCATCAGCCATCTCGGGTTGCGGCGCGCCGCGCTCGGTCCGGTGGCGATGGCGAACGTGGCGAACGCGTCGAACGGCCGTCCCTGGTCGAGGAATCGGCGGGCGCGCGGGATCCAGTCGGTCGGGATCAGCCCGTCCACGGCCACACCGGGTTCGTAGACGGCCAACCGGGTGATGCCCGGGTCGCGGCGGGCCGCCTCCAGCGTCACCAGCCCGCCGAAGCTGTGACCGAAGACGTACCGGGCGCCGGTGGCCGCCCGGACGGCGGCGAGGTCGGCGCATTCCGCCTCGATGCCGTACCCGGGGCCCTGGGGTCCGCTGCCGCGGCGGCCCCGCCGCTGGATGGTGTGCACGGTGAAGCTGGCGGCGAGCGCCTCGGTCAAAGCGGTGAAATCCGCGGCGTCGCTGAGCGCGCCGGGGACGACCAGCAGATCCGGGCCGGCGCCGGTGGTGTGGTAGGCGATCGTGGTGCCATCGGTGGAGCGGACGGTCCGCAGGTCCGGGGTGGTGAGCATGGCGAAATCCTCACGGTGGACAGGGGTGGGTGTCGGGGTGTGGCGGCGAGGTCTTCCTCAGCCGCCGTCGAGGGCGGCGTTCAACCGTCGGGTGTGCGCCAGGTACGTCTCGAACGGCACGCCGCTGGACCTGACCAGTTCGGTGAGCTGTCGGATCAGCTCGGTGCCGGCCCGCTCGACCAGTTCCCGGCCGGCGTCGGTCAGGGCGATCCGTCGACGGTTGCCGCCGGCCGGATCCGGTGCCACGGTGAGCAGCCCGGTGCCGGCGAGGGCGGCGACCATCCGGCTGACCGACGGTTCGGTCACCGCCAGGCCGTCGGCCAGCGCCCGCTGGGTGGACGCGCCCAGCTCGCCGACCATGACCAGCACCATGAAGCGCCGGTACGACAGGCCGTGGTCGGCGCGCAGGATCCGGTCACCGGCCCGCTCCAGGCGGGAGACCAGCGTGTGCAACTCCAACCCGAGGTTGTTCGGATGGTTCATGCGCAGTATCTTAGCTTCCTAACTTAGAAATGCAAGTTACTGTTCTGCTGGAGGATCGACATGACCGACGACGACCGTGAACTCGCACTGCGCGCCGCGCACGCGCAGGACGCCGAGGCGATCGCCGTACTGTGGTGTCACGGCTGGTTGGACGGGCACGCCGGACACGTCCCGGACGAGCTGCACCGGCACCGGCAACTCGCCGACTTCCGGCGGCGGGTGCCGCCCCGGCTGGCCACCACCACGGTCGCCACCCTGGCCGGGCGGCTCGTCGGGTTCGTCACCGTGGCGCGGGACGAGGTGGAGCAGGTGTACGTCGCCGGGCCGGCCCGCGGGACCGGTGTCGCCGACGCACTCCTCGCGGCCGGCGAACGGATGGTCGCCGTACGGTTCGACACCGCCTGGCTGGCGGTCGCGGTGGGCAACACCCGGGCCCGCCGGTTCTACGCCCGCTGCGGGTGGCGCGACGTGGCGCCACTCGACTACCCGGCCGAAACCGGAACCGGCGGTGACGACCCGGCTCCGGGGTCCGGCACCGGGACCGTCATCGTCCCGTGCCGACGCTACGAGAAACGCGTCCGGTGAACCGGCCACCGGACGGGCCCGGCCGGCGGCGAACTGCGCCGGCCGCGCACCGACTCAGGCCGAGTCGGCGGACTCGCCCGGGGCCTCGACGACCGGCAACTCCTGCCGCAACAGACCCGGCACGAAGTCGCCCTTCCAGTCGGTGGTCCCCCAGAGGAGTTCCGCCTCCTCCCTGAGTTCCCGGAACTCGTCCCGGGTGATCTGCACCCGCTGACCCGCGAGCGGCCCGGTCTGGTAGTTCTTCCAGTACCAGTTGGAACGGAAGATGCCGCGGTCGGTCTCCTGCAGGGTGAAGATGCCGGCGGCGTCCTCCAGCAGGTACGGCGCCATGACGTACTGGGACAGTTTCAGGTCGCGGTACATGAGGAAGAAGTCCAGCAACTGGAAGCTGACCATGCCGGCGACCTTGACGCCGGCTCGGAAGGTGGTCCGAGCGCCGAGCCGGACCTGGTGCAGTTCCGCCCACGCCTCGACGTTCTCCTCGGTGGCGGCCTGACGGGCGTTCAGCTCGCGTCCCGCGCCCACGTCGGTCCGCCGACGTTTGATGACGACCTGCTCCGCGGCCCGCAGCGCCTCGTTCTCCGCCGACCGCTGAGTCCCGCCGCCGGACTTCCCGACGTCGAGGACCGCCGTGACCTCGTGCACCTCGATGGTCGTCGACTTGTTCTTGATCAGCGTCGACCAGGTGTGCTTGTCCTTGTAGAGCCGTTGGGCTATCTCTCGCGCCGTCGAGCCGGTGTAGACGACGGCGTTTCCGTCGATCTCACCTCGGACGGTGTAGATGTGCCCGATCACCGTTCGTTCCGCGGCGGCGGGAGCGGGGGAGGGCGCCACGGTCGGCGGATCCACGCGCTGGACGGTGCCGGTCCGGAGCAGGGAGTTGACGGCACTGTTCCCGTACGACCGTTGCAGGGCCCGCACCCGCGAACCGGTCAGGGGCGCCCGGCGGTCGGCCACCGTGTCGCTCGCCTCGGTGACCGCGCGGCCGGACCGGAGGGCGGGGTCGCGCCCTCGACGGTCCTCGTGCCTGTGCACGAGCGAACCCTAAGCTCCCGGCCGGCAGGGACGGTTACCCTCGTGGCCAGACATTGGGGCAGGATCGACGTTCCCAGGGGCACGACCCGTCGAGTGCGGCGCCGCGGTGTCACCCGGTCCGGGGCGGCGACGGTCGTCACCAGGGGGCTATCCCGGGCGGCGGCCCCAGGCCGAGATCAGCGGCGCGAGGGTGAGGTCCAGCTCGCCGGCATCGATGGCGGCCAGGTGCGCGTCGATCTCGGCGTCGTCGGCCAGCCCCGCGGCGAGCAACTCGGCGCGGACCATCCGCACCGTCGCGGCCTCCAGTCGGTCGCAGGCCACCCCGCCGACCGGGAAGCAACCGGCCGCCGCGACATCGACCAGGCCGGCCGTCCGCAACGCCCGCGGCAGCGTACGGCCGAAGCGCAGGTCGGCGCCGCGACGGGTCATCAACTCCCGAACGGCGCGCCGCAGCCGGTTGGCGCGCCGCTGCGCCGGGCCGACCTCGTCTAGGCAGGCCAGCGGCTGCAGCTCGGTGTCGGCGTCCTCGATCAACAACCAACCGCCGGGTCGCAGCGCCGCCACCATCGTCGCCAACGCCCGGGCCCGGTCGGGCACGTGGACGAGTACGAGCCGGGCGTGCACCAGGTCGAACGTGCCCGGCTGCGGCGGCGGGTCCCCGACGACGTCGTGCCGGAGCACCTCGTACCCGCCGTTCGGGTCCAACCAGTCCGGATTGATGTCCGTGGCCAGCACGTGACCGGTCGGTCCGACGGCCGTGGCGAGTGCCTCGGGGATGCTGCGGCCTCCGGCGCCGACCTCCCAGCAGCGCCAGCCCGGCCGCACCCCGAGCCGGTCGAGGTGCCCCCGGGTGACCCCGTCGAACAGCTCGGCCAGCCAGGTGAACCGCTCGCCCGCCTCCACCCGGGCGTTGTCGAGCAGGTAGCGGTGATCCGGGGCGGACCCGGGCTCGGCGAGGGGCTGCGATGAACTCATGCCTCCATCCTCACGACCCACCACGTGCGGTGTCAGCGCGACACGGGATGAAACCAGCCACAGCCCGCCCCTGGCGGGGTCGACGGGTCGCCACCGCGTCGGAAGCCATCCGTGCCCGACGTGTCCCGGCCGCGTCACCCGTACGCGTCGGCGAGAGGGCACGGTCTACCGCAGGTCGATCCAGTAGTCGAGTTCGACGCGGTCGGCGGGGATGACGATGTCCGTCGCGACTTCGACGACCCGCTGGTCCGCGTACGTCTGCCGGGTGATGGTGATGACGGGTGTGCCGCCGGGGATGCGGAGCGCGTCGATCTCGTCCTGAAGCGGCATCCGGGCGCGTACCCGTTCGCGGACGCCGGTGATGAGGATGCCCAGGCTGTGGAGTTGGGCGGCGTTGCCGCCCGGCCACGGCTCGTTGTCGGGATCGGCGACGGGCGTCCCGGTCACCATGTCGAGCAGCAGGCAGGAGGTCGACATCTGCTGCGGCACGCCCTGGGCGCGGAAGACGAACCGTCGTTCCAGCACCATCGTGCCGGGCTCGACGCCGAACAGTTCGGCGAGCGCCGCCGAGGCGGTGACCTCGCGGAAGGTCTTGTCCAGTTGGTAATCCGACCAGTCGATGCCCTGGTCGGTGGTGAACTCGGTCGACGGGCGCTCGCCGGTGAGGTTGTCGAGTTCGCGGCGGTACCGGTCGGATCCGATGCGGCGTACGGGCCGGACCGGTCGTGCGTAGGTGCCGCGACCCATCTCGGTGACGGCCATGCCCTCGGTGCGCAGCAGGGCGACCGCCTCGCGGACGGTTCCGCGGCTGACGTCGAACTCGTCCATCAGGGACGACTCGGACGGCAGGACCGAGCCAGGTGGGATGGCGCCGGACAGGATCCGGCGGCGTAGCTCGTCGGCCACCTGGCGGTACCGGGGAGGCTGGCGCTGGGCAGGCACGTCCGTCACCGTACCGGCTGTGAGTAGGCAGAAGTTGATCACCGACGTGATGTTCACCGGTCCGGATAAAGTGTCAGTTGACACTGTCGGAAGGTAGGTGTCCGTGCCGAGGATGTACGCCGAGGTCAGCCCGTTCGCTCGACGGGTCCGCCTGGGTGCTGCGATCCGCCAGCTTCGGGGGACGAGCACGACCACGGCCGTCGCGAGGGCGGCCGGCATCGACCGTACGGTGGTCAGCAAGATCGAGGCCGGCGAGCGGCGTGCTGGCCTGGACACCATCCTCAAGGTGCTGGACGTGCTGCCCATCGGTGAGTCCAGCCGGCAGTACCGGACCCTTCAACGCGTCGCCCGCGACGGCCTCGCCCGCGGCTGGTGGGACGATCCGCAGTACGCGGGCATGGGCGAGCGGCAGGTCCGTACCGCCGACCTGGAGTGTGGCGCGACCATCCGTGAGTATCAGAGCAGCATGTTGCCCGGCCTGCTGCAGACCGAGGCGTACGCGCGGCATCGCGGTGAGGTCGCGCTCGGCAAGGGTGCTGCCTTCGATCTCGAAGCGGCGGGCCGGGGTCGGTTGCGCCGCCAGCGGCAGGTGCTCGATCGGGACGCGTCTGACCCCGTCTATCACGTTGTCCTGGAACCGCAGGCGATCTGGCGATGCCCGGTGCCGCGCGGGATCATGCGGGAGCAGTTGCGGCACCTGCACAAGCTGGCGACCACGGCCACCCACCTGAGCATTCGCATCCTGCCGGTGGACGCACCTCTCGGGCAGGGGTGGGTCCCTCGGGCGCCGTTCTCCGTATACGACTACGGCGATCCTGACGATCTCACTCTGGTGGTCGTGGACACGGTAACCACCGATTTGCTCATCACCGAGCCCGCCGAGGCGGCGGACTACGCGCAGACGTTCGACGAGCTACGCGAAAACGCGCTGTCCGCCAAGGACAGCGCGGAACTCATTCAGCAGGCGGCCGACGCCGCGTCCGTTGACGCCTAGGGAGGTGCCGTGTTCATCCACAGTGACCCGCGTTGGTCGACCTGGCGGAAGTCGAGCCGGAGCGACGGTGGGCAGAACTGCGTCCAGGTCGGGCAGCCCACCGACCGGTCCCACGTGGTTCCGGTCTGCGACTCGAAGGCAGGACCGACCGGCGTGGTACTGACTTTCAGGCCGGACAACTGGGCCCGGTTCATCGCTGGTGTGAAGGACGGCCAACTCGGCTGATACGTACCTGAACCGAAGGGCCGGCGCCTGGCGGTGCCGGCCCTTCGTCATGCCTGCGCGACACGTTCAGTGATGCCTGCTTGGCCCCTTGTGATATTGATGGTCGCGGTGCAATCCCGACACTGTGTTCACAGGCACTGTGTTTGGGGCTCGGAACGACAAACTACCGGCCGTTGACCTGCTCTTGGTGGTCGGTGGTCAGCCGGACGCGGCGGCCCCCACCGCCGCGCCCCTCGGACCGGTCCGGCGGCGCGTGTCTTCGCTGGGGAGCGGCTATCGCGCCGCCGGACCGCTGACCTCGGAGGAGATGTCCCATGCGTATCCGGCCAGTCACCACGTTCTGGACTCGCTGGCAGCGTGAGCGCCGGGACCGGGCTGTCGACGCGGCCTGGCGGGCGGGTGTCGAGGCGTACCGGGCGAGCGTCGCCCGCCGCCGCGACGACGGCGACCAGGCCGTCACGACCGAGGCTCACGACGGACCGCCGGCCAGTCGGGAGCGTGAGCAGGAGGGCGGGCGGTGACCGGCACGGACGATTGCGCGCCGGACCCGCTGGTCCTCACCCTCGCCGCGCAGCTCACGGTCGATCAGCACCGGGACCGGCCGGACCGGACGTACGAGCGGGGCACCTGCCAGCAGTGCACCGAGGAGGGCTGTCCCCAACTCGACTGGGCCGAACGCACTCTCGCCGACCTGACAGCCCGAGGCGGACGTGCCTGATTCACCGACTCCGGAGCAGGTTCACCAGCAACTGGTCGTCGCCGCCAAGAAGACGGTGGCCGAGCACTGGCCCACCATGAACGGCTGCCCGATTTGCCGGGTGCCGAGCTGCGAGGCTCTGGCGGTCGCGGTGCGCTATCTGGAGACCTTCTCCGACCCGCCCGCCCCGATCATCCGCCCGGACCGGCCATGAACCCGAACGACCTGCGTCGGGGCGGCGTCCTCTACTGGACCGTGTTGGCAATTCTGGCGATCGTGATTGTCATCGGCGTGTGCCGGCACTGACTATGGGCCGAGCCGAGCAGGATGTGCCGATGGACGGTGGCCGGACGAGTTGGAACGCCATGCGGGACCGCCGGATGGCGGAACCCGGCGCGCGGGAGGCGTACGAGGCCGTGCGGCTGGCCTTCGAACTCGGCCGCGCGGTGCGGGAACTCCGCGAAGAGCGAGGCTGGAGCCAGCCTCAGCTCGCGCAGGCATCGGGGATGACGCCGTCTGCCGTCGCGCGGTTCGAGTCCGGTGGCACGGTGCAGATCCTGCCCGCCCTGGAACGGTTGGCGACGGCGCTGGGAGTCAAATGGGATACGGAGTCGGCGCCGGGCCGAAGTCTCCTTCGGGCTCTCGGGTGAGGACTCCAAGCAATCCCGGATCGGCGTACACCTCGGCAGTGTGCCGCCACTGAGCCAGTACTACGGCGACCGGCGAGTGATCTCTCAGCCCTGTAGCGGCTTGGGCCAGCTCTTCCAGTAGCTCGTCGAAGTCCTGTCCCGGCAGAACCGCCGTCCAGGGAAGGACGTCCGTCAAGACCCGACGTACGGCGTTCGGCGGCTCGGAGAGAGCCCGCTCCACGAGCAGGCTCTCTCGGCGGTCTGCCGAATCGGGTAGCTCCGCAGACTCGGCGGCGGACCGCCCCCGCCCGAAACGACGGGGACGGTCCTCCTCCAGCGGGTACGCCATTAACCTGCCTTCGCGGTTGAGCGGACGAAGCCCGCCCAGGCCGTGGGCGAGAAAGTAAGGATCGGCCCGGTGGGGTCCTTGCTGTCGCGTACGGCGACCACGCTGGTCAGATTGTTGGCCACCTCCACGCAGTTGCCGCCATTGCTGCCGCTGCGGCTGCTCTTTTGCCACCGAGCGGCAGTAAGATCAAGCACGACGTACCTCCCCGAAGATCTTGAAGATCAATTCTCTTGATTGTTCCTCATCGAGCGCGTCGTTTTCCAGCCCCGCCCAGATGTCTTCGTAGGAGGCGAACTCGTCCGCGCGGTCCAGATAGAGGGCGCCGGTCCAGGACTCGCAGTAGACGACCGGCGGATCCGGAATTACCCGGCTGCCTATCGGGAACTCTAGCAGGACGAAGGCGCCGGCCTCTGCGCCCCGATGCGGGCCCCTCGCCAGCGGGAGGACTCTCAGCGAGACATTGGGAAGCTGGCTCATCTTGATCAGGTGCGCTAGTTGTTCGGCCATCGCATCACGATCGGGGATGGTGCGTAGAAGGACGGCCTCGGAGAGCACGACCTCGAAACGCGGTGCTGGTGGGAGCCGTCGCCGCAACAGTGCTTGGCGTTCCAGCCGGACATCTGCGGCTCGTTCTCGTTCCTCCTCAGTCATCTCGATGCGATGCTGGTAGATCGCGAGCGCGTACCGGCGTGTCTGCAAGAGGCCGGGAATGAGAGTGTGCTCGTACTCTCGGAGGCGGGAGGCGGTGGATTCGAGGCCGACGTACAGCTCGAACCAGTCGGGGATGAGGTCGCCGTAGGCGTGCCACCATCCTTTGGATTTGGTTTCGCCGGCGAGGGCGACGAGGGCGGTGGTGAGTTCGGCGGTGGCGTCGTACAGCTCGCACATGGCGCGGACGTCGACGCCGCGGACGGCGCCGATGCCGCATTCGATGCGCCAGACCTTCTGGCGGCTGCAGTCGAGGGCGTTGGCGGCGCCGTCGAGGGTGATCTGGGATTCGAGGCGGAGTTGCCGCAGGGTGCGGCCGAGTTGTCGCCTTGGGACCGTTGACCCCATGTCTTCGGCCATCGGCTTTCCATCCTTTCGGGGTCTCGTTTTGCAACATCCCGCCGGTGGATGTGTAACACCGGAATCGCGCCCCGGGAATTGCGGTAGGCGGGGCCGATATTTATCGGGACAGACCTCGACCGTACAAGATGGATACGACAGAAGACCGTGCACCACGGCGGCAGAAATGCCGCGACGGCGGTGTTTTGAAGGCTTCCCGTCAAGGGGCGTCAGTGGCCGCGTCATCGGCCTGAGGCGACCTGGGCGATGTCAGCTGGGGATGCTGGCCGGTGCTGCTGTCTTTCAGTTCGGCCAAGGTGGCTGCCGCCGCGTCGCGGCGGGCACTGAACGCCTCCGGCTCGGCGGCAGCCAGTTCCTCGAAGTACCGCACGCCTTCCGCGACCGCCTCAAGGATCTGATCCGACCGCTCTCCGAGAAAGCGCGCTACATCTCCCACGTTCCACAGAGAGTTGGCGAGGTGGGGGAGGTAGGTGTCGGGGTTGTTGGTGGCCAGTTTCCGGTAGAGGTCGCCGGCTTCCTGGCTGGTTTGCAGTGCGTCGGCGTGCCGTCCCAGCTCCGCCAACCGCAGGGCGTGGTTGTTCATCGATCCGGCGAGGTGGGGGAGGTAGGTGTCGGGGTTGTTGGTGGCCAGTTTCCGGTAGATGTCGCCGGCTTCCTGGCTGGCTTGCAGTGCGTCGGCGCGTCGTCCCACCTCCGACAACCGAACAGCGTGCGAGATCAGTAACGACGCCCGGTCAGTCGACTCACTCGTCCGCGCCGCGCCGTGCAGGGCCTGAGTGGTCAACGCGAGCGCGAGCCGGCCGAACTCGATCGACGGATACGGCACCCTACGCTCTGTTCGCCGGGCCCATTCAGGGTCGATTTCGGCCGCCGCGAGCAGCGCCACGACCCGGGGAGCGAGAACCTGCGGAAACTGGAGGCCGATCTGGAGCACCGCCTCGGTCATCACCGGCAGATCCGTGGCCAGCGCTTCGTCGATCATCGTCTCGGCGTCGGGCTGATGGCTGCGGGCGCGGCTCAGGACCGTCAACGCCCGTCCCGCCTGCCCGACAGCCAACCCGTGCAGAATCCCGCGGCGCTGGGCGGCCGTGCTCTCCCGCAGAACAGCGACCGCGAGGTCCTCGGCGAGCAGATCCGGTTGCAGCGTCCCCAGCCCGTCACCCGCCCCGGCCGCCGGGTAGAGGCCGTACAACCAGCCCACGTACCGGTCGACCACCTCCGGCGACGCTTCGCCCAGGCCCGGCACCCGGCGGACCAGCTCCGCGGCCTGCTCGCGGTCCTCCGCACCGAGCAGGGCCGCCACGGCGACCAGACGCCGCAACACCACGTCGGTGGCCGGCTCGCCCGCGCCCGGCAACCCGTCGCGGCCGGCCCGGTGCCGCCAGTACCGGGCCTCATGACCCAAAACCTCAGCCAGTACGTCGTACCGGTCGTCACCGCGCGGCCCGCCCAACACCGCCAGCAGTGCCTCCGCGTGCAACCGCAACACCGGTACGTCCGGATCGAGCCCACCCAGCGGAGCCTCATCCGGAGGACGGCGACCGAGCCGTTCGGCGAAGGCCACTGCCGCCTCGTTCACGATCTGCTGCGGGGTGCGTTCCTCGATACGGGCCGGCACCTCGATCACGTTCGCCTGCACGGTCAACGCGTCGACCAGGTGCGCCTGCGACGGGTACGCCGCCGACAACGACGACCACCACAGTCCCGCCGATCGGGCCAGCAACAGCACCCGCACCCCGTCGGCCCGTTGCGCCGTACACAACAGACGCGCCAACGCCTGCGGGTCGCGGGTCTCGGCGTAATCCACCGTCAGCAGCACCCGGCCCGGCCGCCCGTCCGCCGTGAGCGCCTCCGCGATTTTCGGCTCCCCGCCGGGCGCCACCGGCCACCACGTCCAGCCCGCCAATCGGCCGGCGAAGTGCCGTCCCAGCCGGGTCTTGCCCACCCCGCCCGCCCCGACGAGCAGCCGCACCACGCTCGCCCGCGGATCCGCGCACCACCCGTCCAGTGCCCTCAGCAGCCACCCGCGGCCGACGAACCCGACCACCGCCGCCTGCGGATGCAAGAGCCACACCACCGACTCCGGCAACTCCGCCACCAACGCTTCCGCGACCGTCCGATTCCGCTGCTCACGTCGCTCCCGCGCGGCCCGGACCCGATCCAGGACCGACGGAGCGAACGCGCCCACCACCGCCGCGGTCACGCCAGCGACCGCCGTCCAGCCCAGCTTGTCGTCCGAGACCAACGCCCACACCGCAGCCGCCGCGACCGCGGCGGGGAGCAGCACCATCCACCAGTGGCGCCTGACCCACCGGAACCCACCTCGAAGCACAGCCACACAGTACTGAAGGTGATCGAGCAATCACAGTTGATCACCGGGCGCGCGGCATCCGTCCGTCGTTGGACCTACATGTACTCGGCGGCGGTCTCTTCTACGTCCCGGATAAACTCCTCAAGCTGCGGCTCGGAGAAGTCCTCGTCGTGCAGCAGGGTTCCGAGGATGACGAGCTGAGCAGAGAAGGCCGACTCGGGAGCGATATCGTCCACCAGGTCGGCCTCACCGAGGACCGCGCGGATCATGGCTTCCATGTCCAGGGCCGAAAGTTTCGTTCCGTCACGGTAGCGGGCCCTGGTGTCCGCGACGAACCGTGCGATGTCCCGAACGTCCTGCCCTGGATGGAACCGCCGAGACACGGCTATCGCGAATGCCGCGCTGATCATCTGTGAGCCGCCGGCCCAGCCGGTCCGATCCAGCTCGGCGAGAAGTTGATCGACACTGCCCCAGTCACGTCGAGCCGTCGCGCGGATGAGGTCGCTGATTTCTCTTCTCGTCTGCATGGGATCGCAGCCTCGCAAACTCTCGACGGATCATCTGGCCTGATCTGTGTACGGCGATGGCGACAACCAGTCCCGCGGCAAGAAGATGACCGACAGCCTCGGCCGCCTCGATCTTTGCCGGCGGGTTCGCCGGCCTGATCGTCGGGGTTGTGGTGCCGGTTGACTTTGCTCCTGTCGGGCCGGTCGGGTCTTTCAGGATGCTGTAACTGGTCTGGGCAACCTCGGTGGCGCTTTTGCCGACGTCTTGGATGTCCTCGACGTTTCGGGTCATCTTACTGAGGAAGCCGGCGAATCCCGCCCGAGCATCCGAGCGCCGGACGGATTCCGTCACGAGCTGTTCACCGGTGGGGACGGCTGATTCGACGCCACGGTCTGTCGGGACCGCGCCCGGAGCGATCGTGTTGACGTACGCGATGAGGTGGCCGCCCGTCTCGGCCAGCAGGCGGGCGACCTTGCCGGCCTTCTCGGCCGCCGTCGTACTCTCGTCGACCGCGCCCTGGGCGGCGCGGTGGTCGCTGCCGGTGCCGGCCTCGCGGTAGTGGGCCTCGGCCTGGCGGGCGTCGGCCGCGGCGCGGGTAGCGGTGACGGCGGCGGTGTCGAGGTCCTCGATCGCGGCCTTGAGCCGGGCGAGTACCTCGTCCATCGAACCGCTCATCCGATGGTGGTCAGGTAGTCGGCGCCGTGCTCGGCGGCGGCGCCCAGCCGGCGCAGGGTCAGCTCGATCTCGCGCGCGGATTCGGCGAAGCCAGCGCGGGCGCGCTGCACCTCGGGATGCTCGCTGCCGGCCAGCGCCGGCAGGGCCGCTCGGGTGGCGTCGAGCAGGCGGGTGTTGGCCCGTTCCAGAGTGCCGCGAGATTCCTTGACGGCCCGATTGCCCCGCCGGATGGTCGCCTTGACGTCCTCGATGGACACCGCCGTCAGCCTTCGATGCTGGACATCGACGCTCCCCGAGATGTGATCACTGTTCGTCTATCGATCGGACGCTATCCGAGACGGTCAAACCCCGCAGTCCGCATCACGACCGAAACCGGGCAGACCAGGGGCCGGCCCGGAGTGCGGGGCGAGGCGTGCTGACGACGATGCCGGGCGGCCCTAGGCTGGGTTCATGAGCGCTGAGGCCGTCGGCAGGCACATGCCTGCCGTCGTGACCCTCGACGACGTGGCGGCCATGAACGCCGCCGATCCGAACGGTCACCGCTACGAGACCGGCCCCGAGGGGGTCCTGTCGGTGGCGCCCCTGCCGGATTCGGAACACGCCATGATCGCCAGCCGGATCTTCGCCTGGCTCATCATGGCCGGCTGGCCCGCCGAGCAGGTGCTCCAGGCGGCCGGCGTACGGATCAACGGGCCGACGGGAAGCGGCGGCCGGATCCCCGACCTGAGCGTGTGGCGCAAGCCGCCGCCCCGCGGGGTCTGGTCGGCGGTGGCGGACGTCGTCCTCGTGGTCGAGATCGTCTCGCCCGGATCGGAGGCGATGGACGCGGTCACCAAGGTCCGCGAGTACGCCTCGGCCGGCATTCCCCGCTACTGGGTCGTCGACCGGGACGGCGCCCAGACCGTCACCCTGTACGAACTCGCCGGCCAGGGCGGCTACGCGGAACGGGCGAAGATGCCGTTGGCCTGGCTGCTGCAAACCTCGCCGACCGACCACCTCGACTGAGACGGATCACCTGTCCGGTCGTACCCGATAAATGCGGCGACGCCGGCGGGCGCCGCCGCGATACTGGCCGGCGTGCCGGAGGTCAAGGTCGTCGTCGCCCACAGTGAGCGCGCGACCCTGCGCGTCGGTGACGTGTTCCTGAAGGTCGACGCCGATCAGGCGCGTACCGATGTCGAGGTCGCGGCGATGGCCATGGCGCCGATCCCGACCCCGAAGGTGTTGTGGCGCAAGCCGCCCGTGCTGGCGCTCGCCGCCGTCCCCGGCACGGCGCTCGGCCGCCTCGGTGAGCCGTCGACCGCGTCGCCGGCGGCCTGGGCCGCGGCGGGTGCCGCTGTACGGAAGCTGCACGACGCGCCGCTGCCGCCGTGGACGGGCCGGAGCGTCGACGAGCTCGCGACGGACCTGGACGCCGAGTGCGAGTGGCTGCTGGCCAACGACGTCCTCCCCACCGACCTGGTCACCCGCAACCGCAGGGTCGCCGAGGCCGCGCTGCGGCCGTGGACACCGGCGTTCGTGCACGGCGACCTGCAGATCTGCCACGTGTTCCTCGACGGTGACGAAGTCACCGGTGTGATCGACTGGTCCGAGGCGGCCCGGGGCGACGCCCTGTACGACCTCGCCATCCTGACGCTCGGCCACGAGGAACGCCTTGCCGACCTGCTCGCCGGCTACGGCACCGACGTGGATGTCGACGTGATCCGCGGCTGGTGGTCGTTGCGCAGCCTGCTGGCGATCCGCTGGCTGGTCGAGCACGGCTTCGACCCGGCCGCGCCGGGCTGCGAGATCGACGTGTTGAGAGCCCGGATGTGAGGCCGGCTGGTGAGGCGGTCGGCCGGGCGTGCCTACGACGCCTGGCGGACCGGCGTCTCGGCCGACCACACGTCGGCCAGGTCGCCCAGCGGAACGTCGAGGGCCCGGCTGAGGCCGACCACGGTCCCGAACGCCGGCGCGGGCAGCCGACCCGCCTCGATCTTGCGTAGCGTCTCGGGGGAGATGCCGGCAGCCAGGGCCACCTCGACGAGGCTGCGGCCGGCCCGCGCGGCCCGCAGGGCGACCCCGAGGCGCTGGCCGGCGGCGATCTGCTCGGCGGTGAGCGGCTGACGAACCATGTCAGCAGGATATCCTCCCGTGGCGGCCCCGACCCGACGTGGTATAAAAATACCGCTACGGAGAGGGGAGGCTGTCGTGATCGAGCTCAAGTCCGCCGACGAGATCGGCCGGATGGCGGTGACCGGGCAGTTCGTCGGCGAGTTGCTGGCCGAGTTGAGCGGGGTCGCCGCGGTCGGCGTGAACCTGATGGATCTCGAACACCACGCCCGGCGCCGGATCGCCGAACGCGGCGCCAAGTCCTGCTACTGGGACTACGCCCCGTCGTTCGGCCGAGGGCCGTTCCGCAACGTGCTGTGCCTGTCGGTCAACGACGCGGTCCTGCACGGCCTGCCGCGCGACTACGTCCTGCGCGACGGTGACCTGCTCAGCATCGACATGGCGGTCGGCATCGACGGCTGGGTCGCCGACTCCGCGCTCTCCTTCGTCGTCGGCACCCCCGACCCGGCCGACCTGCGGCTGATCGAGGCCACCGAGGTCGCCCTGGCGGCCGGCGTCGCCGCCGCCCAACCCGGCGGCCGGCTCGGTGACGTCTCCGCGGCGATCGGCGAGGTGGCCCGTTCCTACGGGTACGGCGTCAACGGCGAGTTCGGCGGTCACGGCATCGGCCGCACCATGCACGAGGCCCCGCACGTGCCCAACAGCGGCCGGCCCGGCCGTGGCCTGAAGCTCGACCCCGGCCTCACCATCGCCATCGAGCCCTGGCTCTGCCGCTCCACCGACAAGATCAAGGTCGACGAGGACGGCTGGACGATCCGCTCCGCCGACGGTTCCCGTACCGCCCACTCCGAGCACACGGTGGCCGTCACGACCGCCGGCCCCCAGGTGCTGACCGGCCGGCCCACCCCCGGCGCCAACCCGGCCGACTCCACCAGAAGGCCCGCCGCAGCCTCCTGATCCACCGGCCCGCCCCGGGGCGTACCCGGGGCCCGGGCCGGGACCGGCCGGCCGCGAACGGGGCCTGGTCGCCGAGCCGCCGGCCGGTCGACGGGCCGATCACCGATATCGGCCGGGCCGCCGCCGGTCCCACGTTCGGACGGTACGGCTGATCCGGGTGGGTCGGCTCGACGTTCCGGCGGTTCCGGTCACCGACGCCGTTCCGGTCGGCCGCCCCTCCGCTCGGCATCGGATCGACATCCGATACGCCGTCCGGGTCGGCTGAAAAGCGTCACCCGCAAGCACCGCGACCAATATCGATCGCGGGAACCGTCACCTAGATTTCCGAGGCGAATCCACTCCTACGAACGTGGAGGCGCGAATGAGGAAAATCGTCGTGACCGTGGCGGCGGGATTGCTCCTGCTGACCGGCTGCGCACCGGCCGGTACGACCGATCGCGCGGGCGCCACACCGACCGTGTCGGCGACTGCCGACCTGCTCCGGACGAGCCCCACGCCGTCACCGACCGGGCAGGTCACGCCGTCGCCCTCACCGACGGCGGTAGCGAGGTTGAGCACCCCGGGTGCCCCGTCGGGCAGGTCCGGTGCCGCGTCCGGAAAGCCCGGCACTTCGTCGAAGAAGTCGGGTTCCGGTTCGGGAAGCTGCGGTGCGGAGTACTACCGGAACGTCGACGGCGTATGCGTTCACCGGCCCGTTTCGGGTGGTGGTTCGAAGCCGTCGGGCGCGACGGCGAAATGCAAGGACGGGACGTACAGCTTCAGCCAGCACCGTCGCGGCACCTGCTCGGGGCACGGCGGCGTGGAGATCTGGTACTGACCCCGACGGTACGGGCACCGGGTGTCGGCCGTCGAGGACCGGTCACCGGTTTCCCGAGGGGCTGGCCGCCTTCCCGGCCGACGACGACGGGCCGGCGGTCGGGACCGAACCCACCGCCTGAGCACGCGCCATCCGCCATCCCCGCCCCGTCGGCCGCACCGTGGCCGGCGGGGCGGGTCGGTCGCTAGTCCAACCAGCCGAGCCGGGCGGCCCGTACGCCCGCCTGGAACCGGCTGTCGGCGTCGAGGCGTTCCATCAGGTCGGCGACGATGCGCGCGACGGTGCGCAGGGACACCCCGATGTTCCGCGCGATCTTCTCGTCCTTCATGCCGGCGGCCAGCATCTTCAGCAGGGTCTGCTCCTCCGGGGACAACGGGCCCGCCGCCCGCCTGCGGGAATCGTCGTCGAGGTCCCGGGAGGTGGACCAGAAGTGGGAGAAGACGGCGGTGAGCGACCGCACCAGGACCGGGCCGGTGATGACCAACGCCCCGGCCGCGCCGTCGTCGGGATCGGCCGGAACGATCGCCCGCCGTCCGTCGGAGATGATCAGTCGGACCGGGACGTCGGACGCCACCCGGATCTCGTGCCGCAGCCGGGTCAGTTGGCGCAGGTTCTCCAGCACGTACGGCACGGTGACCAGTCGGCGCTGGTAGATGCTCCGCGACCGGAGCCCCCGTTCGGCGAGCATCCGGCCGCGCGGGAGCGCGTCCTCGATCGTCTCCCGGGGCGGCACCGGTCCCGGGTGCATGGACAGGATCTCCTCCTGGGTCTGCTCGGTGAGCTCGTCCAGCAGGACGGCCACCTGCCGGGGGTCGGTCACCGTGCGGACGGTGACCTCCTGTGGCGCCGCCGTTGCCAGCGGCAGGAAGCCGTCGACCAGGCGCTCGATCAGCTCCCGGTTGCGGGTGTTCTCCCGGTGATAGGCGGCGTACGCCCGCTGGCCCTGGCCGATCAGCCGGACGAGGGCCTGTTCCGGCCGCGCGGTGCGGAGGGCGCCGGTGGGCGAATGGGTGACGAGCAGGCCCAGCTCGCGCAGTTCGGTCAGCGCTGCTGTGCCCTCCTTGTCGGACAGGCCGAGAGAGGCGACGGCGTCCTGGGCTGTGCTCGCGTCGTCGCGCAACATCTGTGAATAGATTGACAGCGCGATTTCCTGGCCCGGGTCCGTGTTTCCTCCCTGGGTCCGTTCGGTCATGTGTCCTCCCCATCGGCAAGGCCGACCGTATCACCGCGGGTCCACTCGAAGGGGGACAAGGTATCGATAAACATCACTGGCAATTGCCGCTCGGATTGTTTCGGACGAGCCTGCTGTCAGGGGATCCGCGGCGTGTCGCCGGGTCGCGATGCGTTGCCCGGACAGCGATCGGGGCTCCCGCGCCGGGCCCGGTCGGCATATTCCTGTCATCATGTGTTCACGAAGGCTCGGCGGGCTTCCGGGGGGCCGCACCCCGAGGTCCGTCGTCATGGGACCGATCGGAAAGGGCAGCGGAGAATGCATTCGGCCGGCGCCCCAACCGCAGTCCCGACGGTCCGATGCGCGACATCACCGAGGACCCACCGATCGGTGGTGGGCGATGAGCGCCGGGCGGTTGGAAATACCCCGGCTTCGCCAACGCCCGTCGGCCCGGCCTAGCCTGGCACCCGACACCGGGAGGCCAGCATGACCGACGCGATCACCAACTGGGCGGGCAACGTCACCTTCGGCGGCCGCCGACTGGCCCGGCCGGCCTCAGTGGACGAACTGGCCGAACTGGTCGCCGGCAGCGACCGGGTCCGTGCGCTGGGCTCCGGGCACTCGTTCAACCGACTCGCCGACACCGGCGGTGACCTGGTCACCGTGGCCGGCCTGCCGCCGACCGTCCGGATCGACCCGGCCGGGCGCCGGGTCCGGGTCGCGGCCGGCGTCCGCTACGGCGAACTGGCGGTACGCCTGCACGAGGCCGGCTTCGCCCTGGCCAACCTGGCCTCGTTGCCGCACATCTCGGTGGCCGGTGCCTGCGCGACGGCGACTCACGGCTCCGGCGTGGGCAACGGCAACCTCTCCACCGCCGTGTCGGCGATGGAGCTGGTCACCGCCGACGGGTCGGTGGTGACCGTCGACCGGACCACCGACGGGTTCGCCGGTACCGTCGTCGGGCTCGGTTGTTTCGGCGTGGTCACCGAGCTGACCCTGGACATCGAGCCGACGTACCAGGTGGCCCAGCACGTGTACGACGACCTGCCACTGACGGCGTTGGCCACCGACTGGCCGGCGCTCTGCGCGGCGGCGTACAGCGTCAGCCTGTTCACCGACTGGAGCGGGCCGCGGTTCAACCAGGTCTGGCTCAAGCGCCGCGTCGACCGCGACCCGCCGGTGCCCGGCCCGCGCTGGCTCGGCGCGGTGGCGGCCGACGGGCCGCGGCACCCGGTGCCCGGCATGCCCGCCGGGAACTGCACCGAGCAGGGCGGGGCGCCCGGGCCGTGGCACGCCCGGCTGCCGCACTTCAAGCTGGAGTTCACCCCGAGCAGCGGGGCGGAGCTGCAGTCCGAGTGGTTCGTGCCGCGCGACCGGCTGGTCGAGGCGGTCCGGGCGCTGGCCGGCATGGCCGACCGGATCGCGCCCGTGCTGCAGGTCAGCGAGATCCGGACGATCGCGGCCGACGAGCTGTGGCTGAGCCCGTGCCACCGGCGCGACAGCGCGGCGCTGCACTTCACCTGGCAACCGGACGCGGTCGCGGTCGCGCCGGTGCTGGCGGCGATCGAGGAACGGTTGGCACCGCTGGGCGCCCGGCCGCACTGGGGCAAGCTGTTCGACCTGGACCCGTGGGCCGAGCCCGAGCGGGCCGACCGGCTGGCCGCCTTCCGCGACCTGACCCACCGGTACGACCCGTCCGGCAAGTTCCGCAACGACCTGGTCGACGGGTGGCTCGCCGGCGACTGAGGGGCGGCGCCGCGGGCCGGCCCGTTGCCCCTGGTCCCTAACCCCCCGGCCCGGTAGATCCCCTAACCCCTAGACCTGCGGGGGTCGGGCGGTTAGGGGAGTGTTCCGGAGCGTGGCAAATGTCAGTTTTGGGGGGTAGGGGATATAGATCCAATACGCGGTTACCTTCCGTGATAATCCCTGGTCGCATTATGCCCGGTCGCTCGCTCCGGGCGACATTCCAGGATGTCTCATTTCAAACCGCAAGACTGTCTCAGGAATCATTAGGAATCTTGCGTTCATCGAACGAATGATGATTGACTTCTTTCCCGGGAACCTGTTGACCACGAGGCTAACCATGCACATCGGAAGGGCGGGAATGTACGCAGAGGTCACGAGGTGAGTCGGTCCGGCCGCTGGCCCTGGCGTCGCTCCCAGAGTCCCGCTCCCGACCGGCACCGACCGCCGGACCTGGCCGGGCGCCCCGACAACGGTGGCAGCAGCGGTGGTGGCGGGGAATTCTGGCGGGAGATCGCCGAGCAGTACGCACTGCGGGTGATGGCCGCCGCGTACCTGATCGGCGAGGATCTCGACGCGGTCGAGGCGGACGAGCGGGACCCGGCCCGGTTGGAGCGGCTCTATCGGATCGACCACGCCAATTCCCGGATCCGTCGACAGGCCGAGAACCTCCAGGTGCTGGCGGGCCGGAAGGTGGACGACGCCGGCCGTCAGGTGACCACCCTGATCGACGTGATCCGGGCCTCGACCTCCACCATCGAGCACTACCAGCGGGTCGCGGTGAGCCGGGTCGCCGAACTCGCGGTGGTCGAGTTCGCCGCCGACGACGTGATCCGGCTCCTGACCGAGCTGCTGGACAACGCCACCCGGTTCTCGCCGCCCAAGTCCATCGCGGCCGTCTCGGCCACCCTCACCGAGTCCGGCAGCGTGCTGATCCGGATCGAGGACCAGGGGATCGGCCTGCGCCCCGAACAGCTCGACCGGATCAACGCGATGCTGGCCGGCCAGCTCGACCCGCTGCGCGGCGGGTCGGCCGCGCACCTCGGCCTGGCCGTGGTGCAACGGCTGTCCCTGGCCCACCGGATCGGCGTACGGCTGCACCAGCGGCACGGCGCCGGCACGCTGGTCACGGTGGTGCTGCCGGAATCGGTGCTGTGCGCGCCACCACCGCCCAGCGGCCCGGTGCGGTTGCCGGTCGATGAGCCGCGGCAGGCCCGGTCCGCCTTCGACGGGTACGCGACGGCGGCCGGCCCGGGCGGCGGTGGTGAGTTCGGTGACCCCGGCCCGGCCCGGCACCTGGGCCGCGCCACGCCGGAACCGGTCCGGGCGCCGGCGACCGAGGCGGACCTGGACCGCACCACCGGTGGCCTGCCGGTGCGGGTGCCGACCAGCCTGAAGGACACCCCGGACTACGGCGGTGGCGTGGCGCCGCAGCCGCCGACCGGCTCGGACCGCGGTCGGTGGCCGGACGAGACCGCCGACTTCGCCGCCGGATTCGGTGACGCGCTGCGGTCCAGACCGGACCAGGCGATCGATGGGCGTCCGCGGTGACGCACAGCAACGGCTCCGGTGCCACCTTCCACCCGGTCGGTGCCCGCGGACCGCAGGAGTTCGCCTGGCTGATCCAGCAGTTCGTGGACGAGACGCCGGACGTGGTGCACGCCCTGCTGGTGTCGCTGGACGGCCTGCAACTGGTCTCCTCGGCGGGTATCGGCCGGGACCTCGGCGACCAGCTCGCGGCGTTGACCGCCGGGATGATCAGCATGGCCGACCGGGGCGCCGACCTGCTGAACCTGGGCTCGGCCGAATACCTCACCATCCGGCTGCCGCGCGGGCACCTGCTGCTGATGCGGGTGGACATGTCGGCCGGGCTGGCGGTGGCCGTCGGCCCGAACTGCGACCTGCGGACGGTCGCCTACCGGATGACCCGGCTGGTCGGGTCGGTCGGGCACCTGCTCACCCCCCAGATCCGCAGCCAACTGCACCGACTCAGCGCGAGCCGGCAGTAACCCCGACCGACGAAACACCCGCACAGGCCGAAGGAGCACAACCACGGTGGCCGCGACGCATTGGAAGGTACGGCCCTACATCCTGACCAGGGGACGCACCAGGACCAGGCAACCCCTGCTGGTGCACACCCTGGTCTCGGTGCCGCACTACGACCCGGCGTACGCCGCCGGACTGCTGCCGGAGGCCCGATCGGTCTACGAGTACGCCAGCGAGACCAAGTCGGTGGCGGAACTGTCCGCCTTCTCCGGCATGCCGCTCGGGGTGGTCCGGGTGGTGGTGGACGATCTCGCCGCCTCGGACCACATCGTGGTGCACAGCGAGAAGTACAGTTCGCCGTTCGACTTCCGCCTGTTGGAGAAGCTGCGTGACGGGCTACGGCAACGTGTCCGATAACCCGCCGCCGATCAACTCGGCGAAGATCGTCATCGCCGGCGGCTTCGGCGTCGGCAAGACCACCTGCGTGAACGCGATCTCGGAGATCCCGCCGATCAACACCGAGGCGTGGATGACCGCGGCCAGCGAGTCGATCGACCCGCTCGACCCGGGGCTGGACAAGGTCACCACCACCGTCGGGATGGACTTCGGCCGGCTGACCATCGACCGGGACCTGGTGCTCTACCTGTTCGGTACGCCGGGCCAGGCCCGCTTCTGGCCGATGTGGGACGACATCTGCCGGGGCGCCACCGGGGCGCTGGTGCTGGCCGACTCCCGCCGGCTGGCCTCGTCGTTCGCCGCGGTGAACTACTTCGAGCAGGACAGCAAACTGCCCTTCGTGGTGGCCCTCAACCTCTTCGACGGAGTGCAGACGCACCACCTGAACGAGGTCCGGGACGCGCTCGCGCTCAACCCCGAGGTGCCCCTGATCGCCTTCGACGCCCGCAACCCGACCTCGGTCGCCCAGGCCCTGCTCGAGGTCGTCGTGCACACGATGCGGCTCACCGGCACCACCTCCCAGGCCATCCCGGTGCGCTGACCGTCGGCGAAGGAAGAGAACATGCGGAGAATCCTCATCGTCGGCGCCGGCCAGTCCGGCCTCCAGTTGGGGTTGAGCCTGCTCGCCGAGGGTTACGAGGTGACCATCATGTCCGCCCGTACCCCGGACGAGATCCGGAGCGGGTGGGTGATGAGCACCCAGGCCATGTTCGGCACGGCGCTGCGCACCGAGCAGGTGTACGGGCTGAACCTGTGGCAGCGGGACGCCCCGGGGGTCGAGGGGATGCAGCTGTCGGTGTCCGCCCCGCCGGGGGAGAAGGTGGTGAACGTCCTCGCCCCGCTGGACGAGTACGCCTCCAGCGTCGACCAGCGACTGAAGATGGCCGCCTGGCTGGAGCTGTTCGAGGAGCGCGGCGGGCTGGTGCACTACCAGGGCGTCACCACCGCCGACCTGGACGGGCTGACCAGCATGCGGCGCTACGACCTGACCATTGTGGCCGCCGGCAAGAGCGACCTGGTCGGCGTCTTCGACCGGGATCCGCTGCGGTCGGTGTTCGAGGCGCCGCAGCGCGGCCTCGCCGTCGCGTACGTGCACGGGCTCGACCCGGACCCGTTCTTCAACCGCACCAAGATCGAGCTAAACGTGGTGCCCGGACTGGGTGAGCTGATCGTCATCCCGGGCCTGACTCTCAGCGGCCGGTGCGACATCCTGTTCTGGGAGGCGGTCCCGGACGGCCCGCTGGACCTCTGGCGGTACCGGCGCGACCCGGCCGAACACCTGAAGATGACCCTCGACCTGATCCGCCAGTACACCCCGTGGGTCTACGAACGGTGCCGCCACGTCGAACTCACCGACGGCCGGGCCACCCTGTCCGGCCGGTATACCCCCACGGTACGGCGGCCGGCGGCGGTCCTGCCCTCCGGCGGCCTGGTCCTCGGCATGGCCGACGTGGTCGTGGCCAACGATCCGATCACCGGCCAGGGCAGCAACACCGCGGCGAAGTGCGCGGCCAGCTACTGCGCGGCGATCAAGTCCCGGGGGACCGAGCCGTTCGACCACGCGTGGATGGTCCGTACCTTCGAGAACTTCTGGGCCGAGCACGGCCGGGCCGTCACCGAGTGGACCAACGCCATGCTGCAGCCGATGCCGCCGCACGTGCGGGCGCTGCTCGGCGCCGCCCAGCACAACGGCACGATCGCCCGCCGACTGGTCAACGGCTTCTCCGATCCCAACGACTTCCAGCACTGGTTTCTCGATCCGTACAAGGCGGATGCGTTCCTGCGTGCCGCGGTTCACGGGGCCGATCCCGGCGTCCACCCACCTGTCCCGCACCCACCGGGACACAGATATGGGGAGTCACCATGAACAAGCGCATGCCCGAGCCCTACCGGATCAAGATGGTGGAACCCATCCGGTTGATCCCGGAGGCCGACCGGCGGTCGGCGCTGGCGGCGGCCGGCTGGAACCCGTTCCTGCTGCGCAGCGAGGACGTCTTCATCGATCTGCTCACCGACAGCGGCACCGGCGCGATGAGCGACCGGCAGTGGGCCGGTCTGATGATGGGCGACGAGGGTTACGCCGGCAGTCGTAGCTTCGAGCGGCTGGCCGAGTCGGTACAGCGGCTGCTCGGCCTGCCGTACACCATCCCGGTGCATCAGGGGCGCGGGGCGGAGCAGATCCTCTTCCCGGCACTGGTCGAGCGGGTGGCCAGCGACGCGCCGGTCTTCATCTCGAACTACCACTTCGACACCACCAAGGCGCACGCCGAGCTGGCCGGCGCCCGGACCATCAACGTGCTGACCCCGAAGGCGACGAACACCGGCGAGTACGCCGACTGGAAGGGCAACTTCGACCTGGCCGAGCTGGAACAGGCGATCAACCAGGTCGGTCCGGCGAACGTGGCCGCCGTCGTCGCCACCGTCACCTGCAACAGCGCCGGCGGGCAACCGGTCTCGATGGCCAACCTGCGGGCGGTGTCCACGCTGGCCCGTCGGCACGGCGTGCCGTTGGTGCTGGACGGCGCCCGCTACGCCGAGAACGCCTGGTTCATCCAGCAGCGGGAGCAGGGCTACCGGGATCGCGGCATCGCCGACATCGCCCGGGAGATGGTCGGCCTGGCCGACGTGTTCATGATGTCCGCCAAGAAGGACGGCCTGGTCAACATCGGCGGCCTGTGCTGCTTCCGGGACGACGAGGAACTGTTCCGGGCGGTGCAGATCCGGTGCATCGCGATGGAGGGCTTCGTCACCTACGGCGGGCTGGCCGGCCGGGACATGGAGGCGCTGGCCGTCGGGCTGGAGGAGGGCCTGGGCCAGGCCCACCTGGACGCCCGGATCGCCCAGGTCCGCTACCTCGGCGACCGGTTGATCGCCGGCGGCGTGCCGATCCAGTACCCGACCGGCGGGCACGCCGTCTTCGTCGACGCGGCGGCGTTCGCGCCGCACATCCCGCCGGACCGGTTCCCCGGGCACGCACTGGCCTGCGAGCTGTACCTCGAATCGGGAATCCGGGCGGTGGAGATCGGCTCCTTCCTGGCCGGTCGGGACCCGGTGACCGGGAAACAGGAGCTGTCGCCGCTGGAACTGCTGCGGCTGACCATTCCGCGCCGGTCGTACACCGACGCCCACATGGACTACGTCGCCGACGCGCTGATCGCGCTGCGGGAACGCGCCGACCGCATCACCGGCGTGGAATTCGAGTACGAGCCACCGATGCTGCGCCACTTCACCGCCCGGATGCGCCCGGCCGGGCAGCCGGGCGCCGGGCCGGTGGCCGTACCCCGACCCGCCGCACCGGTGGTCACCCCGCAGCCCGCCGGGGCCTGACCCGAGCGCCGGTCCGGACCGGCCGACCGTCCCACCGTGGAGGGCCGCTAGGCGCCCGGGGCGTCCGACGCGGGCGGGGCGGTGCTCTCGCGTACGACGAGTTCGGTCGGCAGCTTGACGTCCCGGACGCGGGCCGTGGTGCCGTCCCGGTGGTGCCGGATGGCCGCGGTCAGCGCCGCGGCCGCCGCGCGTCCCTTCGCCTCGGAGTCCTGCCGGACGGTGGTCAACCGCGGTCGCATCCGCGCCGCCAGCGGGTTGTCGTCGAAGCCCACCACCGACAGGTCCGCCGGAACCCGCAGCCCGGCCTCCTCGATGGTGCGCACGGCGGCCTCGGCCATCGCGTCGGAGAAGCAGAGCAGTCCGGTCGGCCCGTCGGGCCGGGTCAGCATCTCCCGGACCAGGTCGGTGGTGTCGCCCAGGTGGCTGTGCGGCAGGTTCGCCACCACGGGTCGGATCCCGGCCGGGTCCAGCGCGTCCCGCCAGCCGAGCATCCGCTGCCGGGTGACGTACGAGTCGGTCGGCACCGGCGGCGGCGGGTCGACGTCGACGCCGTGCGGCCCGTGCAGGCTGAAGGTCAGGATGCCGATCGACCGGTGGCCGAGGTCGATCAGGTGTTGGGCGGCGTCCCGGGCCCCGGCCCGGTCGTCGATGTTGACGCCGGGTACGCCGCGTTCGGGCGGCTGGTCGACGTTGACCAGCGGGATCCGCCGGCGACGCAGGATCTCCAGGGCGGGCAGGTCCGGGTCGCAAGAGAAGATCACCGCGCCGTCCATCGCCGCGTCCCGGGCCGGCGCCACCTCGTCCCGCACGTCGGCGGGGAGCAGCGTCAGCGCCAGCCCGGTCGGCGCCAGTTCGTCGGTGAGGGCGCCGAGGAAGGTGGTGGCCACCTCGTCGGCGAAGGCGTAGCGCAGCGACTTGGTGAGCAGGATGCCGACCGCGCCGGTGGTGCCGCGGGCCAGGGCCCGGCCGGCCGGGTCGGGACCGACGTACCCGAGCTCGGCCGCCGCGGCCAGCACCCGTTCGCGCAGCGCCGCCGAGAGCTGGTCCGGCCGGGAGAAGGCGTTGGACACCGTCATCCGGCTGACCCCGACATGGTCGGCGATCGTCTGCAGCGTCACCCGAGCCACCGCGTCACTCCACTCCGTCGTCTGACTAGACGGTAGCGCGCGGGTCGGCGGGTCGATCAGCACCCGGCGGGCTCGACGGCCCGGGCAACCCGGTGCAGGGCACCGGCCACCGCGGTACGGGCCTGCCGGGTGCGCGCCCCGGTCCGGGCCGGCTTCTTCCGGTCCGGCACGACCGGCGCGTCGGGGCGGGCGCTGAGCACCTCCCGGTTGGTCACCTCGTGGGACAGCCAGCTGGCGAGCGGCATCTGGTTCATCGCTTCCTCCCGTGTTCGAGCACCTCTGTACCGGTACAGTATGCAAGTTCTCTGTACCGGTCAAGAGATTTTCTGTACCGCTCAAGAAAAAGTGCTCGGGGCGGTGCGGGTCGGGCAGTCGGCGCACTAGTCTCGGTGCCGGGATCACACCGGCAGAAGGGGGCGGGCGGATGGCCGACCGTACGGCGACGGGCAGCGGCAGCGGCGGATCCGGCGAACCGGAGTCGACCGGCGAGTACAACCGCGACCAGCGGTACATCGGCACCCGGATCACCGCCGACGGACGGGACGGCTACCCGGTCGAACCCGGCCGCTACCGGCTCGTCGTCAGCCGGGCCTGCCCGTGGGCCAACCGGGCGATCATCGTCCGTCGGCTGCTCGGCCTGGAGGACGTCCTGTCGATGGGGATCGCCGGACCCACCCACGACGAGCGGAGCTGGACCTTCGACCTGGACCCCGGCGGCCGGGACCCGGTGCTCGGCATCGAGCGGTTGCAGGAGGCGTTCTTCGCCCGCCAGCCCGGCTACGAACGCGGCATCACCGTGCCGGCGATCGTCGACGTGCCGACCGGCCAGGTGGTGACCAACGACTACGCCCAGATCACCCTGGACCTGTCCACCCAGTGGCGCGACCACCACCGGCCCGGCGCGCCGGATCTCTACCCGCAGGCGTTGCGCACCGAGATCGACGAGGTCAACCGGCTGGTCTTCGCCGACGTCAACAACGGGGTCTACCGGGCCGGGTTCGCCACCTCGCAGGAGGCGTACGAGCAGGCGTACCACCGGTTGTTCGACCGGCTGGACTGGCTGTCGGACCGGCTCGAAGGGCAGCGCTACCTGGTCGGCGACACCATCACCGAGGTCGACGTGCGGCTGTTCACCACGCTGGTCCGGTTCGACGCCGTCTACCACGGCCACTTCAAGTGCAACCGGCAGAAGCTGACCGAGATGCCGGTGCTGTGGGCGTACGCCCGGGACCTGTTCGGCACGCCGGGGTTCGGCGACACGATCGACTTCGACCACATCAAGCGGCACTACTACGAGGTGCACCGGAACATCAACCCGACCGGCATCGTACCGGCGGGACCGGACCTGTCCGGCTGGCTGGAGCCGCACGACCGGGCCACCCTCGGCGGCCGGCCGTTCGGCGACGGCACGCCCCCACCCCGCCCCGACGAGACCGTCCCTTCCGCACACACCCCCCGCCCCCCGCTCTGACCCCGCGTCCACGCCGTCACCGCCCGCGCGGGCGGGCGGTCCCGACAATGTCGGGGAAGAGAGGAGGCGGGCGGGGTTACTTCGGGTACGCCTCGAACTCCCAGAGTGAGTAGCCGTAGTCGGTGCCCCGGTCGACCCCGACCAGTCGTAGGTAGCGCGCCCCGGTCGGGGCGAACACCACGTTGTCCGTACCGCCGTTGCCGGTGGTGGTGCTGAACACCGCGCGCCAGGTCCGCCCGTCGGTGGACGTCTCGATCCGGTACGCGCTGCCGTACGCGGCCTCCCAGCGCAGGATGACTCGTCCCACCGTACGGGTGGCGCCCAGGTCCACCGTGAACGACTGGTTGTCCGTCCACCAGCTGCTCCACCGGGTGGTCGGATCGCCGTCCACGGCCGCTCCCGCCGAGTACCCGAGGAACGTGTCGCCGCTGGCCTTGGCGCCCAGCGCCAGGTTGGCGACGTTGTCGCCGCGCTTCGCCGGGAACGACACCACCTGCTGGAAGGTGGGCCGGTTCTGCCAGGAGATCTTGTCGTGCGTGATGCCGCCCAGCGGCGACTGGATGATGCTGTCCGCGCACCACTGGTCGCCGGCCGCGCAGTCGGCGTCGCCCGGGTAGGTGACCGTGGCCGGCTCGGCCGCCGCCGCGGTCAGCGTGTCGGCCAGCACCCGCCCGCAGGCGGCCCGGTCGCCCCCACCGCAGTACATCCGGCCGAGGCCGCCGCCGACCGGGTCACCGAGCACCTGACGCAGGTCCTTGTCCAGGTAACCCCACCAGCCGAACTGGAAGGACGAACCCTTGTGGCTCTGCGCCTGGTTGGCCGACGGCGGGCCACCGGAGGTGTCGCCGTTCTGGCCGCCACTGGGCGACTCGTTGATGGACAGGATGTTGACCAGGGACGCGTACACGTCGTCGCCGAGGCCGGGCCGGAACACCCCGGCCACCAGCCGCGGCCACCAGGCGTCGAACAGCCGGATCGCGTCGGCGTACCGGTAAATCTTCGAGCCGTACGACGTCTCCACCCGCTTCGCGCCGGCGGCCTGCCACTCGGTCAGCCTGGCGACGTTGGCCTCCTGGCCGGGCTGGCCGGCCAGCAGCCGCAGTAGCTCCGGCAGCAGATTCTCGGCCCGCAGGTCGGTGACCGCCGCGTCCTGCACCACCCGGACCACGCCGGCCCGGTCCACCGGCCCGGCCGCGAGGGCCTGCCGGATCCGCCTGTCGAGCAGGTCGCCGCGGTGCACGGCGCCGAAGCTGAAGTTGCCGTCGGCGGCGCTGTAGTCCTTGGCCTGCTTGTTGTTCCAGCTGACGAAGTAGTCCTGGTTGACCGCCTGCGGGTGCCGCGCGGCCGGGGTGTAGGTGGCGACGTTGGTGTCGGCGTTCCAGCCGGACCACTCGTACGCCGGCTCGGCCCGGGTCGGCAGGTTCGGGTTCGCCCCGGCCGGCCGGACCGGATTGTCACCGGAGTTGAAGTACGCCGTGTCGGTGGAGTTGACGTAGAACCAGTTGAAGGCGAACTTCACGTCGGCGGCGCTGGCCAGGAAGCCGCTGGCCGACCCCATCGCCACCGGGTCGTTGAACGCCTGGAAGCCGATCGCCGAGTCCGCCTCGTGCCGGTACGTCGAGCGTAGCTGGGTGAACGCGACCGGCCGGCCGGCCACCGTGCCGCGGTAGGCGACCAGGCCGTACTTGGTGCGGTAGGAGGTCAACCGGTACGATCCGGCCGGCGTCGAGTCGGCCACGGTCGGCTTCCACGAGTTGACCCGGGTCAGCTTCTCCATCGGCTGGCACTGCCCGTGGAACAGGTACGCCTCGGAGGTGAGGCTCGGCGCCGAGCCGTCGGTGTTGCACAGCTGCACCGCGTACGTGTCGGTGATGTCCTGCTCGGCGGAGGTGGCGCTCCACGAGTAGTCCTGGCCGCGGCCGAGCAGCACGTAGAGGTTGAGGCCGGCGAACGCGACGCCGCGGGCGGAGACCCCGGGGCCCTGCAGCTCCTGCAGCATCAGCAACTGCGGCGAGAAGTAGCCGGTCTGCGGGCCGAACACCGCGATCGGGTGACCGGTGGCCGAGTGCGCGGCGGAGACCACCACCGCGTTGGACATGCCCCGCCGGGTGGCGGTCTCCGGGCCGACCTGCGTCGCCGCCGCGCCGCGCTGGGTGCCGGTGCCGGCCGTGACCGCCGCGCCGGCCGAACCGGACGGGTCGAACACGATCGGCTGCGACCGCACGCTGCCCGCGTCCGGCATCGCCACGCCGGGGGCGTTGTCGTCGGCCTGCCCGTACGGGAAGCTCTGCCCGTCGTGCAGGGTGAGCACCGTCTCCGGGTCGTTCTGCTCCCGGAACGCGGCCCACAGCCGGTCGCCCTCGGTCGGGCCGTACCGGGCCCGGGCGGTGAGCCGGACCAGCGCCGACTGCACCTCACCACCGCCCCCGCCGCCGAACAGCCCACCGACCACGCCGGCCACCGCGATCAGGTCGGTCATCTGGAACGGCTCCGGCCCGCCCGCGTTGGTGATCGCGTCGAGGTGTCCGGTGAGCACGTACTCGCCGGGGCAGTTGCGGGCCGCCATGCAGGCGGCGATGTACGCGTTCACCCCGGCGATGTACTGCTGCACGTCCGTGTAGAGCTGCCGGGCCCGGGGCAGGCCGGAGTCGCGCAGCCGGTCGACCTGCTGCTGCAGGTCCGCCTCGGTGTACGGGGCGCTGCGCCAGACCTGCTGCTCCAACTCCCGGTTGCCCGGGGCGCCGCCGGCGAACGGGGTCAACTGGCCGCGTCCGACCCGGCGCAGCAGGTCCATCACGAACAACCGGTCCTCGGCACCGGCGTACCCGGCGCCGAACATGGTGCCCTCCCGGGTCGTACCGGTGACGTGCGGGACGCCCCGGGCCTTGTCCCGCACGATGGTCACGTCGGCGCGCGGCGAGTAGCTGCGCTCGACCTGCCCGGCCGGTACGCCGAACGACGCGTTGTTGTAGAAGTCGGTGATCTGTTCGTCGGTCAGCCCGGTGTACGCGGACACCAGCTTCGCATACGGGCCGAGCTGGTCGCCCGAGTGCGCCGGCCGGGTGCCGAGCGCCTTGTGCGCCAGGATGTCGGCCAGCGTGGCGTTGCCGTTCTCGCCCGGTGGGACGATGTCGGCGCACTGGTCGAGGCAGTAGTCGTCGGGGGTGAGGACCGCGGCGGCGGCCGGTGCCGACAGCGGCACCAGCACGAGAGCGGCCGCGGTGACGGCGGCGGCGAGCAGGGCGGGGACGCGTCGGGACATGGGGGGAATCCCTCCGGCGAGCGGGCCGAAACACAGTGGCTACCGAAGGGTAACAATGACGTTCGTCTCTGGCTAGCGCGTGTTTTCCGAAGTCCGAGGTGACCGAGCCCGGTGGCCGCGGGGGCCACCGCCGCGGGCCGGCTCCTAATCGGATTGCCGCCCGTACCGGGCGCACCTAGCCTGGACGTCACCAGATCATCCAGTCAGGGAGCCCGACATGGCGCAGCGTCCGTACCCCGAATCCGCGCGGCGGCAACCGCGCGGTGCTGGGCGGCTGCCGTTGTGCGGGGCGGCCGGCGACCGGCGGCCGGGCGCGGGCGGTCGACGGCGGGGCGGACGGCGCGACTGAGCGCCGAGCCGACACCGGAGCCGCCCACCCGCCAGCCGGGACCGGGCGGCTCTGTCGTTCCACCCGGCCTGCTCGCGTCGTCCGGCAGCCGTTCCGGCCGGCGGGCAGAGATTGGATCCAGCACGCGGTTGTAGCGCAGCCGGTAGCGCGTCGCCCCGCCATGGCGAAGGTCGCGGGTTCGAACCCCGCCAACCGCTCCACCAGTGAACCAACCAACGAAAGGTCACCCATGAGCTACGAACTGCTGGCCGGCACCGCTGCCCCGGTTCGGGTCTGGACGGACGTGGACGGCATCGAGGCGCAGGCGCTCGGGCAGCTGCGCAACATCGGCGGGCTGCCCTGGGTGCGGGGTGTCGCGGTGATGCCGGACGTGCACTTCGGCAAGGGCGCCACGGTCGGCTCGGTCATCGCCATGCGGCAGGCCGTCTCGCCGGCCGCCGTCGGGGTGGACATCGGCTGCGGGATGTCCGCGGTGCGGACCTCGCTGACCGTGGCCGACCTGCCGGACAACCTGGCCGGCCTGCGCGGCGCGATCGAGGACGCCGTCCCGGTCGGCTTCGCCCGGCACGACGACCCGGTCGACGTACGCCGGGTCCCTGGCCTGGAGCAGGACGGTTGGGACGACTTCTGGCGCCGGTTCGGCGACCTCGACCCGGCGGTGTCGAACCTGCGGACGCGGGCGCGGAGCCAGCTGGGCACGCTCGGCGGCGGGAACCACTTCATCGAGGTGTGCGTCGAGCAGGACGGCCCGGACGCCGGGCGGGTCTGGCTGATGCTGCACTCGGGATCCCGCAACATCGGCAAGGAACTGGCCGAGCGGCACATGGCGGTGGCCCGCGACCTGCCGCACAACGCCGACCTGCCGGACCGCGACCTGGCCGTGTTCGTCGCGGGCACGCCGGAGATGGACGCCTACCGGCGTGACCTGTGGTGGGCCCAGGAGTACGCGCGACGCAACCGGGCCGTGATGCTGGCCCTGCTCTGCGGCGTGGTCCGGGACCGGTTCCCGGGCGTCCGGTTCGACGAGCCCGTGTCGTGCCACCACAACTACGTCGCCGAGGAGACCCACGACGGGATGGAGGTGCTGGTCACCCGCAAGGGCGCGATCCGGGCCGGCCGGGGCGACCTGGGCATCATTCCCGGCTCGATGGGCACCGGTTCGTTCATCGTGCGTGGCCGGGGCAACCCCGACGCGTACTGCTCGGCGTCGCACGGCGCGGGCCGGAAGATGTCGCGTACCAAGGCGAAGAAGACGTTCAGCACGGCCGACCTGGCGGCGCAGACCGCCGGGGTGGAGTGCCGCAAGGACGCCGGGGTGGTCGACGAGATCCCCGGCGCGTACAAGGACATCGCCGACGTGATGCGGCGGCAGCGCGACCTGGTCGAGGTGGTGGCGCACCTCAAGCAGGTGGTCTGCGTGAAGGGATAGCCCGACCGGTTCTGGCCCGGTTCTGGCCCGGTCCCGGTCCCGGCCCGACCGGTCCTGGCCTGGGCCGGTCGGCGCTCGGCCGCCCGCCGCTGAGCCCACCTACCGTGTTTGCAGATTCTTTGCTGTCCCGGCGGGCCGGGCCGCCGATTCTGTCGTACGTGTGTGCGAATATGCTCGGGTGCTGGAAGCGTTGACGCGGGTCGGGGAGCTGATCTCACCGTGTCTCGATGCCCCGGTGTGGGCCCTGCCCGAGCCGGACCTGTTGTCCTGTCTGGACACGGTCCAGGTGCTGGAGCAGCGACTCGCGGCCGTGCGGTTGGCCCTGGTGCGGGAGGTGGACGGGCGAGCCGTCGCGGGTGGACACGGCGCGTCCTCGACGGCGGTCTGGCTGCGGGACCGGTTGCGGGTGCGGGCCGGCACGGCCCGGGAGATGGCCAGCCTGGCCGCCGCGCTGGACGCCGGCCCGGCCGTGGTCGCCGACGCGTTGGGGCGCGGCGCGCTCACCGTCGAACAGGCGCGGGTGATCATCGACGTGCTGGCCGACCTGCCGACCGAGGTCGGGCCCGAGGTGGTCGACAAGGCCGCCCAGTGGCTGGTGGACGCCGCAGCCCGGCACGAGCCCGGCGTGCTGCGCAAGCTGGGCGAACGGATCCTGATCCACGTCGCCCCCGAGGTGGCCGAGCGGGCCGAGGAGGCCGCCCTGCGCCGGGCCGAGGAGCGGACGTACGACCGGCGGCATGTCACCTTGTCCTCGCCGCGCGCGGACGGGCAGGTCCGGCTCACCGGGCGCCTCGATGCGGAGAGCGCGGCGATCATCCACGCCGCGATCGACCCGCTGTGTGCCCCTGCGGGAGTCGGCGACGACCGGTCGCCCGGACAGCGCCGCGCCGACGCCCTCACCGAGGTCTGCCGCCTCGCCCTGCAAACCGGACAGTTGCCCGACAACGGTGGGGACCGGCCGCAGCTCGTTGTCACCGTCGACCTCGACACTCTCACCCGAGGGGTGGCCACCGGGACGTTGGACACTGGCGAGGCGCTCACCCCGGCGACGGTGCGCCGACTGGCCTGTGACGCCGGGATCGTGCCCGCCGTTCTCGACGGCGCCGGTCAGGTCCTGGACGTGGGCCGGCAGCGGCGCCTGTTCACCGGTCCACTGCGGCGGGCCCTGGTCCTGCGCGACCGCGGCTGCGCCTTTCCGGGCTGTGACCGGCCGCCACGCTGGACGGACGGACACCACATCCTGCACTGGAGCGACGGCGGGGAGACGGCCCTGGCCAACGCGGTGCTGCTGTGCCGCTACCACCACCGGGTCATCCACCGGGGCGAGTGGCAGGTCCGGCTCGCCGGCGACGGAATGCCGGAATTCCTGCCCCCGAGCTGGCTCGATCCGACCCGACATCCCGCCGCAACCAGTACCACCGGCGCTGCTGACGGCAGCAGCTCCGCCAGCCTCCCCTGCGCATCGAGTCGGCGCCGGTTGACCCGGCGGCGCCGGCGCCGCCTACACCCTTGCGCTGCCAGCCAGCGCCGGTCGACGGCGCGGTGCGATGGCCGGTCGACGGCGCTGTCTGAGGGGCGAAGGATTTGTTTTGAACCGCTTCAACGATGCTGGTGGTGAGCGCGGACGGCTACGACGTCGAGGCGGAGCCGACCGTTGGCTCACCGCCGTCGCCGCGCGTTCGGTGGAGCCGTTGCTCCAGCACCTGGCCGAGCCAGGGACCGCGGGGCGTGTCCACCGTGAACGGTACGGTCGGGGTGAAGCCCTGGCGCTCGTAGTAGCGCACCAGCGCCCGGTCGTCACCGCCGTAGCAGTCCACCCGCAACAGGTCCACGCCGCGGGCGCGGGCGTTCTCGCGGGCGTGGTCGAGCAGCCGCGCACCGACCTGACGACCGGCGTAGGCCCGATCGGTGATCAGTAGCCGGACGTACACCTCGGGTTCGTCGACGGCCGGCACGTACGGCAGCGCGGCGCCCACCCCGAGCGCACCGATCGGCCGGCCGTCGAGGCAGGCCAGGTGCAGCTCACCGGCCCGCGCCCAGGATTCGATCCGGTCGATCATGCCCGGCTCGGTCGACCGGGGCTGGTCGCCCCACTGACCGGTCCGGCCGCGCGCCACCAGCCACCTCACCGCGCTGTCGAACATGGCCAGCACCGCCGGGACGTCGTCCGGGCCGCCCGGCCGGATCTCGATCTTGTCGGGGGAGGCGTGCATCCTGGTCATGGTAGCCGGGAGCACGGACGCCTCGGTGAGGTTGAACCGGTCCGGCGGTTCGGCGGCCCGGCGACGGCCCTCGCTCCGGCGCAGGTCGCGGGAGCGCGCCGGCGGAAGCACGGTAGCCCGTGCCGGGAAACCGGCAGCGGGGACAAAGCCGGGAAACCGGCAGTGGGGAAAGGCCGGGGGAGCCGGCAGCGGGGAGAAAGCCGGGAAACCGGCAGACAGGAGAGACGGATGTCCTATCCACCGGCGCGTTACCGGGGCGAGAGCGGCGAGGTCAGCGCGAGGATCCGACCGGCCGACCAGGAGCCCGAGCTGATCTACCAGTCCGGGGGATCGGCGGGTTACCTGGCCACCGGGGCGTCCACCAACGGGCAGTTCGGCCTGTACCGGTGGAACATGGCGGCCGCGCCGGGCGGGCCGGCACCGCACTTCCACCGGTCCTTCTCCGAGTCCTTCTACGTGCTGTCCGGCACGGTCCGGCTCTACGACGGCGCGCGCTGGATCGACGGGACGCCGGGTGACTTCCTGTACGTCCCGGAGGGCGGCGTGCACGCCTTCCGCAACGAGTCCGGCGAGCCCGCCTCGATGCTGCTGATGTTCGCGCCGGGGGCGCCGCGCGAGGCGTACTTCGAGGGACTGACCGAGCTGGCCCGGCTGACCGACGAGGAGCGGGCCGCGTTCATGGTCGAGCACGACACCTACTGGGTCTGAGGTTCACCGCCTCCGGGTTCGGGGTTCACCGCCCTGGGTCTCAGGTCACGCCCGACGGGGACAGGGTCGGTGGGCGGGGCGGGCGACAATCGACGGCGTGTGGTGGTTCGGTGTCCTCGGCCCGATCGAGGTGCGCGGTGCCGGCGGGCAGGTCGTACCCGTCGGTGGGCCGCGGTTGCGGGCGTTGCTGGCGCTGCTGCTGCTGGACGCGGGCCGGGTGGTCGGCACGGACCGGCTGATCGACGGTGTCTGGGGTACCGACCCGCCGGCCGGCGACGTCGGCAACGCGTTGCAGTCACAGGTCTCCCGGCTGCGCCGGGCGCTGGGTGGCGGGCCGGAGTTGATCGAGTCGCGGCCGTCCGGGTACCGGCTGGCGGTCGATCCGGACCGGGTCGACGCGCACCGGTTCACCCGGCTGGCCCGGGCCGGCCAGCGAGCACTCGCCGACGGCGAGCCGGCGCGCGCGGCGGCGCTGCTGACCGAGGCGCTCGACCTCTGGCGCGGACCGACCGCGCTGGCCGACGTGCCCGTCGTGGCGTTCGCGGCGGCACCGGCGGTCCGGCTGGCCGAGTTGCGGATGACGGCGGTGGAGGACCGTGCCGAGGCGGTGCTGACGCTGGGCCGGCAGGCCGGGCTGGTGGCCGAACTGACCGACGAGGTGGCCGCCCACCCGCTGCGGGAACGGTTGCGCGGGCAACTCATGCGGGCGCTGTACGCGACCGGCCGGCAGGCCGACGCGCTGGCGGTGTTCGAGGACGCCCGACGGATCCTGGCCGAGGAACTGGGCACCGACCCGTCCGCCGAACTCGACGCGATCCGCCTCGCCGTGCTGCGCGGCGAGCTGCCGCCGGACGTCGGCCCGCGCGACGTCGGCCCGCGTGCTGCCGAGGTGCGCGGCGGAGCGGCCGGAGCGGTCGGGTCCGCCGGCGCCCGTTCCGGCCCTACGTCGGCGGCGCCGGTCGACCGCGTCCCGGGAAGCCACGGACCGGTCGACCGCCTGCCGGGAAGCCACGGACCGGTCGACCGCCTGCCGGGAGCCCACGAACCGGCGCAGCCCGTGCCGTACGCGGCGTCCGTCCCTCGGGGCGGGGTGCCGGCGCAGTTGACCAGCTTCGTGGGGCGGGCGGCCGACCTGGACCGGGTGGGGGCGCTGCTGCGGTCGGGGCGGCTGGTGACGGTGACCGGACCGGGTGGTGCCGGCAAGACCAGGCTGGCGGTGGAGGCGGCCGGACGCCGGACGGGGGAGGTCTGCTTCGTCGAGCTGGCGCCGCTCGCCGACGGTCGGCAGGTGCCCCGGGCCGTCTTCGCCGCGCTCGGGCTGCGCGAGGTCGGCCGGCTCGGTCCGTCGGTGGGTACGTCCGACGTGGTCGACCGGCTGGTCGCCGCGCTCGCCGAGCGGTCGGTGCTGCTGGTGCTGGACAACTGCGAGCACGTGCTCGCGGAGACCGCCCGGCTCTGCCGCCGACTGCTCGGCGCCTGTCCCCGGCTGCGGGTGCTGGCCACCAGCCGGGAACCGCTCGGCCTGACCGGTGAGTCCCTGTGCCGGCTGGCGCCGCTGCCGCTGCCACCGGCCGGCGCCACGGTCGAGCAGGCGCTCGCCTCGCCGGCCGTACGGCTGTTCGCCGATCGGGCGGCCGCGGTCCGGCCCGACTTCGCGGTCGACGACCGGACCGTCGGGACGGTCGGGCGGATCTGCGCCGCCCTGGACGGCATGCCGCTGGCCATCGAACTGGCGGCGGTACGACTGCGGTCGTTGCCGGTCGAGGCGGTCGCCGAGCGCCTCACCGACCGGTTCCGGCTGCTGTCCCGGGGGGACGGCACGGCGGCGCCCCGGCACCACACCCTGCGCGCGGTGGTCGAGTGGAGCTGGGAGCTACTGGCCGAGGAGGAGCGGACGCTGGCCCGGCGGTTGGCCGTGTTCGCCGACGGCGGCACGCTCGCCGCGGTGGAACGGATCTGCGGCCCGACCGGCCGGGCCGACATCGGGACGGAGGATCTTGTCGATCTGCTGGCCGGACTGGTCGACAAGTCGTTGGTGGAGGACAGCGGCGGGCGTTACCGGATGCTGGAGACGATCCGGGCCTTCGGGGCCGAGCAACTGGCCGGGGCCGGCGAGCGGGACCGGCTGTTTCGGGCCCACGCCGACTACTTCCTGGACCTGGCCCGCGCGGCCGGTCCGCACCTGCGCGGCGCCGAACAGCTGTCCTGGCTGGCCGGCCTGACCGCCGAACAGGCGAATCTCACGGCGGCACTGCGCTGGGCGGTCGGCGCGGAGCCGACGCTGGCGCTGCGGCTGGTCGGCGCCCTGGCCGGGTTCTGGTTCATGCGCGGGCTGCGCGGCACGGCCGCGCCGTCGGTGGTCGAGCTGCTCGGCCGGTTCGGCGACGGACCACCGGCCGGGCTGACCGAGGAGTACGTCCTGAGTGTCCTCACCGTCGCGTCGGTCGGCCACCGCGACGGCGAGATGACCACCCACCTGAAGCGGGTCGAGACCATCCTCGCGGATTACCGCCGGCCACCCCGGGAACCGTTGTTGCTGGTGCTCTGGGCGCAGGTCACCGGGCCGCCGCCGGAGGCGGAGATGTTCCGCCGGCGCCGACTGCTCGGCTCGGACGGCTGGTCGCGGGCCCTCGGCCACTTCGGTTGGGGCTTCCTGCACCTGTACGCCGGCGAGCTGACCGAGGCCGGGGAGAAGCTGCGATCGGCGCTGGCGGACTTCCGGGCGACCGGGGACCGGTGGGGCATCTCGCAGGCCCTGGACGGGCTGGCCGGCATCGCCACCTGGCGCGGCGACCACGCCACGGCCCGGGTACTCGGTGACGAGGCGGTGGAGCTGGCGGGCCAACTCGGCGCGCTGGAGGACCTGACCGAGCTGCGGTGCCGGCGCGGCGAACGGTCGGCGGCCGCGGGGGACCTGGCTGCCGCCCGCGCCGACTTCGAAGCGGCCGAGGACCTCGCCCGCCGGACCGGCATGCCCGCGATGCGCGCCCTGTCGGCGTACGGACTCGGGGAGCTCGCCCGGCGGGCGGGCGACCACGCCACGGCCCGCCGGTGGCACGAGGCCGCCCTCGCCTGCTGCCCGGACGACTGGGTCAACTCCGGCACCCGGACCCGGATTCTCACCGCGCTGGGCCGGCTGGCCGAGTCGGCCGGCGACCTGCCGGCGGCCCGGATCTGGCACCACCGGGCGCTCGCCCTGGCGTTAACCTCCGGCAACGTGCCGGAGATCGCGGCCGCCGCCGAGGGACTGGCCGGTCCCGCGCTGCTCGACGCGGACGCCGAGCGTGCCGGACTGCTGGTGGGTGCCGCCCGCGCGCTGCGCGGCGACCCCACCGGCGGCGACCCGGGCGGCGACTCCGGCGGCGACCCGGGCGGCGACTCCGGCGGCGACCCGGGCGGCGACTCCGACGGCGACCCGGGCGGCGACTCCGGCGGCGACCCGGGCGGCGACTCCGGCGGGGATCCGGGCGGGAAGCCGGACCCGGTTTGCGCGGCCGGGACGGAGGCAGCCGGGACGCGACGGTACGCCACGGGTGTCGCCCGGGCGGCGGCGATGTCCCGCGACGCGGCGCTGACGCTGCTCGGCGAGGTCCTCGCCGGCCACCGACCGCCCACCTGACGTGCTGACGCGGTGACCGTGGCGGCGGTCATGGTGCAGTGCCGTGGCGACGTGGTCGGTCGGCGGTCAGCCGTGGTCCGTCGGCGGTCAGCGGTTGGTGCGCGGCCGGTCAGCCGGCGCGCCGAGGCTGGGTGCGAATCGCCGGACGCACCCACCGAGGAGAACCCGATGACCCAGCTGATCGACGAGCCGGTCCCGCCGGCTGGTCGGAGCCCGCGCCGGGCGGCGACGCCGGCGACCCGCCGGCGCTGGTGGCGCCGGCCGTGGATCGTGCCGCTGGCCCTGGTCGTGGTCGCCTTCCTGACCTTCTCGTTGCCGCCGTACCTGTCCTTCGACCCGGCGAACTCCCGGGTGCCCGCGCCGCCCGACTTCGCGCCGCACTTCCCGCTACTGGTGGGACACGTGCTGTTCGGCTCGGTGGCGATGCTGACCTGCCTGCACCAGATCTGGCCGTGGCTGCGCCGCCGGAACCGCGCCGCGCACCGGATCGTCGGGCGGGTCTACGTCTTCGGCGGGGTGCTGCCGGCCGGCCTGCTGGGCCTGACCGTGGGCGCTTTCAGCCCGTACGGGCCGACCGCCCGGATCAGTGACGTGCTGCTGGCGCTGCTCTGGCTGGCGGTCACCGGCGCCGGCTTCCGGATGGCCGTCAAGGGCCGGTACGCCGAGCACCGGCGCTGGATGATCCGCAGCTTCGCGCTGACCATGTCGATCATCACGAACCGGCTCTGGGCCGTGGTCATGGCGATCGTGCTGGCCCCGCAACTGGAGACCACGTACGGCGGGGACCAGGCCAGGTTCGCCGCGGCCATCGCGTCCGTGACCACCTGGGCCGGCTGGGTCCTCTCGCTGTTGATCGCCGAGTGGTGGCTGGACCGCGACGCCACCCGCCGCGACTGCGGGCGGTCCACCCGGTCCACCCGGTCAGCCGCTGTCGCCGCCGGTGGCGGCCCGGCCGATCCTGGCCGTGGCCGGCGGTGAATCCTGGCCGGCCGGCGGTGATTCCTGGCCGTGGCCTGTGGTGAAACAGTGAGCTTGCTGACAATCGCCCCCCGGTGTGCGACAACCCCACACCGGGGGGCAAGCTTTACGGATGTCCCTCCGCTCGTTGCTGCCCAAGTTGCTCACGTTGGTGCTGTGCGGTGTGCTCGCCGGGCTCGCGCTCGCCGCCGCCGCGCTGCCGGCCAACACCCTGGTCGGGCTGGTCACCAAGTCGGCCAGTGACAACTTCGCCCAGTTGCCGAGCGATCTGCGCACACCGCCGCCGGCGCAACTGTCCTACGTGTACGCCAACGACGGCAAGACCTTGATCACGACCTTCTACGACGTGAACCGGATCAACGTGCCGCTGGACCAGATCGCCCCGGTGATGCGGCAGGCGATGGTGGCGGCCGAGGACGTGCGGTTCTACCAGCACAACGGCGTGGACATGCGCAGCCTGGCCCGGGCCTTCGTGGTCAACAGCAACAGCGACGACGTCTCCCAGGGCGGATCCACGCTGACCATGCAGTATGTCCGGAACGTCCTGAAGACCGACCCGAACCTGACCGAGCAGGAGCGGCAGAAGGCCACCGAGACCACCAAGGGCCGCAAGGTCCAGGAGATCCGGTACGCCGTCGCGCTGGAACACAAGATCTCCAAGGACGAGATTCTCAACCGCTACCTCAACATCGCGTACTTCGGTGCCGGCGCGTACGGGATCGACGCCGCCAGCCAGCGCTACTTCGGCAAGTCGCCGGCGAAGCTGACCCTCGCCGAGGCCGCGCTGATCGCCGGTCTGGTGCAGTCGCCGGACGTTTACAGCCCGATCGGCAACGCCCCGGACCAGGCCCTGGCGCGCCGCGCGTACGTGCTCGACTCCATGGTCAAGATGGGCCACATCACCGCCGACCAGGCGGCCCAGGCCAAGGCCGAGAAGCTGGTCCTGCGCCCCACCGAGCCGCCGAACGGCTGCACCGCGACCCCGAGCGGCCACGACGACTGGGGCTTCTTCTGCGACTACCTGCGCCAGTGGTGGCGGGAACAGCCGGCCTTCGGGGCAACCCCGCAGGAGCGCGAGCAGGCGCTGCGCCAGGGCGGCTACTCCATCGTCACCTCGCTGGACCCGAAGGTGCAGGCGGAGGCGACGAAGCAGGCCACCAAGGTGTACGGCTACAACAGCCCCCGCGCCCTGCCGATCGCCGCGGTCGAGCCGGGCACCGGCCGGGTGCTGGCGATGGCGGTGAACCGGCACTACAGCCTGAAGGCGAACCCGAAGGGTCAGGCCAACCGGCCGAACACCGTCAACCAACTGATCGCCGGCGGTGGAAACATCACCGGCTACCAGGCCGGTTCGACGTTCAAGATGTTCGTCATGCTGGCCGCCCTGGAGGCGGGCAAGCCGCTGAGCACCTCGTTCGACGCGCCGGCGAAGTTCAAGTCGCAGTACCCGGACGGCGGCCCGGTCAGCTGTGACGGCTACTGGTGCCCGTCGAACGCCAACCCGAAGTGGATGGACGGCCAGCGGAACATGTGGACCGGCTTCGGCCGCTCGGTGAACACCTACTTCGTCTGGCTGGAGCAGCAGGTCGGCGTGAACAAGGCGGTCGAGATGGCGCAGCGGCTCGGCATCAGGTTCCGGGCCGAGTCGGACGCGACGACCGCCAAGAACAGCGCGAACTGGGGGGCGTTCACCCTGGGTGTCGCGTCCACCACGCCGCTGGACGTGGCCAACGCGTACGCCACCCTGGCCAGCGACGGGATGTACTGCGCGCCGCTGCCGGTGGTGTCGATCACCGGTGCCGACGGGCAGAAGATCTCGGCCGGTCAGCCGAGTTGCAAGCGGGTGCTCGACGCGGGCGTCGCCCGCGCGGCCACCGACGCGGCCCGTTGCCCGGTCGGCCAGCAGTCGGCGTTCGGCAAGTGCGACGGCGGTACGGCCGGCGCGGTCGGCTCGATGCTCGGCAGTCGGGCGGTGGCCGGCAAGACCGGGACCACGGAGAACAACGCCACGGCGACGTTCGCCGGGTTCACCCCGCAGGTGGCCGCGGCCGGTATCGCCGCGAACCCGGACGATCCTCGGGACGCGGTCGGCGACGGGGTGTCGGCGAGCGTGAACGCCGCCGTCGCCCGGACGATGCTCGCCGCGATGCAGGGAAAACCGATCAAGAGCTTCCCGGCCCCGGACCGCTCCCTCGCCTTCGGCTGACCGTGGTGGAACCGCCCCGACCAGGCAGTACCCGGTCGGGGCGGGACACCCGTCGGGCGGTGGTGAAAAATAATCATCGCGGGACTCATCCGCTGACGGCGTCCACACGTACCTGATGACGGGCAAGTCACCGGGAGCGCGAAACCCGGTGGCGGGCTTATGGCTGCACGAAGGACAGAGCTGGGCAGGCAACCGCGCTTGTCGGGGGGCAAACCGGCCACGTGGGACGCGTCAGTGGCACGACGCGGAAGATCGAGGAGCGTATGGCGCGGACAAAAGAGATCCAGCGACCCGTCACGCCCAGGAGCGCCAGTAGTCGTACCGGGCGTTCCATCCCCAAGCCGGCGATCGCCGGCCTGGTGGCCTCGGGGTTGGCGGCGTTCTGGGCGATGGCGATGCTGACCTCCTTCGGGCAGATCCTGTACGTCTATCTGTTCGTCTTCACCGAGTTCTACGCAGGCGTCGTGGTTCTGGTTCTGCTGAGCATGACCGTGATGGCCGGCCTGGTGGCGACCGATCGGCTGGTGCTGATGATCCGGCACCGGGTGCTGCTGCAGTCGGCCCACCGGGCGATGGGCACGGTCGCGGTCGGCGCGTTGGTGCTGCACATCCTGACCAAGATCGCGATCGGTCGGGCCGGGGCGCTGGATTCGGTCGTTCCGTTCGTCTCCGGCCGCGGCGTCTACATCGGGCTCGGCACCGTCGCCGGTTACCTGATGGTCGCCGTGTTGTGGACCGGCATCGTCCGGATGCGGTTCGTCGGCAAGGGCAAGCCGTGGATGTGGCGGGCACTGCACAGCACCGCCTACGTCTCCTGGCCGATCGCCCTGTTCCACGGCCTGAACGCCGGTCGGCCGCCGGCCACCTGGGTCGTGGTCAGCTACCTCGTCTGCGTGCTCGGCGTGGTGGCCACCATGATCGTCCGCGTGTCGGTGAGCATCGGCCGCAAGAGCAAGGAGAGCGGCTCGACCACCGGTTCGCTGAAGCCGGTCGGCAAGATGGCCGAGGCCACCGACAAGGTTCGCGGCTCGGACAAGGCCCGTGGCTCGACCGAGGGCGCGACCCGCCGTCGTCCGGGCGCCCGGGTCAGCAGCGAGGAGGGCTGGTACCAGGGCCTGAAGTCCGGCCCGAACGATCCCAAGATCGATTCCTGGGGGGCGAACGGCGAGTCGACGGTGCGGGAGACCCGCCGCCGGTCGGCCAACCGGTTCACCGTGCCCGAGGTGCCGCGCGGCCGGCCGGCCGAGGACGCGCCGCCGGCCGACCCGTGGTCGGAGGAGCGCGGCGGGCGGGTCTACCAGCCGCCGGCCGCCGCCGCGCAGACGACCGCCGTCCCGTCGTCGGCGGTTCCGGAGGAGCCGTGGGACAGCCCGAAGCGCTGGTCCGCCGAGCCCACCGCGTCGCGTTCCCGCCGGGACCGGGCCGAGGAGGACGTGGCCCCGGTCTCCGCCCGCCCGCGCCGCTCCCGCGACGAGGACGTCGCGCCGGTGTCGGCCCCGCGCTCGCGTCGGGTCCGGGATGAGGATGTGGCGCCGGTGTCGGCGCCGCGGTCGCGGCGGACGCGGGATGAGGATGTGGCGCCGGTGTCGGCGCCGCGGTCGCGGCGGACGCGGGACGAGGATGTGGCGCCGGTGTCGGCGCCGCGGTCGCGGCGGACGCGGGACGAGGATGTCGCGCCGGTGTCGGCGCCGCGGTCGCGGCGGACGCGGGACGAGGATGTCGCGCCGGTCTCGGCGCCGCGGTCGCGGCGGTCCCGGAACGACGACGTCGCGCCGGTGTCGGTGCCGGTGCTCGCGGCGGATGCGGTCGACGACAGCTTCGACTCGGCCAGCACCAACTACTGGGAGCGGCCGAAGCAGTGGGAGGAGGACGAGGCGGCCCGCCGCGCCGGCCGGCACAGCCGGGACGACGACGAGGACGACTACGTCGACGACAGCCCGGTGAGCGGCTACCTCGCGGCCAGCCCGGTCAGCGGGTACGCCCCGACCAGCCCGGCGCGACCGGTCGACGACGACACGCCGACGTTGATAAACCTCGCCTCGCGCCGGGCCATGCGGGACGCCGAGGGCGGCTCCGCCCGGTCGCGCCGCAAGCGGGCGGCCTCCGAGGTGGACGGGGAGTACTGGACAAAGTTGCGAGGTGAGGCACAGTGAGCAGGTCGAAGGTGCCGCCGGTGGCGTGCTTCGGCGAGCCCCGGCTCACTGCCGGCTTCGACGAGTTCGGCAGTCTCGACCTGATGGCGCACGAGGAGGTGCACGGGCCGGTCAGCCCGCTGTCCCCGGCCGCGCTGTTGCGGCTGGCCGAGGACATCCAGCTCAAGGGCAAGGGCGGGGCCGGCTTCCCGTTCGCCCGAAAGCTGCGTGCCGTCCTCGAGTCGTCGGACAAGCAGAACCTGCCGCCGGTGGTGGTGGTCAACGCGACCGAGGGCGAACCGGCAAGCTGGAAGGACAAGGTGCTGCTCACCCGGGCGCCGCACCTGATCCTGGACGGCGCCGCGCTGGCCGCGTACGCGTTGGACGCCGACGAGATCGTGATCGGCGTGGCCGACGACGGCGTGGGGGAGGACTCCATCGCCGCGGCGTTGAGCGAGCGGCGGATGCCGGTGCAGACCGGCATCGTCACCGTCCCGCACCGGTTCATCTCCGGTGAGGGCGGCGCGCTGGTCAACGGCATCAACGGCGCCGCGCACATCCCGCCCGGCGTCAAGAAGCGGTCCAGCGACTCCGGCGTGGGCGAGTTGCCCACCCTGCTGTCCAACGCCGAGACGTACGCCCAACTCGCGCTCGCCTCCCGGCTCGGCCCGTACGAGTATTCCGCGGTCGGCACCAGCGACGAGCCCGGCACGGTGTTGCTCACGGTGACCGGTTCCGCCGGCCGGCCCGCGGTGGTGGAGTGCCCGGCCGGCACCCCGCTGCGCGAGATCCTGGAGCTGTGCGAGGTCCCGGCCGGTCCGGGCATCCTGATGGGCGGCTACCACGGCAAGTGGATCACCGCCGAGGCGGCGACCAAGGCGGAGGTGTCCCGCAAGGGACTCGCCGCGGTCGGCGGCACCCTCGGTGCCGGTATCGTCGTCCCGCTCGGCAACGACACCTGCCCGCTGGGCGAGGTCGCCCAGGTGGTGCAGTACCTGGCCGCCGAGTCCGCCGGCCAGTGCGGGCCGTGCCGGCTCGGGCTGCCGGACCTGGCCCGGTCGGTCGATCTGGCCGTGGCGGGCGGCGCCACCGCCGACGTGGTCCGCCGGGCGGCCGGCGTGATCCGCGGCCGGGGCGCGTGCAGCCACCCGGACGGCAGCGGGCGGTTCGCCACCTCGGCCCTGGAGGTGTTCGCCGACGACCTCGCCGCGCACACCACCCGGGACGGTTGCGGCAAGCGGGTCAAGGGCATGATGGGCCTGCCGAGCACCCCGGACAGCCCGAAGTACCGGCTGACCGTCGACTGGTCCCGGTGTGACGGGCACGGTCTCTGCGCGGTCGTCGTACCGGAGTTCATCCGGCTGGACAGCAACGGGTTCCCGGCCTTCCCGCAGACCGCCGTACCGACCTGGCTGGAGCGCGGCGCGCGCAAGGCGGTGCAGATGTGCCCGGCGCTGGCGCTGCGGATGAGCGGCTCGGAGTGACCGGTACGACCCGCCGCCGACCGGTGGCGGGAGCGCGACAACCGGACGCGAGGGAGAAGCGGATGCGGATCCGACCGGTGTGCACGGCGCTGCTGGTGGCCGGCCTGCTCGGCGCGGCCACGGGATGCGGGGCCGCTGGTGACGGCGCGGTCGTACCGGCCGCCGCCGGCGCCGCGAGCGGCTCGCCCACGGCGTCGACCGGGGCGTCGGCGTCCGCGTCGGCCGCCCCGGCGACCGTGCCGAAGTCGCTCACCTTCGAGGCGAAGACCCTGGCCGGCCAGCCGTTCAAGGGCGCCACCCTGGCCGGCAGGCCGACCGTGCTGTGGTTCTGGGCGCCGTGGTGCGCCACCTGCGCCGGCCAGGCCTCCTCGGTGGCCGAGCTGTCCGCCCAGTACGGCGACCGGGTGGGCTTCGTCGGTGTCGCCGGTCTGGGTGAGCTGCCGGCGATGAAGGACTTCGTCAAGGAGTTCTCGCTGCAGCAGGTCACCCAGCTCAACGACAGGGCCGGGACGGTCTGGCGCCGGTTCCAGGTGGCCGAGCAGAGCACCTTCGTCATCCTCGACAAGGACGGCCGGGTGACCCACCGGGGCTGGCTGGACAGCCAGGAGTTCGAGCAGAAGGTCGCGGCGCTGGCCGCCGCCTGAGCGCCGGTGACCGCCGCCCTGCTGCTCGCCCTGACCGCCGGCATGCTCGGCGCGGTCAACCCGTGCGGGTTCGCGATGCTGCCGGCGTACCTGTCGGTGCTGGTTGCCCGCCGGTCCACCGCCCCCGGAACGCCCGCGACCACCGACCGGCCGGGGCCCGTCCCGACAGACCGGCCAGGGCCCGGACCGGGTGATCGGCCAGGGCCCGGACCGGGCAAGCGGCCGGATCCGTCGGGGTCCGCGCCGGGGCGGCGGGGTGTCGGCCCGGTCGGGCGGGCGCTGGTCTCGACCGCCGCCCTCACCATCGGGTACGTCGCCGTGTTCGGCGCGTTCGGGCTGCTCCTGGCGCCGGTCACCGGTTGGTTGCAGCCGCGGCTGCCCTGGCTGACCGCCGGGCTGGGGGTGCTGCTGGTGGCGCTCGGCGGTTGGCTGCTGGCCGGTCGGAAGCTGCCGGCACCCGGACTCGGCGCCCGGGCGCCCCGGCTGTCCGGCACCTTCGCGTCGATGGTGCTGTTCGGCATGGCGTACGCCGTGGCCTCGCTCAGCTGCACGATCGCGCCGTTCCTGGCCACCGTGGTGTCCAGTCTGCGGGCCGGCTCGACGGTCGAGGGCATCGCGCTGTTCGGCGCGTACGCCGTCGGGATGGGCCTGGTGGTCGGGGTGACCGCGCTGGCCGTTGCGCTGGTCCAGGAATCGGTGCTGGCCCGGCTGCGCCGGCTCACCGGCCTGGTGTCCCGGCTCGGCGGCGTCGTGCTGGTACTGGCCGGCGGATACGTCGGTTACTACGGCTGGTACGAGCTACGGTTGATGTCCGGCGTCCGGTCGGCGCTCGGCGATCCGGTGATCGGCGCGGCGGCCGGGGTGCAGCAGCGGCTCGCCGCCACGGTCGGCGGGGTCGGGCCCGGCCTGCTGGCCGCGCTGCTGGTCGCCCTTGCGGTGGGCGGGTGGACGGTCGGCCGACTGACCGGGGCCCGCCGCGCGCGGAGCTGACGGAACACCCGCACCGGCTCGATCTCCACCAAATCATCCCGCACGCCGCACTAGCGATCGAGGCAGACATCGGTTAATTTGAATCTGTCAATTAAGCGCGAGGAGGTCTCTCCCATGGCAGTACTGGCCGCAACCCGCCGCACCTGGCTGTTCCGGGTGCTCGCCCTGATGGCGGCCGTCCTGGCCGCCGTGGCGATATCGGCGACGGTGCCGAACAGCGCCTGGGCGCACGGCAACATCATCGACGCGCCGTCCCGTAACTTCGGCTGCTGGCAGCGTTGGGGCAGCCACTTCCAGGACCCGGCGATGGCCACCCAGGATCCGATGTGTTACCAGGCCTGGCAGGCCAACCCCAACACGATGTGGAACTGGATGAGTCTGTACCGGAACGGGATGGGCGGCAACTTCCAGGCCGCGGTCCCGGACGGGACGCTGTGCAGCATGAACCACGCCGAGGGTGGCCTGGGCAACTCGCTCGACGCGGTCGGCAACTGGCAGGCCAAGAGCATCGGTCGCAACTTCACCCTGACCCTGCACGACCAGGCCAGCCACGGCGCCGACTTCGTCCGGGTCTACGTGACCAAGCAGGGCTACGACCCGACCCGGCAGGCGCTGGGCTGGGGCAACCTGGACCTGGTGACCACCGTCGGCAAGACGCCCGCCGCGCAGTGGACGAGGGCCACCACGCCGACCAGCGGCGTCCAGCTGAAGATCAACGCCACGGCGAACCACTCCGGCCGGGCCATCGTGTTCACCATCTGGCAGGCCAGCCACATGGACCAGGCGTACTTCTTCTGCAGCGACGTCAACATCAGCTGACCCGCGCGCCGGTCGCCCGTTCGCGGGCCGCGTTCGACAAGGACGCGGCCCGCGAACCGCCCGGCCCGTTACTCCAGCGCGGTCTTGTCGATCTCGGCCAGTTCCTCGCCGGTGAACGACAGGCCGGCCAACGCGCCGACGTTGGCCTCCAGTTGCCGGACGCTGCTCGCCCCGATGATCAGGCTGGTCATTCGCGGGTCGCGCAACGCCCAGGCCAGGGCGAGCTGGGCCAGGCTCTGCCCGCGCCGGGCGGCGATCCCGTGCAACGCCCGGATCCTGCTCATCGTCTCGTCGGTCAGCGCGCTCTCGCTGAGGAAGTCGCTGGTGGCGATCCGCGAGTCGGCCGGTACGCCGTGCAGGTAGCGGTCGGTGAGCAGGCCCTGGGCCAGCGGGCTGAAGGCGACACAGCCGGTGCCCACCCGGTCCAGGGTGTCCAGCAGATTGTCCCGCTCGATCCAGCGGTTCATCATCGAGTACGACGGCTGGTTGACCAGCAACGGCGTGCCCAGGTCGCGTAGGATCGCGGCGGCCTGCGCGGTCTGCTCCGCGTTGTAGTTGGAGACGCCGACGTAGAGCGCCTTGCCGGCCCGCACCACGGCGTCCAGCGCGCCCATCGTCTCCTCCAGCGGCGTGTCCGGGTCGGGCCGGTGGTGGTAGAAGATGTCGACGTAGTCCAGGCCCGTCCGGCGCAGCGACTGGTCCAGCGACGCGACCAGATACTTCCGGGAACCCCACTCGCCGTACGGGCCGGGCCACATGTGGTAGCCGGCCTTGGTCGACACGACCAGCTCGTCCCGGTACGCCGTGAAGTCGGCGGCCAGGATCCGGCCGAAGTTCTCCTCCGCCGAGCCGGCCGGCGGACCGTAGTTGTTGGCCAGGTCGACGTGGGTGATCCCGAGGTCGAAGGCGCGCCGCAGGATGTCCCGCTGGGTGTCCAACGGGCGGCCGTGCCCGAAGTTGTGCCACAGCCCGAGTGAGATGGCGGGCAGCCGCAGGCCGCTGCGCCCGGCCCGGCGGTAGGTCATCGAGTCGTACCGGTCGTCGGCGGCGAGATAGGTCACGCAGGGGAGGGTAACGCCCGCCACCGACGCCTCGGCGACCGCGTTCCGGCGGGTGGAATCAGGCGGACCCGTACGGGGCGACCTCGGCGAGGCGGGTGGTCAGGAAGGCGCGTTCCACGCTGTTGTCGGTGAGCAGCAGGGCCTCCCGGTACGCCTGCGCCGCCTCGGCCCGTCGGTCGAGCCGGCGCAGGAAGTCGGCCCGGGCGGCGCTGAGGTAGCCGTAGGCGGCCAGCGCGGGTTCGGCGAGCAGCGGTTCCAACGCGTCGAGGCCGGCCTGCGGGCCGTCCCGCAGGCCCAGCGCGACGGCGCGGTTGAGGTCCACCAGCGGTGACGGCCACCGGTCGCGCAGCACGTCGTACAGTCCGACGATCTCCGTCCAGTCGGTCTCCGCCCAGCTCGGCGCCTCGGCGTGAACGGCGGCGATGGCGGCCTCGACGGCGTACCGGGTCGCCGGCCCTCGGCGCAGGGCGCCGGTCAGCAGGGCGACGCCCTCGCCGATCTGCCGGGCGTCCCACCTGGCCCGGTCCTGCTCGGCGAGCGGCACCAGCCGGCCGGCATCCGAGACCCGGGTCTCCTGCCGGGCGTCGACCAGCAGCAGCAGCGCGAGCAGGGCGGCGATCCCGGCGTCGGTCGGCATGAGCAGGTGCAGCATCCGGGCCAGGCCGACGGCGCTGTCCACCAGGTCCCGACGGACCAGGTCCGTGCCGACCGGGGCGGTGTGCCCGGTGGTGAAGACGAGATGGACCACGTCCAGCACGACGCCGACCCGCTCGCTGAGCTGGTCGGGCGACGGCACCCGGTACGGGATCCGGGCCGCGAGGATCTTCTTCTTGGCCCGGGTGAGCCGAGCGGCCATGGTCGACTCCGGCACCAGGAACGCGCGGGCCACCTCGACCGTGGACAGGCCGCAGACCAGCCGCAGGGTCAGGGCGACCTGGGCGTCCCGGGACAGGGCCGGGTGGCAGCAGGTGAAGACGAGCCGGAGCCGGTCGTCGTCCGTGCCGCCCTCGCCCGGCCCGGGTGTCGTCTCGTCCGTCACCAGCAGGGGCAGGTTCCGGCGCAGCACCGACTCGTGCCGCAGCACGTCGAGCGCCCGGTTGCGCGCCACGGTGGTGAGCCAGGCGCCGGGCCGGTCCGGAACGCCGGTGCGTGGCCAGGTCCGCAACGCCTGCGCGTACGCGTCCTGGGCGCACTCCTGCCCCAGGTCGAGATCGCGGGTCAGGCGTACCGTGGCGGCGAGCACCCGGGCCCAGTCGCGGCGGTGGGCCTGCGCCACCGCCGCGACGACGTCATGGTTCATTCCCGTTCCAGCACCGGGCGGATCTCGACTCCGCTGTGCCCGACGGAGACCTCGGGCAGCCGCCGGGCGAGCGAGATCGCCTCGTCCAGGTCGGCGGCCTCCAGCAGGTAGAAGCCGCCGAGGACCTCCTTGGTCTCCAGGAACGGCCCGTCGGTGATGCCGAGCCGACCGTCCGGGTCCGGCCGCAGGGTGGTCGCGGTCGCCGTCGGCTGCAACTCGGCCCCGGCCCGGAGGCCAGCACCGGCCGCGGCGGCGAAGGCACCGTGGGCGGCGTGGAACTCCTGCCATTGCGCCGGCGACATCGCCGCCCACTGCTGCTCGTCGCCGTAGATCAGGATGAGGTACTTCGCCATGTCGTACGTCCCGTCGGGTGGGGCCTCGGATGGGCCCGACTACTTCCACGACGAGTCAACCCGACCCCGGATCGACAATCGACGGCGGCAACGTGGCGGAATGCCCCGACGAACGGCGTCAGCGCGGGTCCGTGCTCGGGGGCTGGTCGACGATTGGCTGGAACACCTCGTGCAGCCGCTCGGCGAAGGCGCGCGGGCGCCGGAGTCACCGACCCGGCCCAGATCGTCGACCAACTCTTCCTGCCGCTGCTTTGCCGCTGTGCCGGGACCGGCTGAGCGGGCCTGCCCTGCACGCCGATGCGGGCGCCCCCGGTGGGGACGCCCGTACGTTCGGACGGCTCAGTTCACGTAGATGATCGGGCTGTCGGCCTGGCTGGTGTCCCGCACCGGCGAGTACGTCGCGGTGAAGTAGCCGGCGCTGAAGCAGAGGCTCGATCCGGAGACCCGGGTGAACTTCTGGGCGGCGAAGCCGATCGACACGGTGTCGTTGCTGGCGGTTCCGGACAGGGTGTTGCCGTCCGCCTCGTAGACGCAGGTGACGGTGCCCAGCAGCGTGCCGAGCACGATGGTGCTCTTGACCGGCGCCCCGTCGGCACCCTTGATCGTGACGACACCGTCGCTGGTGACCGTCGTGGTGTACGGCAGGTTGTTGACGGTGACGCTGCGTACCGAGGTGGTGCCGAAGACGTTGCTGGTGCAGCCGCCGAAGGTCTGCGCGGTGAGGCTTTCGGTCGCGGTGCCGGGGGCGGCCGGGTTGTCGGTCACGGTGGCGGTGAAGCCGGACTGCGTGCACTTCACACCACTGGTGCCGGTGGCGCTGGAGTAGAAGTTGGCCGTCGTGCCGGCCCGCAGGCTGGCCGACGCGACGTCGCCGACCGCGACGTTCGGTCCGCCGACGCTCTCGGTGGTCAGCACGGCGACGTCCTCCGCGGCCCGCGCGGGACTGGGCAGCATGAGGGCGATCAGCGCGGTCGCCGCGACGGCGGCGAACTGCCGGTACCTGGACATGGGGGTGGTCCTTCCGTTCAGCAAGTGCGGAAACAGGATGGAACGGTGCTGCCGATCGCGCCGCGAATGGGTATTCCGGCACCCGCCGGATAGGCGGCGCGGTATTCCTGGCGCCGCGTCGACGGCACCACCAATTGACGCGACCGGAGTCGCGCGATTGCCGAGCAGGTCAGGCTCTGCCACCTCGGCGAAGCCGCGTCACCTGCCGCTTTTCGGGTCGGGTGCGGCGCCGGACGGCCGCGGCCGGGGGAACCATCTGCCAGTTCTCCGATACCGTTGGGGAAAGGGGCGGAGCCGCTTGTTACCGGCCGGAAACAAACCTGGGGATGTTATAAACCTCGCAGAGTCTTAAAGTCAAGCACCAGGCTCAAGGAGATCGATGGCTACGACCGTTCCGCCGCTGGGGCGTACCCCGTTGCCGGGCGCCCGCGAGGGCCGCGATCCGGACCGGGTGATCAAGCGTGGACCGCGCCGGTTGCCGGCGGAGGTGGTCGCCGCGACCCAACGCGACCGGCTCTACGACGGACTGGTGCACACGGTTGCCGCGAAGGGCTACGACAACGCCCGGGTCAGCGACATCTGCCAGGCCGCCGGGGTCACCCGGCCGGCCTTCTACGCCCAGTTCGAGGGCAAGGAGGCGGCGTTCCTCGCCACCTACCGACACGGCACCACGGTCGTCGTACGTCTCATGCAGGCCGCGTACCGGGACGAGGGTGACTGGCGGTCCGGTGCCCGTGGCGCTCTCAAGGTCCTGTTGGACGTGCTGGCCGGCGTGCCGGCGTTCGCCACCATGGCGGTGGTCGAGGTCGACGCGGCCGGCCCGGCCGCGCGCCGGGAGCGGGATCGGCTGCTCGCCGAGTTCCGGCAGTTCTTCGGCGGTGCCCGGCCGCTGCCGCCGCTGGCCGTGCCGCACGACGTGTTGATCGACTCCATCGTGGGCGGGATCTACGCGACCATCCGGCAGCAGGTGGCCGCCGGGGCCGTGCAACGGTTGCCCGAGCTGCTGCCGGTGCTGACCTACTTCATGGTTGCCCCGTTCCTCGGGCCGGCGGAGGCCGCCCGGGAGGCGGCGGCCGTGGACCAGGGCGGGGTGGTGACGGTGGCGCCGTGCGTCCGCCGGCCAACGGATACGCATTGACCGAATTTAGTCGGATAACTCCGGGGTTTTTGACTAATGGCCGACCGCGCAGTCATTCGAAAGTTGGCAATGGTAAATCTTGACCGGCTCGGTACCGGGCGGTAACTTCACCGTGCCGTCGCCCGAATCCGAGAGGGCGGCCGGCAACCGATGAGGATCTTTGTTCCGTGACCACTCCGGTGGCCGCGCGATTCCGTCGCACCGATTCGACCAAGGGAGGCGGTCATGGCCGCAGGAACCTCCGGCGACAGCGATACCGGACGTGCTGGGGTGCGCTGGCGGCGGTTCGCCGCGGCGCTGGGCCTCACCGGCACGGCCGCCGGGGCGCTGGTGCTGCTCACCGCGCAGGGCGTCCTGGCCGCGCAGTTCTCGATCTCCGGCATGCCGTTCACGGTGACCGCCAACAAGCTCACCGGCACCGGGTTCGAGCAGTTCGCCACCATCGACGAGATGATCGAGAACAGCCCCAACCAGGGTGACACCGGCGGGCAGGTCCTGGTCATCGTCTCGGCGATCAACAAGGCCGAGCTGACCAACCTCTGCCAGAGCGTCAGCCTCGGCGGCATCAACCTCAAGATCACCGCAGGTGACGCCGGCACCCCGGTCAAGGGCACCAACATGGTGGTCGACTCCGCCAACGACCAGACCGACCCCAACTCGAACGCCATCCAGGGCGACGCCTCCTTCGACGACATCGACATCGGCCAGGACGCCAGCACGCTGAACCGGGTGCCGGGCGTGAAGGGCGGCCCCGGGGTGTTCTCCCAGCAGGCCCGGACGGTCACCATCGTCAACCTGCGGCAGCGCAACTACGCCACCACCGCCGCCGCCTTCAGCCTTCCGCACCTGCGGATGAAGTTCACCGACAGCGAATGCTGAGATGACCACCACGTCACCCGACCGGGCCCCGGGGGCTCGGTCGGCCTGGCGGTCCTGGCGGCGCTCCCGGCCGTTCTGGGGAGGGCTGCTGGTGACCCTCGGGGCCCTGGAGATCCTCGCCTCGGTCCGTGCGCCGCTGCCGGTGATCCTGCACGTCGGCCCGCAGGGTCTCGCGTCCTACCTGGTGCCGTTGCTGCTGTTGGTCTGCGGCGTGCTGCTGCTGGCCAACCCGAGCCAGCGGCTCTTCTACTCGGTCGTCGCCATGCTGCTGGCCCTCGGTTCCTGGCTGACGTCCAACCTGGGCGGCTTCGTGGTCGGCCTGCTGCTGTCCCTGATCGGCGCGTGTCTCGCCTTCGCCTGGACTCCCCGACGTGGCCCGTCCCGCCCGGCGCGGTCGGTGCGGGACCAGGCGGGCCCGGTGCGGGACCAGGCGGGCCCGGCGCGGGACCAGGCGGGCCCGGCGCGGGACCAGGCGGGCCCGGCGCGGGACCAGACGGACCCGGTCAACTGAGGCGGACCGGCATCAGCATCGACAGGGTCCGGTCACCGGCGGGGGTGCGGATCGCCAACGGCGCGATCGGGCCGTCGAGTTCCAGCACCAGTTGCCCGTGTCCGCCCGCGTCCAGCGCGTCGAGCAGGAACTCGCGGTTCACCGCGACGTGTTCCGATCCGGCCGCCGCCGCCTCGTCGAGAATCGTCAGCCTCCCGTCGCCGGCCACCGCGAGCACGGTCACCTCGTACGAGGTGCCGTGGGCTTCCCGCCGCAGCACGGGCGCCGTGCCGCCGGCGAGGGTGCGGCGCAGCTCGGCGACGTCCACCGTCACCCGGCGGGCGGTGCCCGTACCGGCCCGGTCCCGGACCAGTCGGCGGTAGTCCGGGAAGTCGAACTCCAGCGGCTCGCCGGCCACCGCACCGGCCCGGCACCGGGCGTCGAACCCGTCGGCGGCCACCGTCAGCACCACCTCGCCGCCGGTGAGCAGGGCGCGTACCCGGTCGACCAGGTCGGCCGGGGCCAGCACCCGGATCGGCGGGCCGGTCAGTTCGCGCACCGGTGCGACGGCCAGCGCCAGCCGGTAGCGGTCGGTGGCGACCAGCCGAAGGCCGTCCGGGTCGGCCTCGAACAGCACCCCGCCGAGCATCGGCAACTCCGGATCGGTGCCGACGGCGAAGCGTACGGCGTCCACGGCGGCGGCCAGGTCGGCGGCGGAGACGGTGATCCGGGTGCCGTTCGTCGGGTGCTCCGCCCGGTCGAGGTGGGTCCGCACGCGGGCCAGTTCGCGGCGGGCGTCGGCGAGCCCGTCCTCCAACCGGCGCAGGTGCGCGTCGAGCAGTTCCCGTACCGTGGCCGGGTCGGCGCGGGCGGCCAGCACCCGGTTGATGTCGGCCAGCGGCATTCCCACCCGGCGCAGGCTGGCCAGCATCCGCCCCGGAGCGACCTGTTCCGGGGCGTACCGCCGGTAGCCGGTGACCCGGTCCACCTCGGCCGGTACCAGCACGCCGGCGCCGTCGTAGAAACGCAGCGCGCTGACCGTCAGCCCGGTGGCCCGGGCCATCTCCCCGATGCCGCGCATGAAGCTCTCCACGTCCACCGATCCTGTGGTCTCGACCTGGTCGAGGGTCAACCCGGCGCCCCGCCCACGGCTGGGTCGGTCGGACCGGAGGGCGGCCCGACCGTGCCTGCGGGGGCACCCGCGCCGGCCGGGGCGGAGAAGTGGTCCAGCAGGCGGTCCACCGCCCGGCGGCCCCGCTGCGGCGCGGCCGGGTCGCGGTGCAGTTGCCGGGTCTGGTTGACCGCCGTCACGATACCGATCAGCTCGAACACCACCTGGTCGGGATCCGTGCGTGGATCCAGTTCACCGGCCGTCACGGCCCGCTGGATCTGCCAGGACAGCTCGCGCTGCCAGCGCCGGGCGTACTCGGCGACCGCGTCCCGGACCGGGCCGGGTCGGTCGTCGAACTCGGCGGTGGCGGCGATGAAGAAACAACCGCCGGGGAACACGCCGCGTTCCAGGTAGCCGATCCAGGACCCGCAGACGGCGCGCAGCCGGGCCAACCCGGCGGGCCGGTCGGCCACCGGCTCCCACACCTCCCGCCAGAAGATCTCCGCGGCCCGGTCGAGGACGACCAGCTGCAGTTTCTCCTTGGAGCCGAAGTGCCCCAGCAGCCCGGACTTGCTCATCGCCAGGTCGTCGGCGAGTCGGCCGATGGTCAGCCCTTCCAGCCCCTCCCGGGAGGCGACCTCGACGCCGCGGTCGACGATCGCCGCCCGGGTGCGGCGGGCGGCGGCGACCGAGACGCGGGGACTCACCGGCTCACTATAGCGACCTCGACGGCAACTTAACGAACGACCGTTCGGACGCTATAGTCACCCCCGTGACCCTCCTCGATCCGGTGGTACGGGGCGTGCTCGCCCCGCTGGCCCGGTTGCTGTACCGGCCGACCGTGCTGGGCCGGGAGCAGGTCCCGGCGAAAGGCCCGGTGATCCTGGCCAGCAATCACCTGTCCTTCGTGGACAGCGTGGTCATCCCGCTGCTCACCCCGCGGCCGGTGGTGTTCCTGGCCAAGGCCGAGTACTTCACCGGTCGGGGGCTCAAGGGCCGACTGACCCGGGCGTTCTTCACCGCCATCGGCTCGGTGCCGGTACGCCGGGGCGCCAACCGCTCGGCGCTGCGGGCGCTGGACGCGGCGGTGGAGGTGCTCGCCGACGGGCGGATGTTCGGCATCTACCCCGAGGGCACCCGGTCCCTGGACGGCCGACTGCACAGGGGACGGACCGGGGTCGCCTGGCTGGCCATGACCTCCCGGGCGCCGGTGCTGCCGGTGGCGCTGGCCGGCACCGAGCAGATCCTGCCGGTGGGTCGGCGTTGGCCGCGGATCCGACCGGTCACGCTGCGGTTCGGCCCGCCGCTGGACTTCGCCCACCGGCACGGCGAGGCGGCCTCGGCGCGCGCCCGACGGGAGGTCACCGACGAGATCATGCGCGCCATCGGCGAACTGTCCGGTCAGGAGCGGGCCACCGGCTACCATCCCGCCCCGGTCGAGTAGCCCCGACATCGGCCTCCCAGTTGTGCCACCGGTCAGGACGCGCGGTGGTCGGTGAAGCGTCAACCTCGCACCGCGTGAGCGGGTGAGACGAGGAGCGTCCGGTGGTAACGCTGGACTGTGAACGGTTGGGTGCGCTAGTGCCCACTCGCTCGCAACGGCCAGTAGACGCCGAGCACCCGGAAGCCGCCCGGTCGGTCGGTCCGGGTGCCGACGTAGAAGGCGGTGGCCCGGTCCGGACCGCAGAGCCGGGTCAGGAAGGTGTTCTCCAGGGCCCGCCGCAACCGGTCGTCGGGCAGTTCGGCCAGCCGCTGCTGCAACGCCACGAACTCGCGGTCGAGGATCCGTTGCCGGTGTCCGGGGCAGCCGGGTTCGTGGCACCGGTAGCGGTAGGCGCCACGGAACCGGGCCGGCCCGGCCGTCGGGGGTGGTGGTCCGCCCGCCGGGACCGGCCGGCCCGGTGCGGTCGGCAGCCACCGGTGGTGGCCCGGCCGGCGCCACTGCCCGGCGGTGAGACCCGGTTGCGGATCGATCTCCAGGGCGGTCACCTCGCGCGGGCGGACCAGGGCCAGCGACCGTGGCACGGGCGGTGGACCGGAACGTCGTTCGAGTTCGCACATCGAGCCTTCGACGTGCGGGTCGAGCCACCGCTGGCGCAGCCGCCACTGCTTGAGGTGATGGCTGACCCGTAACGTCCGGGGGGTCGGTCGCCAGATCTCCGGATCCGGGGGTGCCGCCGGCCGCCGCGCGTCGACCGTGACGATGTCGTACGGGCGGATGCGGTCGTCCGGGTCGAGCGGATGCAGCCGGATCCAGCCCGGCCGGACCGGGTCGGTGCTGATGCCCACGGCGGACCGGGGTGCGTCCGACGGATCCGCCGGATCGGCGACGGCCTCGGCGGTGACGAGGAGGTGCAACCGGGTCGATCCGGCCTCGGACGATTCGCTCGGCAACACCGTGTCCGGTTTAGGCAGGGTCATCCGCGCCAACGTGCACCCCATCCCAGCGATAGCTGAAAGTAGCCAACCGGCTACGCGGTGACTACGAGCATTTCACGTTCGGGGCGGAGTCGGCCAGCGACGCGCCCGCCGGGCCGGGATTCCGGGGAACGCGACGCACGGAAATCGGTGACCATCGAGGTCCGGCCAGAGTAGGGAAGCGGTTACCCGCGTCGGGGTCTGAGTAGTGGTTTCACCGCACCACGCGGAAGTCCAGCCCGGCGCGGACCAGCCGGTCGGTGAGCGCGTCACCCATCGCCACCGCCGTGGTGACCTGGCCCGCCGTCGGCGGCAGGTCGTCCAGGGCCAGGCTCAACGCCGTCTCGGCGAGCATCTTCGCCGTCTCGTCGTACCCCGGGTCGCCGCCGGCGACCTCGGTCACCACCCGCCGGCCGCCGCCGGTGCCGACGAACCGGACGGTGAACCAGCTCCTCGCCCGGCGTTCGGCGGACGGCCCCTGGCCCGGGCTCGACCGGCCCATCAGCCAGTCCCGGGCCGGCGGCACCCGGACCAGCGCGGCCAGCACCCCCAGCCCGGCCACCCCGGCCACCACCGTCGGCAACCGGCGGAACACCGCGTAGTGCGAGTAGCGGAAGTCCGGGCCGTACCGGTCCAGCGCCGCGGCCGACCGGCGGACGATCTGCGGGTCGATGGTGGGCAGCGGCAGTGCCCACCCGTCCGCCACCGGCACCCGGCCGGGCCGGCCGGGCACGGCCCGGACCCGGCGGTCCGCCGGCCACGGCTCGACCTCCCGGCGGGCCTGCGCCGCGGCGCCGGTCTCCCGGCGCCGGGCGATCGCGCCGAGCGCCGACCGGTACGTCCCGGCCGAGAACCGGGCACCGGCCCGGACATAGCCGGCCACCGTCAGCGGTACGTCCGCCGGCAGTTGCCGCACCGTGAAGTACACCCCGAGGTCGTGCGGCACCGAGTCGAAGCCGCAGGCGTGCACCAGTCGCGCCCCGGTGCGGACCGCCTCGGCGTGGTGCCGCACGTACATCAGGTCGACGAACTCCGGCTCGCCGGCGATGTCGGCGTAGTCCGTGCCGGCCCGGGCGCACGCGGCCACCAGCGGCTCGCCGTACCGCTGGTAGGGGCCGACCGTGCTGACCACCACCCGGCTGGCCTCGGCGATCCGACGCAGCGAGTCCGGGTCGGTGACGTCCGCGGTCAGCAGCGGCAGGCCGGCGTGGGCCGGGTCGATCGCGGCGAGCGCGTCGCGGACCGCCGCCAGCCGGGCCGGATCCCGACCGGCGAGCGCCCAGCGCAGCCCGGCCGGCGCGTGCCCGGCCAGGTAACGCGCGGTCAGGCCGCCGGTGAAGCCGGTGGCACCGAACAGGACGACGTCGTACTCGCGATCGGTGGGCATCCGCCGAGTCTCCCATCCGGCAGGTCAACCGGCCCGGTCACCGGGCTCGAAGACCGCCCGTACGCAGTCGTCCGCCCGGTCGCGGAACAGCGCGTACCCGTCGGACGCCCGGTCCAACGGCAGCCGGTGGGTGGCCAGGTGCTCGGTACGCAGCTCGTCCCGGGCCATCCGGCCCAGCAGCATCGGGATGTAGCGCTGCCCGTGCTGCTGCGCGCCGCGGACGGTCAGCCCCTTGTTCATCAGCGCGCCGAGCGGGAACCTGTCGACGAAACCGGTGAACATGCCGAGGACGAAGACGGTGCCACCCTTGCGGCAGGCGTGGATCGCCTCGCGTACCGCGACCGGGCGGTCGGCCTCGATCCGTAGCTGCTGGCGTACCTGGTCGTAGAGGAACCGGGTCCCGGTGTCCTCGGCGGCCAGGCCCACCGCCTCGATGCACACGTCCGGTCCGCGTCCGCCGGTGCGTTCCCGCAACTCCGCGCCGATGTCGGCGGACCGGTAGTCGATCGTGTCCGCGCCGAGGTGCCGGCGGACCATGGCCAGCCGGTAGTCGTACCGGTCGATCACGATCACCCGGTCGGCGCCGAGCAGGACCGCCGCCTGGGCCGCGAGCTGGCCGACCGCGCCGGCGCCCCAGACCGCGACCACGTCGCCGGGGCGTACGCCGCCCAGGTCGGCGCCCATCCAGCCGGTCGGGGCGGCGTCCGAGGCGAACAGGGCCCGGTCGTCGGTGACCTCGTCCGGCACCCGGAACGCGCCCTGGTCGGCGTACGGCACCCGGACGTACTCGGCGTGGCTGCCGGCGAAACCGCCCAGCGCGGCCGAGTAGCCGAAACACCCGCCGGGCGCGTGTCCCCAGGCCAGCTCGGTGATGCCAGGGCTGGTGTTGCCGTTGTCGCAGCAGGAGAAGAGGCCGTGCCGGCAGAACCAGCACTGGCCGCAGGCGATGAACGAGCACACCACCACCCGGTCGCCGACCCGGTGCCGGCGTACCGCCCGGCCCACCTCGACCACCTCACCGACGAACTCGTGGCCGAGCACGTCCCCGGTCTGCATGAACGGCACGTGCCCGCCGAGCAGGTGCAGGTCCGACCCGCAGGTGACGCTCTGCCGCACCTTGACGATGACGTCCTGGGCGTTGCGCAGGCCCGGGTCGGGGATCCGCTCGACCGCCAACTGGTCGGCGCCGACCCAGCACAGCGCCTTCAATACAGCACCTCGCCGGTCTCGGCCCACTGCTTGGTCAACCGCAGCGCGGTGCGGATCGCCAGCCGCGGGTCGTCCCCGGTGACCTGGATGGCCAAGCCGGTCAGCGCGCGCGGTTCGCCGTCCCGCAGCCGTACCGCGATCTCGGTGCCCCGGTCACCGGGCGCCGGGCGCAGCCGTACCTCGACCGCGTCGCCGAGCCGGGCCAACGGCTCGGGCAGCCGCCCGCCGGGTGCCAGTTCCGCCGGGGACCGGCCCACCGTGACCACCTGCCAGTGCCCGTCCCGGTCGGTGGGGCGGCTCACCGGCCAACTGCCCAGACCCCGCCCGGCCAGCGCCCGGCCGACGGCGGCGCCGCCCGCGGTCACCGCGGCGGCCGCGGCCGACCTCGTCATCCATCCCATCGGCACCCACCCCCGCGTCGTCCCACCACCCTCGTCCGCCCGTCCTCGCCCGGCCGGTGGCGCTGTCCCGGTCCGTGGTCCTGTCCCGGCCGGTGGTCCTGTCCCGGCCGGTGGTTCCGACCCGTTCCGGTGGACCCCGGGCCACCCGCGCCCGCCGGACCCGGGCTACCGTCCCGCCGGACCGGGACCCCCTCCCGGCACAGGTTGACCGGTCGGCGGGTGATTTCGGCTCCCTCCGACGGGGTGAAGTCCGCCGACGCGGGTAAGCGGGCGCGGCCGGGGGACACCGGTGTCGGGTGGGGGAGGGAGGCCAGGGGTGCCCGAGCGCGCAGCCCGGCGGATCGGAGCGGGGCGGGTCCGTTCAACGGGGGTCGTCCCGCCGTACCGGACCGGCCGTCGACCGGTCCCGGACGGCGCTGGGCGTACGCCCCGGCTGCTCGCCGCGAAGCTCGCCCCACCGCCGGTGCCCGAGCCGTTGGTCGACCGGTCCCGGTTGCTGCGGCGGCTCGACGAGGGCGTCACCGGGCCGGTCACCCTGCTGTGCGCGCCGGCCGGCTGGGGCAAGACCACCCTGCTCGCCGCCTGGTGCCGGGCACGGCGTCCGGACCACCGGCGGGATGACCACCGGCGGGGCGGCACCGGCAGGCCCGGCTGGTTGACGGTGGCGGCCGGCGACCCGGGTGACCGGCTGATCGCGTACCTGCGGGTGGCGCTGACCGGTCCCGCGACCGGGTCCGCTGTCGCCGACCGGGCCGGCGTCGGTGGTCCGGCCGACCGGCGGGAGTTCCTCGACGAGCTGGCCGACGGGCTGAGCCGGGCGCCGGAGCCGGTGGTGCTGCTGGTGGACGACCTCGACCGGGCCGCGGACCGAGGGCTGGCCGATGCGCTGGACCACCTGCTGCGGCACACCGGTGACCGGTTCCGGCTGGTGGTCGCCGCCCGGACCGAACCGCCGCTGGCCCTGCCCCGCCGACGGCTGCGCGGCGAGTTGACCGAGCTGCGGGCCGCCGACCTGGCCTGCACGACCGACGAGACCGCCGAACTGCTGGCCGCGCACGGGGTGGCCCTGCCGCCGGAGCAGGCGGCCGCGCTGACCGCCCGGACCGAGGGCTGGCCGGCCGGCGTACGGCTGGCGGCGCTGGCGGTCCGCGACCAGCCGGACCCGGCCCGGTCGGCGGTCGACTTCGGCGGCGACCACCCGGACGTGGCCGGTTACCTGACCGAGGAGGTGCTCGGCGCGCTCCCCGAGCCGGTCCGGGAGGCGTTGTGCCGGGCCGCGGTCTGCGACCGGGTCACCGGCGGGCTGCTCGACGCGCTGACCGGCCGACCCGACGGGGAACACCTGCTGGCCGAGGCGGTACGGCTCACCGGTTTCCTCATCCCGACCGGCGCCCGGCCACCCGCGTACCGGTTGCACCGGCTGCTCGGCGACGCGCTCCGCGCCGAGCTGCGTCGGCGACCGGCGATCGAGCTGCGGGACCTGCACCGCCGGGCGGCCGACCGGGCGGCGACCGACGGCCGGCCGGCCGAGGCGCTGCGGCACGCGCTGGCGGCGACGGACTGGCTCCGGGCGACCACCGTGCTGGCCGGGCACTGGCCCGAACTGGCGTACCCGACGGACGAGCCCGGGGACGGCACACCCGCGCCGCTGCCGCCCGCGGAGGCGCTCCGCGCCGACCCGGCGCTGGCCCTGGCCGCCGCCGCCGACCGGCTGCGCGCCGGCGATCTCGCCACGACCGCCGAACTCCTCGCCGACCCCGCGACGAACGCCGGGCCCCCGACGGGCGCCGGGCCCCCGACGGGCGCCGGGCCCCCGACGGGCGCCGGGCCCCCGACGGGCGCCGGGCCCCCGACGGGCGCCGGGCCCCCGACGGGCGCCGGGCTGTCGTCGGGCGCCGGGCCCCCGACGGGCGCCGGATCACCGGTGAGCGTCGGGCCCTCGTCGGCCGCCGGGCGGCGCCGGCTGATCGCCGCCGCGTTGCGGCTCGGTGTCGCCGTCCGCGGCGGCCACCCGGAGGGTACGGCCATCACGGCGCACCGGCTGCTGGACGTGGCCGGCGCCGACGGGCCGGCCCGGGCGCTCGGCCACGCCGGTCTGGGTGCCGCCCGGCTGGACGCGGGTGACCTGCCCGGCGCGGAACGGGAGCTGAGCCGGGGTCTGGCCGAGGCGGACCGGTCCGGACCGGCCGGCGCGGTGCTGGCCTGCGCCGGCCGGTTGGCCCTGATCCGGGCCGTGTACGGCGACCTGACCGTGGCCGAGCAGGCCGCCCGGGCCGCGTTGACGTCGCCGCCGGGCCGGGACGGCCGGCCCGTCGACTCCGCCCCCGCCCACCTCGCCCTGGCGATGGTCGCGGTGGAGCGGGACCGGCCCGCCGAGGCCGAGGCCCACCTCGCGTCCGCGGCCCCACCGGCCGGCACCGGGCCCGTGGTCGCCGCGCTCACCGACGCGGTACGGGCCCGCCTGCTGGCCGACCGCGGTGAGCTGGCTGCCGCCCACCGCGCGGTACGCGCCGCCCGCCAGCACCTCGCACCCGGCACCGCGGGGCGACCCGGAGCCGACGCCGCCGTCCTCCCGCCGTCCGACAAGCGGTCGGAACCTGCGGTCGAGGCGCCGGGGTCCCGCCTGCTGACGCACCTGCTGCTGGCGTTGGAGGCCGAGCTGCACACCGTGCACGGCGACCTGACCGCGGCCCGGGCGGTGCTGCCGCCGGCACCGGACCGTACGGCGGACAAGCCCCTCGCCGTCGCCCTGGCCCGGGTCGAGCTGCGGGCCGGCGACCCGGTGGCCGCGGCCCGGAACCTGCCCGACTGGGACGCGCCGGACGCGGCGGCGCCGACCCCGGTACGACTGGCGGCCGGCCTGCTGGACGCGCTGACCGCCCGGGCGGTGGGGGACGGACGGCGGGCGGCGGGCACCCTGGAACGGGTCCTGGCGCTGGCCGAACCGGAGGGCTACCGGCGGGTGTTCACCCGGTCCGACCCGCCGGCCCGGGACCTGCTGGCCGCCCAACTGGACGCCGGCACGGCGTACTGGTCGACCCTGAGCGACCTGCTCGCCGTCCAGACCTCACCGGCGCCGCCGGCGGGCGCGGGGACCGTCGCCGTCACCGTGGCCGGTGCCGAGCCGTTGACCGACCGGGAACTGACCGTGCTGCGTTACCTGCAGAGCATCCTGTCCAACGTCGAGATCGCCGGCGAGCTGTCGCTCTCGGTCAACACCGTCAAGACCCACGTCCGCAACATCTACCGCAAACTGGACGCCTCCCGCCGCCGCGAAGCCGTCCGCCGCGCCCGCGACCTCCACCTCCTCTGACCCCACCCACCCACCCACCCCCGTCCACTCGTGTTGATCATGAAGTTGTTGTCCCCGGCCTCGGCGTGTCGCGACAACAACTTCATGATCAACGGTGTGAACCCTGGGGGGAGGGGGAGGGGAGGGGGTCAGGAGCCGGCGGCGGAGTCGACGGCGGCCAGGAGGTCGGGGAGGGCGTAGCCGGATTCGTGGCGGACGCCGTTGACGAAGAAGGTCGGCGCGCCGTGCACGCCGGAACGGATGCCGCCGACGAAGTCCGCCCGTACCCGGTCCAGGTGGGTGTGCGCGTTCACCTCGTCCGAGACCTCCTCCGCGGCCAGTCCGAGTTGCTGCACCCCCAGCGACAGGTGCACCGGATCGAGCTGCTCCTGGTGCTCGTACAGCCAGTCGTGCATCGGCCAGAACCGTTCCCGGGTCCCGGCCGCCTCGGCCGTCTCGGCGGCCATCTCCGCGTACGGGTGCACGTTGACCACCGGGAAGTGTCGGAAGACCAGCCGCACCGTGCCGTCCCGTTGGCGCAGCACCTCCAGCAGGTTCCGGTACGCGGCGGCGCCGTGCGGGCACTGGAAGTCGGCGTACTCCACCAGGGTCACCGGCGCCGCCGGGTCGCCCCGGACGTGGTCGGTCTCGTCGACCGGCACCCGCAACCGGCTGACCGTGATCTGCAACGGGGTCTGCGAACCGGTGAGCGGGCCGGCCCCGTCCGGGTCCTTCTCCTTCTCCTTCACCGCCGTACCGCGATGTGGTTGTCGACCGCGCCGATGCCGGGCGCGGACCAGGCCACCCGCTCGGCCTCCTCGCGTTCCAGCCAGGACGAGACGGTGCCCGCCAGGACCACCCTGTCGCCCAGCACGTCGATGGTGATCCGCTCCGCGTCGGCGGCGACGGTACGGGTCAGGGCGCCGGTGATCCGGTGCTTGAGTTCCTCGGGCGCCGGCGCGACGGCGGGCCGCACGATGACGCCGTTGGTGACGCCGTGCACGCCGGTCAGCCGGCGCACCGAACGCTCGGCGGCGCGTCGCTGGTACTCCCACTCCACCTCGCCGCGCAGCGTCACCCAACCGTTCGCCACGGTCACCTCCAGCTTGTCCACCGGTACGAAGGCGTCCCACTCCAGGGCGCGGGTGGCAGCGGTGGCGATGTCCGCGTCGGTGCGGCTGGCCGAGGTGGGCAGCCGTACCTCGATGTCGTTGGCGACGGCCCGGACCCGCCGCAGGCGGTGCGCGGCGCGTTCGGCCGCCCACTTCTTCGCGTAGTTGTCCACCCAACCGGTCAACGTGACCACGCCCTCCTGCACGGTGACGCCGATCTCGTTGGGCTGGATCCGCGGCTCCCAGTTCAGTTCCTCCAGCACGTCGCGCTGGATCTCCCGGTCCGAGCGGGTGATCGTCTGCGTGGCCATGTCGTCCCTTCCCGGGTGGCGATCGGTGGGCGGGGAAGCGGGCGACGTCGCCGTCGCGGGTCGCCTACCGCTACCCCTGGGATGCTGCGCGGCGACCGGATGAGCGGCCATCACCCCGTCGGGGTGATTCGCCGAGCCGCGTGACGAATCGCGGGACTCGCGCGGGCATGGCACCATGTGGACGACCGGGCGTCGGGCACGCGACCGTCGGGCGGGCCATCCCTCCCGATGCCCACCAGCGCATCATGAGAGGACCGGGTGCGGTGACGGACCGGCGGCTGGCGATCTTCTTCTGCGGCATCATCCTGGTCGGTCTGGGCCCGGCCATCTGGCTCGGTAGCGTCCTGTTCCGTCCGCCGGTGGGTGGCAATCCGCCGGCGGTCGCGGTCACCGCGGACATCACCGGCACGCCCGCCGACGACCCCGCACCGTCCGCCGGGGAGACCGAGACCCCGCCGGGCGGCTGGCCGACCGAGTCGGACGAACTGCGGGTCCCGCCGCCCGGCGGTGGCGTCGGCCCGTCGCGCACCCCGCCGGCCGGGCCGTCGCCGACCCCGTCGACCACCGGCCGGCCGGTCGTCACCCCGACCGCCGCGCCCACCGACCCGCAGCCGACCGGGTCCGCCGCTACGCCGACGCCGGCACCGCCCACCGGCGTCCCGTGGCCCGTGGAACCGGACGTGGCGAACCCGTCCTCGGTGCGGTGAGATCGTCGCCGGACGGCCGGTGAACCCTTCCTCGACCCGGACCGCACGGCGGGTCGGCCGGGTCGAGGACCCGGCCGACGACGTCCCGTGCGTGGGCGACGGAGCTCAGTTGTCCAGCGACATGGGCGAGCTGGGCCGGTCGACGTCGACGAACTCCACCTGCTCCGACGTCAGCTCCCGGTCACCGCGGGCCAGCGCGGTCCGGGCGGCGGTGCCGGCCGCCCAGCCGACGGCGGCACCGATCAGGCCCGCCCCGATGAGCAGGCCCCACGGCAGGCTCGGCCGACGGCCGGCCAGGGCGTCGAACGCCCGGGTGGCCCGCTGCCACGCCTCGTCGGCGGCGGAGCCGACCCGGTCCCGCGCCTCATCGGCGAGGTCGGTGCCGGACAGCTTGGCCGAACGGGCGGTGTCGCGGGCGGTGTCCCGTACGGTGTCACCGGCCGAGGTGACCGCGGCGACCAGGTGTTGCCACGCCTGGTCGGCGATCCGCTCGGTCCGGCTCCTGCGCTCCAGCAGGTTGGTTCCGAACATCTGTTACCTCCTCGGGTGCCGACCGAGATGGCCACTTCGGACCGCCGGATATCGGTTCGGCGCGGATTGCTGCGGTTGCCTACCCCGAGGTGCCCGGACATCCGCCCCGGCAAACGTCGCACGCGGTGCGGAGTTCGTCCGTGGGTCGTCGGGCGGCGACCGTGGGTTCACCCGGTCGGGGGAACGGTGTCGGACGTTCGGGCTATGGTGGGGATCGGTCGAGTCGTGATGGATCGCCCGCATAGTGAGAAGATATGATGCTGTCTGCCCCTGTTAGGGGCTGTTTTCCGCCCTCGTCGCACAGATTGACCGGCTCGGGGGGTGGCGGTCGGGGCCGTCGGAGGAATACTCTCGGTCGCGGCCCGCGTACTGATGAGGCGCCCGGAGACGGGCGAGTGGAGGTGCTCGCGTGAGCCTGTCGATCGTCACGTCGATCCTGCCCGGCGGAGTCATGGAAATCGCCCCTCGCGGAGAGATCGACGTAGACACGGCGTACGAGGTGCGTGAAGCCATCGCCGGTGTACTGGCGAAGGCGCGCCCGGCCCGTATCGAGCTCAACATGCGGCTGGTCAGCTTCATCGACTCGGTGGGGATCAGCGCGATGGTGGCGGGGTTCCAGACCGCCGAGGTCAGCGGCGTCAAGCTGGTGGTCACCCAGCCGAGCCGTTTCGTCCACCGGCAACTCTGGGTGACCGGGCTGCTCGGACTGTTCGGCGCGCCGGAGCCCTACTTCGCGGGCGCGGCGGGTGCCGGTTCCGGTGCCGGTGCCGCCGCCGGGGTCGCCACGGAGATGAGCGGCGCCTGACCGGCCGGTCAGGCCAGACCGGTCAGGCCAGATCGGACAGGTCCACTTCGGAGACTTCGCTCACCGCCCGGATGGCGGTCACCGACGCGTACCCCTGGGTCAGCCAGGACACGTCGGTGCCCGCCTCGACCGGGCGGCCGGTCTCCTCCAGCGCGGTACGGACGAAACCGCTGCCGGTCGCCGCCACCGTCATCTGGACCTGACCGAAACTGGCGAGCGATCCCCGCCGGATCCCGCGCACCCGCTCGTACGGCCGGTCCGGCGCGTTCACGTTGAACACGCTGCGCGGCGGCGCGGCGGTCAGCCGGGGGAGCAGGTCCAGCGCGAACCGGGCCGCGGTGTCGAAGTGCCGGGCGTCGTCGTCCGGTCGGTCGGCGGCCGCGGCGGCCAGCCCGCCGCCCGCGACCTCCTCCGCCGACGGCATCGTGTCCAACGAGACCGCGACGGCCCGGCACCCGTTGATCGCGGCGGTCAGCGCGGCGCCCACCGTGCCCGAGTGCAGCACGGCCTGACCCACGTTGGCGCCCAGGTTCACGCCGGAGAGCACCACCTCCGGCGGCGGTCCGAAGGCGCCGTGCAGGGCGATCAGGGTGATGAACCCGGGGGAGCCGGCCACCCCGTACCCGGTGAGGCCGAGGTCCTCGACGGACTGCTCCTCGACGACGACGTGCGCGCCGTGTTCGACCGCGGTCAGCGCGGCGCTGGTGCCGCTGGCGTCCCGCAACGGGGCCGCCAGCAGCACGTCCAGCCCGTGCGCCACGGCCGTCCGGGCCAGCGCCCGGATGCCCGGGGCGGAGATCCCGTCGTCGTTGGTGACCAGTACCCGCAACGCCATGTGCCCAGTTTTCCCGGTCGGTCGCGCGTTATGCGGCCGGTCCCGTCGACCGTGGCGGCGTCGGGGACAATGGCCGGACGATCCCGCGGCGAGAGGCGGTCCGGACCGTGCGCGAAGGCACCTTCCAGTACACGATCCAGGCCCGCTGCACGCCGGAGCGCGCGATGCGGACGGTGGCCGAGCTCGACCGGCACCGGGAACTGCATCCGCTGATCGTCGCCGTCCGGGCGGTGCCGCCGGCTCCGGGCGCGCTGCGCGGCTGGCTCATCACCGACCGGTTGGCGTGCGGGCCGTTCCGGTTCCCGATCACCTACCGGGTCGACCTGCTCAGTCGGGACGATCACCAGCTGGTGATGGTGGCCCGCCAGCGACCCGCCACCACGGTACGCAACCACACCACGGTCACGCCCGAGCCGGACGGGCTGGTCCGGATCGACGTCACGATCACCCTCGCCGCGCCGACCCCGCTCTTCGGGTACGCCTTCCGCCAGGCCCGCGCCGCCCACCTGATCCTGGCCACCCGGACCCGCGCCGCCCTGGAGGCGGAACCCTCCGAATGACAGCGGCCCTCAGCTCGGGCCGAGGGCGACGGCGGCGCGCAACGTCGCGTCCCGCAGCGCGGTGCACCGGCGGACGTTGGCCAGCCGGTTGACCGTGCGGGACACCCGGGCCAGGCGCTGCACCGGGCGGCGTCGCAGCCGGTCGTAGTCGGCCAGGGCCCGCCCGCCGGGGCGACCGCGGGCGGGCGTGGAGTCGCTGCTGCGCGGACTGCTCGACCGCGACTGACGGCGGTCGAGCCGTCCGCGCCAAGCGCCGGTCAGACCACGGACAGGTGTACGTGGTTGGTGTGGTCGCTGGACGGGTCGCCGTTGCCGCTGGTGTACGCCTGCCAACCACTGCTGGGCAGCCAGATCTGTTTGAACCAGATCACGTACAGCACGGCGAGCCGGTCGGCGTTCTTCACGAAGTACGCCGCCAGGTTGTTGCCGTACGTCCGGTCGCCGCCGGACGCGACCCCGCCGAAGCCACCCTTCTGGGCGGCGAAGTCACAGGCCCGCCCCTTCGGGTGCTCGCCCGACCCGCCGTCGCGGTGACAGGAGACGAACCGGGTGAAGCCGGCCGCCTTGGCCTGGTTCATCGCGTGCAGGGTGCGCGGCGTGATGCAGCCGTCGGTGGTCGGGTCGTTGACGCTGCACGACTCGCTCGGCCAGGAGCCGTCGGAGTTGCGCGGCGCGGCCTTCGCGGCGCTGCTGCTCGTGCCGCTGACCCCGGCGCTGGCCCCGCCGCCGCCGTTCGCGGCGAGCGCCCGCTCGGCCTGCTGCTTGCGCTTGGCCATGGCCGCGACCTGCTTGCGCTGTTCCAGGATCTCCTGGTCGATCGCGGTCTTCGCGCGGGCCGCCTGGTCCCGGGTCTCGACCAGGGCGCGGACCTCCCGGTCCTGGTTGGAGGCGACCGCGCCGAGCCGGGAGGCCCGGTTCAGGAAGCCGTCCGGCGAACCGCTCTCCAGCAGCGCCGAGACCCGGCTGAGCCGGCCGGTCCGGTACGCGACGTCGGCCAGCTCGCCCACGGTCCGGTTGCGGGTCGTGAGGTCGGCCTCGATGGCCGCCAACCGGGTGGTGAGTTCCTGCTGCCGTTGGGTGGACTTCTTCACCGCCGCCTGGGCGTCGAGGAAGCCCTTGGACGCCGCGTCGAGTTGTTCCCGGAGGCTGGCGCTGCCGCCTTCGACGTCGCCCGGCGCGGCGAGGCCGCGGGTCGGGCCGGCGGCCGCGGCGCCGGCCGGAACGGCCGGCAGTCCGATCGCCAGGACGGCGGCGAGCAGTGCCGCGATCCGGACAGCCAATGGTGGTACGGGGGTCATGGACATCCTTCCGTCAGCCGCCGACCGGGTTAGCTGACGGGTTCGGGACGGAAGATCCCTACCGCTGACGCGGATGCACCCCACGTACGTGGTTCCCCGGCTCGCCGCTTGGGCGATTAGGCGACGGCCACCGCAGGCGCCGGAGGGCGCCGCCCGGCGGAGACCGCCGCCGAGCTTACCGGCACCTTCCGGGCAGACGCAGCAAATGCCCGCCGCGTCGGCGGCGCAACATGCCGATATGCCGGACATAATCGGGCGCGGCGCCGCCGCCCGGCCGGAAACTTAAGGCGCCCCTAATCGACCCGGTCGCGCACCGTCACCAGCTCTGCGGGCCGCACGCGTCGTCCGGCGGGGCTCCGGGCTCGACCTGGAGGGTGGCGTGCTCGATGTGGAAGTCGTCCCGCAGCGCGGTCCGCGCCTCGGCCAGCACCGTCCCGACCTCGCTGCCGCTGGACACGGTCAGGTGGGCGGAGGCGACCTCCATGCCCGAGGTGAGGGTCCAGACGTGCAGGTCGTGCACGTCGGTGACGCCCCGTACCGCGCACAGCCGGGCCTGCACCGCCGGCACGTCCAGGTGCTCCGGCGCGGCCTGCACCAGGATGCGCAGCGCGGCCCGCCCCAGCCGCCAGGTGCGCGGCAGGATGAACAGCCCGATTCCCACGGCCACCACCGGGTCGGCCCACCACCAGTCGGTGACCGCGATCACGGCGGCCGCGGCGATCACGCCGGCCGAGCCGAGCAGGTCGCCGAGCACCTCCAGGTACGCGCCGCGCAGGTTGATGCTCTCCTCGGCCCCGCGCCGCAGCAGCCCGAACGCGACCAGGTTGACCAGCAGACCACCGACGGCCACCACGAGCATCGGGGTGCTGCGTACCTCGGGCGGCTCGCCGAACCGACGGACCGCCTCGACCAGCACGTAGATCGCCACGCCGAAGAGCAGGACCGCGTTCGCGAGCGCGGCCAGCACCTCCAGCCGGTAGAGCCCGAAGGTGCGCTGCGGGTCGTCCCGCCGGCGCCGGCCCGCGGTGATCGCCGCGAGCGCCATGCCGATCCCGAGCACGTCGGTGAACATGTGCCCGGCGTCCGAGAGCAGGGCCAGCGAGCCGATCGCCAGGGCGGCGGCCGCCTCGACGACCATGTACGCGGCGAGCAGGGCGAAGGTGGCCCAGAGGCGGCCCCGGTGCCGCTCCGCGGCGCGCAGGACCTGCGTGCCGTGGTCATGACCTGCGCCCACGCCCCATACCTTCCGCCAGCGATCCGACTCCGACCCAATATATGCTCACATCGCGATGTGTGCAAAAGAGTCCCGGATCCCGGACCGCGCCGGCGACGGCCGCCGCCCGCTCAGCGCCCCGGGGCCGTCACCGCCTCGGGCCGATCTCCCGGATCGGCCGCTTCAGGTGGTAGCGGTGCACCTCGGTGGTGCCCTCCAGGTTGTTCACGTCCTCGGCCGCCGACACCAGCTCCCAGCCCTGGGCGCCGAACCGGTTGAGCAGGGCGATGGCCGTGTCGGCGTACGCCGAGACGTCCTCCCGGGACCCGTCGGGCCCGTACCAGAAGAAGCTGAGCCGCCAGCGCTGACCCTCCGCCTCGCGGCGCCGGACAAGTAACGCGTACTCCCAGGTCATCATGAATCCATTATGGCCGCCGGGAGCGGCCGGCCGGGTCAGGCCGGGCCGGTGTCCGAGCCCTCGGTGAGGTCGACGGTGGTGAGTCGCTGGGTGGCCCGGGACAGCGCCACGTAGAGGGTGCGCACCCCGGCCGACGAGTCGGCCCGGATCTCGGCCGGCGCGACCAGCAGTACGCCGTCGTACTCCATGCCCTTGGCCTGCAGCGCGTTGACCACCTGCAGCCGCGGCCCGGCCAGCGCCGCCAGCCAATCGGTGACCTCGTCCCGGCGGGGGACCGGGGTGATCACCCCGACCGTGCCGTCCACCTCGGACAGCAGCCGGCGGGTCGCCTCGGTGACCGTCGCCGGCAGCTCGGCCGCCGGCACGGTCAGCGCCACCGGCGGGACCCCGGTCGACCGTACGGCGGTCGGCAGCGCCAGGTCCGGATAGCGTTCGCGGATCACCTCGGCGGCGACCGCGAAGATCTCCGCCGAGTTGCGGTAGTTGGTGGAGAGCGTGAACTCGTGCCGCCGGCGGTTGCCCAGCGCCTTGTCCCGGGCCCGGGACAACTCCTCGGCATCCCCGGTCCAGGCGGTCTGGGCCGGGTCACCGACCACCGTCCAGGAGGCCAGCCGGCCGCGCCGGCCGAGCATCCGCCACTGCATCGGCGAGACGTCCTGCGACTCGTCCACCACCACGTGCGCGTACTCCCGGTAGTCCTCGGGGCGGCCGGCCGCGTCCCGGGCGGCCCGTCGCCGGTCGAAGGTCGTGGTCACCTCGCGCACCCCACCGGCCACCTGGAACGGGTCCCGCCGTCGGCGGGCCGGCCGGGGCGGCCGACCCATCAGCTCGTCCAGCTCGTCCAGCAGCGCGACGTCCGGGATGGACGGGCCGTCCTCGGCCAGCCGACGGTACGACTCGGACAGCAGCCGGATCTCCGCCCTGGACAGGATCCCCTCGGCGTACCGGCGCAACCGGTCCGGCCGGGCCAGCCAACCGAGCACGTGCCGCGGGTGCAGCCGCGGCCACCAGGCCCGCAGGAAGTCCCGGAACTCCGGCCGCTCGGCCAGGTCGTCCTCGAAGTCGGGCTGGCTCGGCAACCCGCCGACCCGCAGGTCGCGGGCCTGCCTCCAGAGGGCGTCGAAGAGCCCGTCGATGCCGGCCCGGCGTACCTCGTTGCGGCGCGCGCCGCGGGGCAGCGCGCGGTCCCGGATCCGGTCCAGCCGCGCGGCGTCCAACCGGAGCAACTCGCCCCGGTAGAGCAGGCGCAACTCGGTCGGCCCGTCCGGCACCGCGTCCCGGACCGCGCGTTCCAGCACCCGGCGCATCCGCAGCGAGCCCTTCACGGTCGCCACCGCCGCCGGCTCGCTCCGGGTCGCGTTCAGTCCCTCGACCAGCGACCCCAGCGAGTGCAGGGTGGCGGTCTCCTCGCCCAGCGACGGCAACACCGACGAGATGTAGTTGACGAACACCCCGGACGGGCCGACCACCAGCACCCCGCCGCCGGCGAACCGGGCCCGGTCGGAGTAGAGCAGGTACGCCGCCCGGTGCAGGGCGACCGCGGTCTTGCCGGTGCCCGGACCGCCGGACACGATCGTCACGCCGGACGCCGGGGAGCGGATCGCCTCGTCCTGCTCGCGCTGGATGGTGGCCACGATGTCTCGCATGCCGCGACCGGTGGCCCGGGCCAGGCTGGCCAGCAACGCGCCGTCGCCGACCACCCGCATGTCCTCCGGCGCCGCGGCCGGGTCCAACAGGTCGTCCTCGATCCGGGTGACCCGCTCGCCGCTGGACGAGATCATCCGCCGGCGTACCACGTCCCGCGGTTCGGCGGCCGTGGCCTGGTAGAACGCGGCCGCGGCGGGTGCCCGCCAGTCGATCACCAGCGGCTCGGCCCGCTCGCCGCGTACGCCCAGCCGGCCGACGTGCAGCACCTGGCCGGAGCGCAGGTCCAGCCGGCCGAAGACCAGGCCCTCGTGCTCGGCGTCCAGCACGTGCCGGCGCCGGGCGGCGTGGAACACCATCGCATCCCGCTCGACCAGCGCGCCGAAGGTGCCCACCCGGGCCAGTCGGTAACCCTCCTTCTCGGCCAGCGCGGCCGACTGCCGCAGCCGGGCCAGCCGGGCGTACACCCGGTCGAGATGCCGCTGTTCGACGGCGATCTCCTGCTGGAGGATGTTCTGGTCGACGGTCAACGAACGGGCTCCTGGCGACGGCGGTGGGCGGGCGACGGGAGTCGACCCGGGCCACCGCACCGGTGCGGGCACGCGCGACGGTGGCCAGACGAGGGTACGCACCGGACGGGCCGGCGGTTACCAGGGATCAGGAACACGCGGCCGCGGGCCGCCCGGTCGACGCCCGGCCCCGCCCGCGCACCGGCGGACGACGACCGGCCCGGCGTCCACCCCGGGCCCGGCCCCTGCCGGCGACCCGCCGGACCACGCCGACCAGCGCGCCGTTGACTTCGTCGGGGCGTTCCAGCATCAGCATGTGGCCGGCGCCGGGGCAGCGGACGAGTTCGGTGCCGGGCAGCGCTCCGACCACCGTGCGTACGGCCGGGGGTTTGGACCTACCCGCCCGGCCGCCCCCGCAACCATGCCCGCGCCGGCCGGGTCCCTGGCCGTCCGATCCGGAGCGGTCCGGAGACGGGGCGGTTCGGATCCGGGTACGACGACGAGCGCCCCGGTACGGAGGAGATCCGTGCCGGGGCGCTCGGTGCAGCCGTGGGCCCGGTCGCCCGGGCCGCGGGACTCAGCCCTCGAAGACGCCGGCCGCGACCAGCCGCTTCTCGGTGGTGTCCCAGCCGTCGCCGGGGTGGGCGGCGGCCAGCCCGTTGAGCTCAGCCCGGATCTTCGCGGCGTGCCCGGCGCCAGCCAGCGTCCGGATCTCCTCGACGAAGGCGTCGGAGTCGGTGCGCAGGCGCACGGTCTTGCCGTTGGTCAGGTTCCGCACGTAGGCGTGCTTGCCGCCGTTGAGCGGGATCAGGTACTTGAACTCACCGAGCACGCTCAGGGCGCCACCCTGGCCGGCCTGGCCGGCGCGGACGGACGCGCGCGCGGTCTTGGAGGTGTTGCTCGCCACGGAGGTACTCCTTGCAGACGTACGGGAGGACAGATGTCCGGGGACGGCGGCGGCGAGGGCCTGAGTGGGATCAGGGCTGCCACCGGGTTTACCAGAGGGGATGTGCGACGGCACAGGCCGCCGACAAAACTTTACACGACCGGACTGGTCGGACGGCCGGCGCGGGCCGCCGTGCGGGTGCAACCCGGCTCACCGGTACGGATATTCCGACCGGCGAGTTTTCCGAATCCCTGGCGCATCATCGGTCACACCGGCCATCATGTGTAACCAGTGCCGACTGGTGATCGAGGTCGTTGGGGAAGACGCACCTCGCTCTCCGGGAGGTCACCGTGCCAACGCGTGGCGTCGTATACGTCCACTCGACCCCGCTCGCCGTGTGCCCGCACGTCGAGTGGGCGATCGCGCGCGTCCTCACCGCGCCGGTCAACCTGCACTGGACGGCCCAGCCCGTCGATCCCGGCGCCCGCCGGGCCGAGTGCGGGTGGACCGGCCGCCCGGGGACCGGCGCGGAACTGGCTGCTGCCCTCCGGCAGTGGCCCATGATCCGTTTCGAGATCACCGAGGAACCGAGCCCGGGCGTCGACGGGGAGCGGTTCATGTACGTACCGGGGCGCGGCCTGTTCCGGGCCGCCGCCGGCGCGGCCGGCGACATCCAGCTCGGCGAGGACCGGCTGCGAACGATCATGGAGTCCGTCCGGGCCCCCGAGGCCCTGGCCCATGCCCTGGACAAGGCGCTCGGCACCGCCTGGGACGCCGAACTGGAGCCCTACCGCTACGCCGGCGACGGCGCACCGGTGACCCTGCTCACCCGGGTCGGCTGAGCCCCGCTCACCGGCCGGGCGAACCGCCGCCGGACCCCGTCGGGTTGCCGGAGGTCCGGGCAGACTGGTGGGATGGCCGACGTGACGACCTCCCCCCGACGCGGTCGCGTCGTCCCCGCCATCCTGGCCGGGCTGCTGCTCGCCGGTTGCGGCAGCGAGCCGGACCGGCCCGCGGCCACCCCGCCGGCCTCCACACCACCGGCGCCCAGCGGCGCGGCCGGGGCGGACCCGGCGGCCCGGGCGGCGCAGCTGGTGGCCACCCTCGGTGACGAGGACCTGGTCGGCCAGGTGCTGATGCCGTACGCCTACGGCAGCGCGGCGGACAACGTCTCGGCCGGCTCCGCGGCCGGCAACCGCAAGCTCGCCGGGGTGGACACGCCGGCGCAGATGATCGCCAAGTACCGACTGGGCGGTCTGATCCTGGTCGGCTTCTCGGCCGACGACCCGACCGGCGGCAACCAGGCCACCACCAACGTCGACAACCCGACCCAGGTCCGCGACCTCACCACCGGCCTGCAGACCGCCGCCCGGAAGCTGGCCGCCGGGTCGGTGCCGCTGCTGGTCGGCACCGACCAGGAGTACGGCGTGGTGACCCGGATCAAGGACGGGGTGACCCAGCTGCCCAGCGGGATGGCCTTCGGCGCGGCCGGCGACCCGGCGCTGACCGAGAAGGCGTGGCGGGCGGCCGGCTCCGAACTCGCCGCCCTCGGCGTCAACGTCGACTTCGCGCCGGACGCCGACGTGCTGCGCGCGCAGAGCACGGTGATCGGCTCCCGGTCCTACGGCGCCGACCCGAAGAACGTCGCCGCCCAGGTGGGCGGCGCCGTCCGCGGCCTGCAGGGCGCCGGGGTGGCGGCCACCCTCAAGCACTTTCCCGGGCACGGCGACACCGCCGCCGACTCGCACCAGGACCTGCCGGTGCTCAAGCAGAGCCGGGCCACCCTGGACCGCAACGACCTGCCGCCGTTCAAGAGCGGCATCGACGCCGGGGCGTGGCTGGTGATGTCCGGACACCTGGACACCCGGGCGGTGGACGCGGGCACCCCGGCGACGTTCTCGCACAAGGTGATCACCGACGTGCTGCGCAAGCAGCTCGGCTTCTCCGGCGTGGTGGTCACCGACGGGATGAACATGGCACCGGCGCAGAAGTGGCCGGCCGGCGAGGCCGCCGTCCGGGCCCTCAAGGCCGGCAACGACCTGCTGCTCATGCCGCCGAACGTCGGTAAGGCGTACGACGGGCTGCTGGCCGGCCTGCGGGACGGCTCGCTGCCCCGGGACCGGCTGGTCGAGGCGGCCACCCACGTCCTGACCCTGAAGTTCCGGTTGGCCGGTCACCCGGCCCCGGCGATGTCCACGCTGGGCAGCGCGCCGAACAAGGCGGCCGTCCAGCAGGTCTCGGCGGCCGCGGTGACCCAGCTGCGCGGCCCGTGCACCGCGCTGCCCGGCCCGGTCACGGTCACCTCCTCCAACGGCCGGCAGCACACCCGGGACCTGCTCACCAGGGCGCTGCGCGCGGCCGGGGTGCAGGTGGTCGGTTCCGGCGGTCGGGTGGTCCACCTGATCGGGTACGGCGACGGCGCCGGCGACCTGAGCGCCGACGCGGCGGTGACGGTGGCCATGGACACCCCGTACCTGTTGGCGAAGGCGAAGTCGGAGCGGCTGCTCGCGACGTACTCGTCGACCGAGTCCTCGATGGCGGCGCTGGCCGCCGTGCTGGCCGGGAAGGCGAAGCCGACCGGCCGGGCGCCGGTGCCGGTCTCCGGCCTGCCGGCCACCTCCTGCGGCGGCTGAAATCCGGCTGCGTCCCGCCGCGGCCGCTGGCAGTCTTGCCGGTATGGCGGCGGCTTCGGGTTTCAGTTTCCAGGAACGGTCGGACGGGTCGGTGGTGGTCACCCACCGCGGGCGGGTGGCGGCCGTGCTACGTGGTGGTCGGGCGGCCGAGTTCCTCGCCGAGGTGGCGGACGACCCGCAACTGGTGATGGCCCGGTGGACCGGCAACTACCGCCGGGGCAACGAACGCACCGCCCGCCAGCACCCCCGCAACCGGGGCTGAACCGGACGGGTGGGCGACGAGCCGGCGCGGCGGGTGGGCGATACCCGGACCCGGACCCGGAGCGGGACCGGACCCGGAGCGGGACCGGACCCGGAGCGGGACCGGCGGGTGCCGGCGCCGCATGGTCCGGAGAGCGTCCCGAGGCCGGGCGGACCGCCGCTCAGGGGCGGGTGAAGACCAGCGCCACGTTGTGCCCGCCGAAGCCGAACGCGTTGTTCAGCGCCGCCGGTACCTCCAGGTGGCGGGCCTTGTGCGCGGCCACGTCCAGGTCCAGCGCCGGGTCCGGGTCCTCCAGGTTGATGGTGGGCGGCACGACGCCGTCCCGGATGGCCAGGATGGTGGCGATCGACTCCACCGCGCCGGCCGCGCCGAGCAGGTGTCCGGTCATCGACTTGGTGGCGGTCAGCAGCGGGTGGTCGCCGACCGCGGCCCGCAGCGCGCCGATCTCCAGCATGTCGCCCACCGGGGTGGACGTGGCGTGCGCGTTGACGTGGACGATGTCGCGGCCGGACACCCCCGCGTCGGCCAGGGCCCGGCGGATCGCCCGGATCGCCCCCTCGCCCTCGGCGTGCGGCTGCACGATGTCGTACGCGTCCGAGGTGATTCCGGCGCCGGCCAGCCGGGCGTACACCCGGGCGCCGCGAGCGGCGGCGTGCTCGGCGGTCTCCAGTACGACGACGCCGGCGCCCTCGCCGAGGACGAAGCCGTCCCGGCCGGCGTCCCACGGGCGGGAGGCCCGTTCCGGCTCGTCGTTGCGGGTCGACATGGCCCGCATCGAGGCGAAGCCGGCGATCGGCAGCGGGTGGATGACCGCCTCGGTGCCGCCGGCCACCACCACGTCGGCGCGGCCGGAGCGGATGATGTCCAGCCCCAGCGCGATCGCCTCCGCACCGGTCGCGCAGGCGCTGGCCATCGAGTGCACGCCGGCCTTGGCGCCCACCTCCAGGCCGACCCAGGCGGCCGGCCCGTTGGGCATCAACATCGGTACGGTGTGCGGCGACACCCGGCGTGGCCCGGAGGCCTCCAGGATGTCGTCCTGGGCGAGCAGGGTCTGCGCCCCGCCGATGCCGGAGCCCAGGCTGACCGCCAGCCGTTCCGGGTCCAGGTCGGTGCCGGCCAGTCCGGCGTCCGCCCAGGCCTCCTTGGTGGCGACCAGGGCGATCGCCTCGGAGCGGTCCAGCCGGCGCAGCTTGACCCGGTCGATCACCTCGCTGGGCTCGACGGCCAGGCTGGCGGCGATCCGGACCGGCAGCTGCGCGGCCCACTCCTGGGTGAGCGGACCCACCCCGGAGCGGCCGGCGAGCATGGCGTCCCAGGTCGACGCGACGTCCCCGCCGAGCGGGGTCGTCGCGCCGAGCCCGGTGACGACGACCTCGGTACGACTCATCAGATTCCTTCCATGGAAACCCTCGGCTTCAGCCGCGGGGAGGAAACGGGACTCCTGCGCTGTGGGTCAGGGTCTGCCCATCTGTCGTCAGGGTGGAGGGGCGGGTGGTCAGGCGTTGCGTTGGTTCTCGACATACTCGTTGATCGCTTCGAGGGTCGTGCCGCCGACGGTGGCGACGAAGTAGGAGTTGGTCCACAGGGTCGGTATTCGAGACTTGAGATGCGGGAATTCCTGGCGCAGCAGACGTGAAGAGCGGCCTTTGATCTGCGCTGATCGCGGTCGAGGACTTCAAACCGAGGTTTCTGGCCAAAACCCGGATGGCCCGCAAGGCGGCCGACGCGGCGATCGGCGTGTGCAAACGAGAACTGATCGACAGGGGTACGCGGGCGGGCCGGAAGGTGGTGCTGGTGCCGCCCGCTTACACCACGATGACCTGCGCCGAGTGCGGTACGAGAACCAAGGAACGCCTCGGGCTGGGTCTGCGCGTCTTCGACTGCGCGGCCTGCGGCTACACCGCAGGCCGCGACGTCAACGCCGCGAGGACGATCCTCGTCACGGCTGAACGCGACCGTGCCAGTGCCGACGACGTCAGACATGCGATCGCCTCCTTCCGGGACGGTGGGTCGGATGCGGTCCGAGCTGGGAATCCCGGCATCGCCGGGAGGGAAAGTCCCTCGGAAACATCCGTGGGGACCCGTTAAGTCAGGCCTGGGCCTCGATGTAGCTGACGGCGTCGCCGACCGTCTTGAGGTTCTGCACCTCGTTGTCCGGGATCTTCACGCCGAACTTCTCCTCGGCGGCGACGACGACCTCGACCATGGACAGCGAGTCGACGTCGAGATCGTCGGTGAACGACTTGTCGACGGCCACGTCGCCCGGGTTCACGCCGGCGACTTCCTCGAGAATCTCGGCCAGGCCGGCGGTGATCTCGTCACGGGTCATGGGAATTGGTTCCTCTCCCTGAATACGGTGGTTTCCCCGAGTGGGATCTGTGGGGGTTCGGGCGGGATGGCCCATTGCAGCCCGAGCGGGTGAAGCCGGGCTGAACTCGTGGCCACCGGTTCGCGACGGCGGACCGGCGGGCAGGGTCGGGTTCAGGGGCAGCGGACGACCTGACCCGCGTAGGTCAGGCCACCGCCGAAGCCGAACAGCAGCACCGGCGCGCCCGAGGGCACCTCCCGACGCTCGACCAGCTTGGACAGGGCCAGCGGCACGCTCGCCGCGGAGGTGTTGCCGGATTCGACGATGTCCTTGGCGATGACCGCCTGCGGGATGTCCAGCCGCTTGACGATGCCGTCGATGATCCGGGCGTTGGCCTGGTGCGGCACGAACGCCGCCAGTTCCCGCGGGCTGACACCGGCCCGCTCGCAGGCCTGCCGGGCCAGCGGCGCGAGGGCGGTGGTGGCCCAGCGGAACACCGACTGGCCCTCCTGCTCGATGTACGGGCGCCAGCCCTCGATGCGTACCGCGTCGCTCTTCTCCGGGGCCGAGCCCCAGACCACCGGGCCGACGCCGGACTCCTCGCCCGGGCCGGTGGCGGTGACCACCGCGGCGCCGGCGGCGTCGCCGAAGATGATGCAGGTCGACCGGTCGGTCCAGTCGGTGAAGTCGGACAGCTTCTCCGCCCCGATCACGATCGCGTTGCGGGCCGCCCCCGCGCTCAGCGCGTGGTCGACGGTGCCCAGCGCGTAGGAGAAGCCCGAGCAGGCGGTGTTGATGTCGAAGGCGCCCGGCGCGGTGATGCCCAGCTTGGCGGCGACCCGGCAGGCCACGTTCGGGCTGCGGTCCACCGACGTGCAGGTGGCCACCACGACCAGGTCGATGTCGGCGGCGCTCAGGCCCGAGTTGGCCAGCGCCTTGCCGGCGGCGGCCGTCGCCATGTCGGCCACCGTCTCGGTGTCGGCGATCCGGCGGGTGACGATGCCGACGCGGTCCCGGATCCACTCGTCGTTGGTGTCCACGATCTGGGCCAACTCGTCGTTGGTGACCACCCGGGACGGCTGGTAGTGGCCCATGGCGATGATGCGCGAACCCATCAGGCGTGTCCTCCGGTGCGGGCGATCAGGTCCCGGGCGGCCGGCAGGTCGTCGGGGGTGTTCAGGGTGACGATCTCGGGTCCGCCGGTCGCCCGCAGTTCCCGCTTGACCAGCCCGGCGAGCGTGCCGGCCGGCGGGAGTTCGATCACGCCGGTGACGCCGACCTCGGCCAGGGTACGCATGCACAGATCCCAGCGGACCGGCGCGGTGACCTGGCGGACCAGTCGCCGGAGCAGTTCCCGGCCGTCGTCGACCGCGGTGCCGTCGAGGTTGGACAGCAGCAGCCGGGCCGGATCGGCGGGTGTGATGTCGGCGGCCACCGCGCCGAGCGCCGCCTCGGCCGGCGCCATGTACGGGGTGTGGAACGCGCCGGCGACCTGCAACGTGATGACCCGGGCCCGGGTCGGCGGCTGCGCGGCGAACTTCTCCAGCCGGTCGACCGCCCCGGCCACGACAACCTGTCCGGCGCCGTTACGGTTGGCGGCGTGCAGGCCGGCCGCCTCGATGGCGGTGAGCACCTCGTCCGGGTCGCCGCCGAGCACGGCGGCCATCCCGGTCGGTTCCAACGCGCAGGCGGCGGCCATCTCCCGGCCCCGGGCGCCGGCCAGCGTGATCGCCGCCTCGGCGGACAGCACGCCGGCCAGGGCGGCGGCGCCCAGTTCGCCCACGCTGTGCCCGGCGGTCAGTCCGACCTCGGACATGGGCAGCTGCTCGGCGGCCAGCAGCGCGGCGGCGACCAGCAGCGGCTGGGTCCGCGCGGTGTCCTTGATCTCGTCGGCGTCGGCCCGGGTGCCCAGGTGGACCAGGTCGACCCCGGCCAGCGTCGACCACTCGGCCAGGCGGTCCCGGGCTCCGGGCAGGTCGAGCCAGGGGGCGAGGAAGCCGGGCTTCTGTGAACCCTGGCCGGGGGAGAGTACGGCGAGCACGTCTACGACTCTCCCGGATACTTGGCGGTCAGTTGGGTGCCGGCAGTCACCAAACCGTACTACGAGCTTTGTAGAGTTCCGACAAATATCGGCAATGATCATGAGTGTTATGGGCGATTACGTGGGCATTCATGCTTCACGTCTGATTCGGGATTCCCAGGGCTGCCGGGTCCAACCGGCCCACCGTGAGGGCCACCCGCAGGGCGAACGCGTCCCGGGGCGCCAGCGGCGCGAAGCCGGTCACCTCGGCGATCCGGCGCAGCCGGTAGCGCACGGTGTTGGGGTGCACGTACAGCGCCCGGGCGGCGCTCTCCAGCACCCCGCCGGCGGCGAAGAACGCGTCCAGCGTCTCCAGCAGCTCACCACCGGCCCGTACCAGCACCCCGTAGACGTCCTGCCGCAGGTCGCGGCGGGCCTCCGAGTCGCCGGCCAACGCGCGCTCGGGCAGCAGGTCCGCGGCCGCGACCGGGCGCGGCGCGGTCGGCCAGGCCGGCGCGGCCCGGAACCCGGCCAGCGCCGCCCGGGCCGAGTCGGTCGCCGTGTCCAGGCTGGGCACCGCCGGACCGACCACCACCGGTCCGTCACCGAAGCCGGCCAGCAGCCGCTCGGTGGCGGCCAACGGATTGGCCACCCCGCCGAGCACGAGAACGAGCCGGTCGCCGTGCACCCCACCGATGATCTCGACGTCGATCCGCCGGGCGATCCGGTAGACGGTGTGCAGCACGGCGGTGACATCGCCGCCCGGTGACCGGCCGACCGCCACCGCCACCGGCGGGGCGTCCGACCAGCCCAGCGCCGCCGCCCGGCTGGCCAGCACGTCCGACGAGTCGCCGCGCAGCAGCGCGTCCACCAGCAGCGCCTGCAACCGGGCGTCCCAGGCGCCGCGCGACTCGGCGGCCCGGGCGTACACCCGGGCCGCCGCGAAGGCGATCTCCCGGGAGAACCGGAGCACCACCTCGCGCAGCAGTACCTCCTCGCCCACGGCGGCCAGATGCGGGACCTGCTCCTCGACCACGTCGATGGTGACCTTGATCAGCGCGACCGTCTGCTGGAGGCTGATCGACCGGGCCAGGGCGCGCGGGGCGGCCGCGAACACCTCGTCGGAGACCTCCTGCGGGCTGTCCGCCACACCGCCGCCCTGCCGCAGCCACTCCACCAACGACCGGACGCCGGCCTGGGCGACCAGCATCACCCAGGACCGCTGGTCGGCCGGCAGGCCGCGGAACCAGGGCAGCGCGTCGTCCATCCGGGCCAGGCTGGCGCTGGCCAGCGAGCCGGCCGCGCGCTCGATCCGGCGTACCGTCTCGGTCAGGTCGCCGCCGGCGGGGCCGGCCGCACGGTCGCCCGCCGGGCCGGGCCCGGCCGACCGGGACCGGCCGGTCCCGGCGCCCCGGGACCGGGATCCGGCGCCGCCGGCCTGCGCGTTCGCGGCTCCGGAACGGTCAGTCACCGGTCCAGCCTGCCACGCCGGACGCGGGCCCGCCCGGGCGCGTCCGCGTGCGACCATGCGGACATGATCACCCGTACGCCGCTGGCGGTCCCGCTGGTCGCGCTGGCCGGTCTCCTGGCACTGCTCGCCCTCACCATGGTCGGCTGGGCGCCGCTGGCCGGCCTCGACGCCGCGGTCAGTGCCGCCTTCCGCGGGTACGGCACGGACCGGCCCGGCCTGATCGCCGTGCTCCGGATCGCCACCGACGTGGCCGCGACCGGCCCGTTCCTGGCCGCCGGCCTGCTGGCCACGCTGGTCCTGGCGGCCGCCCGGCGGCGCCGGCCGGCGGTGTTCTGCGCCGTGGTGACGGTGCTGGTCCCGGTCACCTGGAGCCTGCTGCACCTGCTGCTGCACCATCCCCGACCGGTCGACGGGTTCGTCGTGGCGACCAGCAACGGGTTCCCCAGCGGGCACACCAGCAACGCCGCCGCCGCGGCCCTGGCGGCGGTCCTGCTGCTGTGGCACCGGCTGGGCCGGCCGGCACGGGTCGCGCTGGCCGTCCTGGCCGCCGCGTTCGCGGTCCTGATCGGACTGACCCGGGTGGCGCTGCTGGCGCACTGGCCGGTCGACGTGCTCGGCGGGTGGTTGCTGGCCCTGACGCTGGTGCCGTTGGCCGCCCGACTGGCCGGCTCCGACCGGGTGGCTGCCGACCGGACCGGTGCCGGACCGACCGCCCGCGGGCCGGTCCCGGCCGGGTGAGTGCCAGGGCCGGCCGCCGCGGGTCCACTCCGCAGGGGTGAGCTCGGGCCCGGTTCCCGGGGGCGGCTCAGTCGCCGGGTGCGGGCAGGCCCAACTCCTGGGCCAGGATGGCGGCCTGCACCCGGCTGCGCAGGCCGAGCTTGGTGAGGATCCGGCTGACATGGGTCTTGGTGGTGCTCTCGGCCATCGCCAGCCGGTCGGCGACCTGCTGGTTGGACAGGCCCAGGCCCAGGCAGGCCAGCACGTCGCGTTCGCGCGGGGTCAACCCGGCCACGGCGGCCCGGGTGCTCGCCGGCGCGGCGGGCGTGGTGGCCGCGAACGCCTGGATCAACCGGCGGGTCACCGCCGGCGCGATCACCCCCTCGCCCCGGGCGACCGTGCGGACCGCGTCCACCAGACCGGCCGCGTCGGTGTCCTTGAGCAGGAAACCGGCGGCACCGGCCCGCAGCGCGCCGAAGACGTACTCGTCGAGATCGAAGGTGGTCAGGACCAGCACGTCGGCCAGGGCCTCGGCGGCGATCTCCCGGGTCGCCGAGATGCCGTCCAGCCGGGGCATCCGGATGTCGAGCACGGCCACCCGCGGGCGCAGCTCGCGGCACAGCCGGACGGCCTCCTCGCCGTCGGCGGCCTGGCCGACCACCTCGATGTCCGGCGCGCTGGCCAGGATCAGCGCCAGGCCGGCCCGGACGGCCTCCTGATCGTCGGCGAGCAGCACCGTGATCCGGTCGGTCATTCCCGCGTCTCCCCGGTCGGTAGTTCGGCGTGCACCCGCCAGCGGTCCCCGTGCCGGCCGGCGTCGAACCGGCCGTGCAGCAACGCGGCCCGCTCCCGCATGCCGATCAGCCCGGCGCCGGCACCGGGCAGCGTCGCGCCCACCGGGCCGTCGGTGGGCAGCGGGTTCTCCACGGTCACCGTCACCTCGTCCGGCCGGTAGCCGACCGTCACGGTCGTCTCCCCGCAGCCGTGCTTGAGCGCGTTGGTCAACGCCTCCTGAACGATCCGGTAGGCGGCCAGGTCGACGCTGATCGGCAACGGACGGGCCGCGCCGACGGTGTCCAGCCGTACCGTCAGGCCGGCGTCGCCGACCCACCGGACCAGCCGGTCCACCTCGGCCAGCCGGACCCGGGTGGGCGGATCGGCCGCCCCCGGTCCACCCACCGGTACGCCACCCACCGGACCGTCGTCGCTCGGCCGGTCCTCGCCCGGACCGTCGTCGGCCGGGCCCATCGGGTCCGCCGGCTCCCGGAGCAGCCCGATCATCTGTCGCATCTCGGCCAGCCCGCGGACGCTGTTCTCCCGGATCACCCGCAGCGCCTGGTCCAACTGCGCGCGGTCGAGGTCACGGACGGAGAGCGCGGCGGTGGCGTGGATGGCCACCGCGCTGAGCTGGTTGGCGATCACGTCGTGCAGTTCCCGGGCCATCCGGTGCCGTTCGGCCAGCACCGCCTGGCGCCGGTCGAGCTCCGCCAGCCGGGCGGTCTGCTCGGCGCGGGCCCGGGCCTCCGCCGCCTGGTCCCGGTACTGCCGGACGCTGATCCCGGTCACCACCGGCAGGACCGCGACCAGGATCACCAGTACGCCCAGCGCGACGCCCTGCCAGGAGCGGGCGACCAGCACCCCGGCCACCGCGCCGAGCACGGTCAGCGCCACCGCGATCCGCAGCAGCCACCGCCACAGCCGGGGCGGACCGTAGACGCACGCGTCGTACAGCACCTGGGTGTACACCAGGCTGGTGGCCAGCGAACCGCCCGCCACCAGGTCGGCGACGAGCGCGGCGGTCCCCACCGCCAGGCTCGTCCGCGGCGCGAACCGGCGCAGGGCCACCGCGACGCAGGCCGTGAACAGGAACACCGCGAACACCGTCGGCGGGGTGTGCCCACCGGTGGGCAACACCCGCACGTTGCCCATCCCGATCAGCACCAGCCCCACCGCGAACGACGCGCCGGCCAGCGCCAGGTCCAGCCGCAGGTGGCGCCGTCGGCCGGCGAACCAGGAGGTCACCGTCCGATCCCACCACACGCCCGACCCGCCGGTCTCCACCCGCCCGACGAGACGGGACCGGCCCGGGTACGCCGAAAGTCGTACTCTCCATCGTTCGACGGACCCGGATCTCGTCGTGCGCGTCGAGGCCGACGCCGGTGCGGGGCGACAGGCTGGAACGGACGAAGTGGAGGTCCGTCTCATGGTCCTGGCGGTGATCGCCGCGTGCGAGATCGGTTTCTGGGTGCTGCTCGGCGCCGGCCTGCTGGCCCGGTACCTGCTGCGCCGGCGCCGGCTGGGTGCCGTCCTGCTGGTCTGCGTGCCGCTGGTGGACGTGGTGCTGCTGATCGCCACCACGGTCGACCTGAGCCGGGGCGCCACGGCGAACGTCACGCACGGCCTGGCCGCCGCGTACCTCGGGTTCTCCGTCGCCTTCGGGCACACCATGATCCGCTGGGCCGACCAGCGGTTCGCCCACTGGTTCGGCGGCGGACCGCCGCCGTGGAAGCCGCCGAAGAACGGCTGGGGCCGGGCCCGGTACGAGTGGCGGGAGTGGGGCAAGGCCGTGCTCGCCGCCGCCATCGCCTGCGCGCTGCTCGGCACCGCCATCCTGTTGGTCGGCGATGCCGAGCGGACCGGCGAACTGGTGCGGTGGATGATGCGGCTCGGTGCCGTGGTCGTCATCTGGTTCGTCGTCGCCCCGCTCTGGGCCACGATCGGGGCGGTCCTCCGGTCGGCCGTACCGGGTCAACCGGGCCGCCCGGGACGGTGACCGGCGGTGCGCTTGCCGCCCACGGCCCGGTCGGCCAGGTGATCTCCGCCGACGGCGCCGTCCGGTCCGTCGGTGCCGGCCAGTACGGTGAGGACCCGAAAGGTTCGCCCGGGCAACGAGCCCCGGTGGGCCGGTCGGAGCGGAGCACGCCCGCGCGGCGGCGGTGGAGCCTGAGGAGGTCGGGATGGTGCACGGCGAGGCCGAGCGCGGCTGTGCCGACGGCGACCAGCCCTGTCTGCTGGGCGATCAGCAGCCGGCGCCGGCCCGGCCGGGGCTGCAGCTGCGCTGGATCGGGGAGCTCCGTCCGCACCCGACGACCCACCCGGGGTCCGCGCCGTCGGGCACCGCCGTCGAGCCACCGGTCGGCACGGCGTCGCCCGCCGCCGGTCGTCCGGCCGAGCCGGAGCCCGGCACCGAGTACGCCACCGCGCGGGTGCCTCGTCCGCGTCCCGCCGACCCGGTCGAGGACGAGCCGCGCCGCCGCGCCGAACCCGGACCTGACCCGGTCGGCTGCCGTCCGGACCGTCCTGGTTGGGCCGGCGCGCACCGGCACGGCGCGGTCCGCCCGGCGTCGCGTACCGCCCGACGGGAGCGCCCGCCACGCCGGTGGTGCTGAACCCGGATCACCTCCGGTGCGGGCTCACCCGCTGCGGCGGCGGATCAGCAGCGCGATGGCTGCCAGGCCGGCCGTGATGGCGATGACCACCCCGGCGTTGAGCAGCAGCACCCGTTGCAGGTCACCGAGGACTCGGTCGACGTCCTTGCCCGGATCGAGCGTCTCGGCCCGCTCGACCGCGACCCCACCGCCGATACCGCCGGTGACCGTGCCGGGCCGTTCGGCCAGCGGCACCCCGGCGGCGCGCAGCGTCTCCGGCATGTTGAGCCGGCCGTAGAACCAGGCGGCCGTGCCGGTGCGGCCCGGCTGCTTGGCCGGGCGGCAGGCGCGCGGTCCGCCCTTGGCGAACGGGTAGAGGTCGTAGGTCTGCGTGGCGACGTCCCCGGAGAACACCAGCACCGTGTACTTGACGCCGAGGTCCTCGGCGGACAGCGCCCGCGCCTGACCGGCCCCGCCCATCCAGCTCACCTGGTCGAACACCGCGTCGTACAGCGTCTCGTCGGTCTCGGCGCGGATGACCAGCGGCTCGCCCATCTGCTCACCGCTGATCCGTACGGACAGCGGCGCCTTCGGCCCGGGCTTGGGCGCCGTCGCGGTGGTGCCGGTGACCGCGGCCCGTGGCGCGGCAGCGGCCGCCGCCCCGGCCACGGTGGCGCCGGTGAGCGCGACGGCGGAACAGGCCGCCGCCAGCAGGATGATCAGCCGCCTGGACGTCCGGTTCATTGAGCCTCTTTCAACCTCTCCTTGCGGGCCGTCGGCGGCGGCGGCCGAGGACGGCGCGTGTGCACCGCGCGGTTCAGGTTGAAAAAGGTTCATTGCCGCCCTCCTCGCCCCCGTGGACCGCTGGACCGCCGGCCGGTCCGCTGTCCCCGAACGGCTGCCGCGCCCGTGACGTGGTGTATCGCGGGGTGTGCGGACGCTCCCCTGAAAGACTCCGGAGTAGGCCGTTCGGTTGCACCTTCCGGTGCGGTGTTTTGGAACTATCTGCGATCTCTGGCCGACTAGCCGGCAGAAGGTGATCGGTGGGCGAATCGTATCGGCATGGAGGCGTCCGTGGGGGGCGGGGTTCGACGATCCGCGGTGCGGCTGCCGACCGTCGTCACAGGGCTGCTGTGCGCACTGCTGCCGGCCGGTCCGGCGGCCGCACACAACTCGCTGACCAGCAGCGATCCGGCCAACCGGGCGCGGCTGGCGAAGGCGCCGGCGCGGCTGCGGCCGGCCTTCGCAGCGAAGCTCGACCCGGCTGCGACGAAGATCACGATAACCGGCCCGGACAGGCGGCGTCCTGCTGCTCGCCGCCGCCACCGCGGCCGTCGTGCTGGCCCGCCGCCGTCCGAGCTAGGACCCGCGTCGAGGACTCCGCCGGCCGGCCACCCGGTTGTCCGGGCGGCCGGGCCGGCGGCGCGCATCGTCACGGGCTGGTGCAGGTGATCACCGGGCTGGTGGCCGTGCCGGAGCCGAGGAAGCCGAACGTGGCCGAACCACCCGCCGGCAGGGACCCGTTGTACGACACGTTCCGCACCGAGACGGACGAGCCGCTCGTGGTCAGGGTGCCGTTCCACACCTGGCTGATGCTCTGGCCGCCGGCGAGGGTCCACCGGACGGTCCAACCGTTGATCGCCGCGTTGCCGGCGGTCACCGTGACCTCGCCCTGGAAGCCGCCCGGCCACGTGCTGGTGGTGCGGTAGGTCGCGGCGCAGGCCCCGGCCGGCGGCGGGCTGGACGGCGGCGGCGTGGACGGCGGTGGGCTGGACGGCGGCGGGCTCGACGGGTCGCCCGGGGACGAGGTCGTCGGCGTCGGGGTCGGCAGGCCCGGCGGTACCAGCGGGCAGGTGTTGCGGTACATGGAGATGTTGCTCGGGTCCGCCAGCGGGCAGAGGAACTGCGCGTACCGGGTGTCGTTGTCGAGGAAGATCTTCAACCAGGGGATCAGGGTGCGCATCTCGGTCGGGTTCGACCTGGTGAACGACAGGTGGTCGTTGCCGGTGATCTCCACCCAGGCGTTCTCCGTGCTGGCCGGCAGGGTGGTGTAGAGCCCCTGGAGGTAGGACCGGGTGACGGTGGTGTCCCGTTCACCGGAGATGAACATCGTCGGCACCCGGTCGTCGGCCAGGTTGATGCCGCCGCCGGGCGCGCCGGGCGCGAGGCCGACCACGGACCGCAGTGACGGCCGCCGCAGCGCCGCGCTGAGCGCGCCGGCGCCACCGGCGGAGTGGCCGATGACGCCCAACCGGTTGGGGTCGACCCGGGTACGCACCGGACTGGACCGGGTCAGGTAGTCGAGGGCGGCCAGCAGTTGGGTACCGCGCGGCTCCGCGCCGTCGGTGCGGCTGTTGGTCTCGATGCCGAGCACGACGAACCCGAAGGACGCCAGCCACGGCCCCATCCAGGCCTCTTCGTTGGCGAACAGCGCGCTGTAGCCGGGCACGATCGCCACCGCGCCCCACGTCCCGAGGCTGGTGTCGGTGGGGTAGTAGAGGTAGCCCCCGTTGAAGCCGTTGCCGGCCGGCACCGTGGTCTGGGTGGTGGCGAACGGCCCGCGGGTCGCCGCGACGCTGGCCAGGGTCGGATCCGGTCCCCGCTGGTACGGGTTGTCGGCGGCCGACGCCGCGGAGACCGCGACCGTGGCGGTGAGCATGCCGACCGCGACGGCGGCGGCCAGGATCCGCCCGATCCGGCGGCGGGGACCGCCCGGCGGTGTCCGCCCGGTGGCGGCGTCATCCGGTGGCGGGGACGAGGTGGCTTCCGATCGCACGGCCGTTTCTCCTGACTGTCGCGGTGGCGGCTGGGACACGCCGCGGTGGCAGGTCGGCGACACCGGGTGCGTCCGTCTCAGCCGGTAACAATCTGTTAACGCTAACATAGGGAAACGTCAATAGCATCCGCCGATCCGGAGGACGTCGGCCCGGCGGTACGGGTCGACGCCCCTCCGGACCACGGACGGCGCTTTCGGCTGGTGCGGGGGCTGGGGCGGGGCGGTCAGGGCAGGCGGACCCGGGCCGCCCGCAGGCGGGCGAGCGTCCGCTCCCGACCGAGCACCTCCAGCGACTCGAACAGCGGCAGCCCCACCGTCCGGCCGGTCACCGCCACCCGTACCGGGGCCTGGGTCTTGCCGAGCTTCAACCCGCGCGCCGTGCCGACCTCCTCCAGTGCCGCCTTCAGCGGCGCGGCGGTCCAGTCGGCCAGCGCCTCGTACCCGGCGACGGCGGCGTCCAGCAACTCGCCCGCGCCATCCTTCATCGCCTTGGCCCAGGCCGCCTCGTCGATCAGCGGCGACTCCAGGAAGAGGAAGTCGACGTTCGGCACGATCTCGCCGAGCACCGCGATCCGGGTCTGCGCCAGCGGCGCGACCGCGGCGAACGCGGCCGGGTCGAACTCCTCCGGCCGCCACGGCGGCGGCGCGATGGTCTCCGTCCCGGTCAGCCACGGCTGGCAGGCGGCGACGAACTCCTCGACCGGCAGCGCGCGGATGTACTCGCCGTTGAAGGCCCGCAGCTTCTTCTCGTCGAAGAACGCCGGTGACGGGTTGACCTCGGACAGCCGGAACTCGTCCTCGATCACCGACCACGGGACGATCTCCCGGTCCCCGGACGGCGCCCAACCGAGCAGCATCAGGTAGTTGCGCATCGCGGCCGCGAGGTAACCCTCGTCCCGGTACGCCTCCAGGGCCACCTTGTCCCGGCGCTTGGACAGCTTCTGCCGCTTCTCGTTGACCACCACCGGCACGTGCGCCCAGACCGGGGGCTTCACCCCGAGCGCGTCCCACAGCAGCTGCTGCTTCGGGGTGTTCGGCAGGTGCTCCTCGGCCCGGATCACGTGGGTGATCCCCATGGTCATGTCGTCGACGACGTTGGCCAGCAGGAACACCGGTGACCCGTCGCCGCGGGCGATCACGAAGTCCTCGATCAGCTTGTTGTCGAAGGTCGGCTCGCCCCGGATCAGGTCGACCACCACCGTGGCACCCTCGTCGGGCGTACGGAACCGCAGCGCCCGCCCCTCGCCCGGGCCGAGGCTCCGGTCCCGGCAGAACCCGTCGTACCCCTTGTGCTGCGACCCGGTGCGGGCCTGCACCGCGTCCCGGGTGCAGTCGCAGTAGTAGGCGCGGCCGGACTCGTACAGCCGGGCGGCGGCGGCCCGGTGCTCGGCCGCGTTCTCCGACTGGAAGTGCGGCCCCTCGTAGCTGCCCCGCCGGATGCCGATCCAGTCCAGCGCGGACAGGATGCCCTCGGTCCACTCCGGGCGGTTCCGGGCGGCGTCGGTGTCCTCGATCCGCAGCACGAAGACGCCGCTCTGCTGCTTGGCGAAGATCCAGTTCTGCAGCGCCGAGCGGGCGCCGCCGACGTGGAACATTCCGGTCGGGGATGGGGCGAAGCGTACGCGTACCGTCACGGGGTCAAGCCTACGGGCGGCCCCGGGTGGGCTCGCCACCAGGTTTCCCCCCGGACCGGGGGTGGTGGACGTCGGGCGGGTCACGGTGTCGCGCCGCGCCGTGCGGGGTAGTCCGGGTCGGCGCGCGTGCGAGCCGCCGGGCCGCCGGCCGCGCCGGGGAGAGAGCGTGGATGCGGTGACGGTGGGGGAGCGGGAGGCGCCGCGTCCCGGCGTACGGCGGTGGTGGAGCCGGCTGGGCGGCTCGGACGTGCTGGCGCTCGGCCTGCTCGGGGTCGGGTTGCTGCTGCTCGCGGTGGGTCTGGTGCCCGAGCACGACGCGGCCGCCACGGTACGGCGGATCGCGCCGCTGCTGGTGTTCCTGTTCGCGGTGCTGATCCTGGCCGAGCTGGCCGCCCGGGCCGAGTTCTTCGACGTGCTGGCGGCCCGGATGGCCGGGCTGGCCCGGGGCAGCTACCCGGCACTGTTCGGGCTGAGCGTCGGGCTGGCCACGCTGACCACGCTCGTGCTGAACCTGGACACCACCGCCGTGCTGCTCACCCCGGTCATGATCGCCATGGCGGTCCGGGCCGGCATCGCTCCACTGCCGCTGGCCATGACCACGGTCTGGCTGGCCAACACGGCGAGCCTGCTGCTGCCGGTGTCCAACCTGACCAACCTGCTGGCCGCCGAGCGGGTCGGCCTGACCGTCCTGCGGTTCGCCGAGCGGATGGCGCTGCCGCAGGTCGCCGCGTTGCTGGCCACCGCCGCCCGCCTGTGGTTGCTGTACTGGCGCCCTGGGGCTCGTTGGCCACCCTGCTCTGGCTGGAACGCTGCCGCGCGGCCGACGTCCCCGTCCGCTGGCCCCGGTTCCTCTGGACCGGCGCCCTCACCGCCGCCGTCACCCTCACCGCCGCGGTAGCAGCCCTCACCCTGCTCGGCTGACCGGCGACCGCCCTGGTCAGGGGACGGTCCGCCGCGGTCAGGGGACGGTGCGGATCTTCAGGACCAGGACGCTGCCGAGGACGGTGACGGCGGCCGTGACCGCGTAGAGGGTGGGGTAGCCGCCCAGGTGGACGACGATGGGTGCGCTCAGGGCGGGGCCGAGGACCTGCGGGGCGGAGTTCGCGATGTTGATCACGCCGAGGTCCTTGCCCCGGTCGGTGGCCTGCGGCAGCACCTGGGTGATCAACGCGGCGTCGACGGCGAGGTAGACGCCGTACCCGGCGCCCAGCAGCAGCGCGGCGACCAGGGCGGCGGACCAGATCGGCCACACCGCCAGCAGGAGGGCCGCCACCGCCATGATCACCCCGGACCAGATGACGAAGACCCGGCGCCGGCCGGACCGGTCCGACAGCCGACCGGCGACCACGGCGGTGGTCATCATCCCGACCGTGTAGAGTAGGATCATCACCAGCAGCCCGCCCTCCGGGTCCGGGTACCGGACCTTGTCCTGCAGGAAGTAGAGCAGGTAGAGGGTGCCCAGGGCGTTGCCGATCTGAACCAGGAAGCGGGTCAGCCAGGCCCAGGCGAAGTCCGGGTGCGCCCGCGGGCTGATCCACATCCCGGTGATCAGCCCCCGGGCCCGCAGCGCCGGCCGGTGCGTACGCGGCAGTGGATCGTCGGCGGTGAACAGCGCGAACGGCAGGGCCAGCGCCAGCACCGCCACCGCGACGGCCAGGTAACCGGCGGCGTTGCCGCTGATCACGGCGGTGACCAGGACGGCGCCCAGCACCAGCCCGAGCGCCTGCGGGATGCCCACCCAACCGGACACCCCGCCGCGCTGGGTCACCGGGACCCGGTCCGGGATCGCCGAGCTGAGCGTGGCCAGCATGGCGTTGAAGCAGGTCTGGGCGGCGACCCAGCCGAGCGCGACGCCGAGGATGGTGTCCTGCCGGGCCAGCAGCACCAGGGCGACGGCGCCGAGCAGCGCGCCGCAGCACGTCCAGATGTGCCGCCGGCCCAGGTCCCGGCCGAACAGCCGCGGGGTGGTCCGGTCCGACAACGCGCCGGCCAGCGGGTTCACCACCACCGCGGCGAGCGCGCCGAGCCCGGTGACGACGGCCAGCATCGCCTCCTTGCCGGTCGGCTGGATCCGCTCGATCTGCTGCGGCAGCAGGATCTGGATGGGGGTGAAGAACGCCATCCAGACGCCGAGGTTGGCGCTGAAGATCAGCGCGATCCAGGCCGGTCGTACCTTGACGGTGGGCTCGGCCAGCGCGGCCGGCAGCGAGGCCGGCGTCGGGTCGAACGTCGTCATCGACGGCTGATCAGGTCGCGGTACCAGGCGTACGACGACTTGGGGGTGCGGACCTGGCTGTCGAAGTCCACGTGCACCAGGCCGAACCGTTTGGTCTGGCCCTCGGCCCACTCGAAGTTGTCCAGCAGCGACCAGACGAAGTAGCCGCGCACGTCGACCCCGTCGGCGACGGCCCGGTGCACGGCCCGCAGGTGGCCGTCCAGGTAGGCGATCCGCTCCGGGTCGGCGCAGCCGTCGTCGGCCGCGACCGTGTCGTCGTACGCGCAGCCGTTCTCGGTGATCTGGATCGGTGGCAGGTCGGCGCCGTACCGGTCGCGCAGCGTGGTGAGCAGCTCGTGCAACCCCTCCGGTACGACCGGCCAGTCGAACGCGGTGCGCGGGTAGCCGGTCAGCGGCACCATCTCGAACGGCAGCGGCCCGTCCGGTTCGGCGGGCGCGGCGATGCCGGTCGGGTTGTAGTAGTTCACCCCGAGCACGTCGATCGGGGCGGCGATCACCGCCAGGTCACCGTCCCGGACCAGGTCCGCCGCCCCGGCACCGGCCTCGGCGGGGTCCAGGCCCAGCCCGACGGGGTAGCCCCGGCCCAGCAGCGGGTCGGTGAACAGCCGGTTGTGCAGCGCGTCGTACGCCGCCGCGGCGGCCAGGTCGGCCTCGCCGGTGCCCTGCGGCCGGACCGGTGAGTAGTTGTTGGCGATCCCGACCGGGCTGCCGGTACGGGCGCGCAGCGCCGCCACCGCCAGCCCGTGGCCGAGCAGTTGGTGGTGTGCCGCTGGCACCGCGCCGAACAGCAGCGTCCGGCCCGGCGCGTGTTCGCCCGTGCCGTAGCCCAGGGTCATGTGGATGAACGGCTCGTTGAGGGTGAGCCACAGCTTGACCCGGTCGCCGAGTCGGCCGGCGGCCAGCTCGGCGTAGTCGGCGAACCGGTGCGCGGTGTCCCGGTTCAGCCAGCCGCCGACGTCCTCCAGCGCCTGCGGCAGGTCCCAGTGGAACAGCGTGGCCACCGGGTCGACGTCGCGTTCCAGCAGCGCGTCCACCAGCCGGTCGTAGAAGTCCAGGCCGGCCGGCTCGGCCGGTCCGGTGCCGGCCGGCTGGATCCGCGGCCAGGCGATCGAGAACCGGTACGCGCCGATGCCCAGCCCGGCCATCAGCGCGACGTCCTCGGCGTACCGGTGGTAGTGGTCGCAGGCGACGTCGCCGGTCGTGCCGTCGATGATCCGGCCGGGCTGGTGGGCGAAGGTGTCCCAGATCGACCGGCCGCGCCCGTCGGCGTCGACGCCACCCTCGATCTGGTACGAGGACGTGGCGACCCCCCAGGTGAAGCCGGGCGGGAAGGCGGGCAGCGGCGTACCGGGGCTCATCGGCGCTCCTCACACGTGAAGGGTGCTCGGACTGTAGTCCGCGCGGCGTGTCGCGGGGAAGGCCGGCCGCTATGTCCATTAAATGCACATAAGATCCCCTAAGTCAGTTGATGTCCTGAGTGGAGGGGGAGTGATGATCCTCGTTGAACGGAGCGCGTACGTCCGGGCGCCGATCGAGACGGTGTGGGAGGTGGTGCAGCGGGCCGAGCAGCTGCCCGCCTGGCTGGCCGGGGTCCGGCAGGCCGAGGTGCTGTCCGGCGATGGCTACGGCCGACGGCAGCGGGTGCTCGCGGCCCGGCGCGGTGCGGCCCACGAGGCGGAGGTGATCGTCTTCCAGCCGCCGACGCTGATCGGCTGGCGGGAACGGGCCAAGGGCGCCGGCGCCCGCGCCGAGGCGCGGACCGAGGTGTACGTGCAGCTGAGCGAGGAGCCGGACGGCACCTCCGCCCGGTTGATCGTGGTCCGGTGGCCGGCCGGCCGGGTCAGCGGCGCGCTGCTGCGGCTCGGCATGCGGAAGGTCGGCGCGGATCTGGAGACCTCGCTGTCCCGGCTCACCGACCTGGCGGCGGTCGACGCCGACGCGGCGGAGCCCGACCTCGCGACGGTCGGCGCCGGCCCGGCGGAGTCCGACCGACCGACGGCCGACGCCGACGACGGACTCAGCCTGCTGACCACGCGCTGACGGGCGGGCCGCACGTGGTCCGGAGTGGACCACGGCGACCCGCCCGTCGGGCGCTGCCGTTGCGAACCCGCCGCCTAGCTGTCGCCACCCGTCTCGCCGACCGGCGCGGCGGTGACGTCGTGGATCGCGTACTTCTCGGCCGCCTCGGCGGGCACCGTGGCCGGCACCTCGCCGCGCAGCGCCAACTGGCGCAGGGTGGCCACCGCGATCGACTCGGCGTCGACGTGGAAGTGCCGGCGCAGCGCGTGCCGGGTGTCCGACAGGCCGAACCCGTCGGTGCCGAGCGACGTGTAGTCACCCGGGATCCACCGGGAGATCAGGTCCGGCACCGCCCGCATCCAGTCGCTGACCGCCACGAACGGTCCGTCCGCGTCGGCCAGCTTGCTCCGTACGTACGGCACCCGCGGCTCGCTGCCCGGGTTGAGCAGGTTGTGCTCCTCGGCCTCGACCGCGTCCCGCCGCAGCTCGGTCCAGGAGGTCACCGACCACACGTCGGCGGCCACCCCCCAGTCCTGGGCCAGCAACTGCTGCGCCTTGAGCGCCCACTGCACCCCGGTGCCGGAGGCCAGGATGTTGGCCTTCGGCGCGTCCGACCGGTCCACCGACGGCGCCGGGGAGTACCGGTAGATGCCCTTGAGCAGGCCGTCCACGTCCAGGTCGGCCGGCTCGGCCGGCTGCTGGATCGGCTCGTTGTAGACGGTGAGGTAGTAGAAGACGTTCTCCTGCGCCTCGCCGTACATCCGGTGCAGGCCGTTCTCCACGATGTGCGCGATCTCGAACCCGAACGCCGGGTCGTACGCCACCACCGCCGGGTTGGTGGCCGCGATCAGGTGCGAGTGGCCGTCCTCGTGCTGCAGGCCCTCGCCGTTGAGCGTGGTCCGGCCGGCCGTGGCGCCGAGCAGGAAGCCCCGGGCCATCTGGTCGGCCGCGGCCCACAGCCCGTCGCCGGTGCGCTGGAACCCGAACATCGAGTAGAAGATGTAGACCGGGATCATCGGCTCGCCGTGCGTGGCGTACGCCGAGCCGGCCGCGGTGAACGAGGCCACCGAGCCGACCTCGTTGATCCCCTCGTGCAGGATCTGCCCGCTGGTGTCCTCCTTGTACGACAGGAAGAGATCCCGGTCGACCGCGGTGTAGTTCTGGCCGTGCGGCGAGTAGATCTTCTTGGTCGGGAAGAGCGAGTCCATCCCGAAGGTGCGCGCCTCGTCCGGGATGATCGGCACCCAGCGCTTGCCGAACTCCTTGTCCTTCATCAGGTCCTTGAGCAGCCGGACGAAGGCCATCGTGGTGGCCACCTTCTGCTTGCCGGAACCCTTCTTGACGTCGCCGAAGCGCTCGCTGTCCGGGATGGCCAGCGGGATCGTCTTCGCCTGCCGGGTCGGCAGGTAGCCGCCCAGCGCGGTGCGCCGCTCCTTCAGGTAGGCCATCTCGTCCGAGTTCTCGCCCGGGTGGTAGTACGGCGGCAGGTAGGGGTTGCTCTCCAGCGCCTCGTCCGGGATGTCCAGGAAGAGCCGGTCGCGGAAGGTCTTGAGGTCCTCCAGCGTCAGCTTCTTCATCTGGTGGGTGGCGTTGCGGCCCTCGAAGTGCGAGCCGAGGGTCCAGCCCTTGATCGTCTTGGCCAGGATGACGGTCGGCTGCCCGGTGTGCTCGGTCGCCGCCTTGTAGGCCGCGTAGAGCTTCCGGTAGTCGTGACCGCCCCGCTTGAGGTTCCAGATCTCGTCGTCGTTCAGGTGCTCGACCATCTTGCGGGTGCGCTGGTCGCGCCCGAAGAAGTGCTCCCGGACGTACGCGCCGGACTCCGCCTTGTAGGTCTGGTAGTCACCGTCCGGCGTGACGTTCATCAGGTTGACCAGCGCGCCGTCGGTGTCGGCCGCGAGCAGCGGGTCCCACTCCCGGCCCCAGACCACCTTGATCACGTTCCAGCCGGCGCCCCGGAAGAACGCCTCCAGCTCCTGGATCACCTTGCCGTTGCCCCGGACCGGGCCGTCCAGCCGCTGCAGGTTGCAGTTCACCACGAAGGTGAGGTTGTCCAGCTCCTCGCGGGCCGCCGCGCCGATCGCGCCCAGGGTCTCCGGCTCGTCCATCTCGCCGTCGCCCAGGAAGGCCCAGACGTGCTGGTCGGAGGTGTCCTTGATGCCCCGGTGCTGCAGGTACCGGTTGAACCGGGCCTGGTAGATCGCGTTGATCCCGCCGAGTCCCATCGAGACGGTGGGGAACTCCCAGAAGTCCGGCATCAGCCGCGGGTGCGGGTACGACGGAAGCGCGCCGCCCGGGTGCGACAGTTCCTGCCGGAACCCGTCGAGCTGGTGCTCGCTCAGCCGCCCCTCCAGGTAGGCGCGGGCGTACATGCCCGGCGACGCGTGACCCTGGTAGAAGATCTGGTCGCCGCCGCCGGGGTGGTTCTTGCCCCGGAAGAAGTGGTTGAAGCCCACCTCGTAGAGCGACGCCGAGCTGGCGTAGGTGGAGATGTGCCCGCCGACGCCGATCTCCGGCCGCTGCGCCCGGTGCACCAGCATGGCGGCATTCCACCGGATGTAGGCCCGGATCCGCCGCTCGACGTGCTCGTCACCCGGGAACCAGGGTTCCCGCTCCGGGGGGATGGTGTTGATGTAGTCGGTGGTCGTCAGCGGCGGCACCCCGACCTGACGCTCCCGAGCCCGTTCCAGCAGGCGCAGCATGACGTAGCGGGCGCGTTTGGCACCGCGCTCGTCGATGACGCCGTCCAGCGACTCGACCCATTCGGCGGTCTCGTCGGGGTCGATGTCCGGAAGCTGGCTCGGCAGGCCATCGCTGATCACCGGGCGCTTGCGCTCCGTTGCCACAGGCGTTCCCTCGGTTCTTCGTGTGGGATAGGTCTCTGCCCGCAATACTGCCCTCTCCGGTCGCTCCGCGTCATCTCTGTCGCCCTTGACGCGACGCGCGACACAGATACCAGCCGGTAACAACCTGCCTCCCGGCGCGCTCTGCTGATCACGGTGTTGAGCCGGTTGGGGCAGACTGGGACTTATGCGCAGTGAAGTGATCACCGTCCGGACCGGGTCTCGGCCGACCGTCCGGGACATCACCGCCGAGGCCCAGGGCTTCGTCGACGGTCAGGGCGACGGCCTGCTGCACGTCTTCGTCCCGCACGCCACGGCCGGCCTGGCGATCATCGAGACCGGTTCCGGCTCGGACGACGACCTGGTGACGGCGCTGGACGACCTGTTGCCCACCGACGAGCGGTGGCGGCACCGGCACGGCTCGCCGGGGCACGGCCGGGACCACGTCATGCCGGCCTTCGTCGCCCCGTACGCCACCCTGCCGGTGCTCGGTGGCCGGCTGGCCCTGGGCACCTGGCAGTCGATCTGCCTGGTCGACCCGAACGGCGACAACCCGACCCGCCAGGTCCGCTTCTCCTTCCTCCCGGGCTGACCGACCCGCCGCCCGGGCCGACCGACCAGGCCGGTACCCGCGGGTCGCGCCGGGTGGTTAGCCTCGCCGCCGTGGACACAGTGCAGATCGAGGCACCCGTCGTCGCGGTGACCGTCTATGTCGATCGGGCCCGGGTCACCCGTCGGGGCACCGTCACCCTGCCGGCGGGCCAGCACCGGGTGGGCATCGGGCCGCTCCCGCTGAGCCTGGACCGGGACTCGCTGCGGGTCGGCGGCAGCGGGCCGGCCACCGTGCTCGGCGTCGACGTGTCGACCCGGCACCAGCCGCGTACCACCGGGGAGCGGGTCGCGGACCTGGAGCGTCGCCGGCGGGCCGTCGCCGAGGAGGTGGCCGGGCTGGACGACGCGGACGCGGTCGAGCGGCAGCGCGGCGAGTTCCTGGCCCGGCTGGCCGAGCGGGCCGGCGGCACGTACGCCCGCGCGCTGGCCGCCGGGGAGGCGGCACCGGCCGACGTGGCCGCGTTCGCCGACGCGGTGGCGGGGCAACTGACCGACGGTCGGGCCCGGCAGCGCGAGCTGGCCCGGCGCCGGACCGAGGCGACTCAGGAACTGGCCGCCCTGGACCGGGAGATCCAGGCGGCGGCCGGCCGGCGCAACCCGGACCAGCTCACCGCCGAGGTCACGGTGGCCGTCGAGGCCGCGCCGGACGCCGCCGCCGAGGTCGAGCTGGAACTCACCTACCTGGTCACCGGGGCGAGCTGGCAACCCTCGTACGACCTGCGCCTGGTCGACGAGACGCTCACCCTGACCTGGTTCGGGATGGTCAGCCAGCGGACCGGCGAGGACTGGCCGGAATGCGATCTCCAGCTCTCCACCGCCCGTCCGGCGGTGGCCGCGCAGGTGCCCGAGCTGTCCCCCTGGTACCTGGACCGGGAGCGGCCGCCGCCGGTGCCGGCGGCGGCGCCCGCGATGGCGGCCTTCGGCGGCGGACCCGTCGACGAACCCGGTGGGCCCCCGCCGCCCGGTGCGACGCGGGGCACCCTGGGCCGGGCCGCCCGCCCGGCCGCGCCGGCGATGAAGCAGGGCGTCGCGGCCGTCGAGCAGGGCGTCGCCGCGGCCACCTACCGGCCGGCCCGGGCGGTCGCGGTGCCGGCGGACGGCACCGCGCACCGGACCACCGTCGCGGTGCTCGACCTGCCCGCCGCGCTGGACCACGTCACGGTCCCGGTCCGGTCGCCCGAGGTCCACCTGCGGGCCACCGTCCGGAACACCTCGACGCACAGCCTGCTGCCCGGCCCGGCGGCGGTCTTCCACGGCGGCGACTTCGTCGCCAACACCCGGCTCACGTCGTGGGCGCCGGGCGAGGAGACCGAGCTCGCCCTCGGCCTGGACGACCGGGTACGGGTGGAGCGCGAACTCGTCCGCCGCGGCGACACCCGGGCGGCGCTGGGATCCACCCGGCGCCGGGAGGTCGAGTACCGGACCACGGTGGCCAACCACACCCCGCGCCCGGCCACGGTCACCGTGCTCGACCAGTTGCCGGTCTCCCGCGACGAGAGCATCACCGTCCGGGAGACCCGCCTGGAGCCGCCCCCCACCGAACGCACCGACCTCGGCGAACTCACCTGGCGCCTGCCCCTGCCACCCGCCGCCACCGCCGAGATCACCCTCGCCTTCCGGGTGGATCTCCCCAAAAACACCCCCCTCACCGGCTGGCGCGAATAACCCACCCCCCGGGGTGGGGGCGGGGGCTAGGAGGTGAGGTCGCGGCGGGTGAAGGTCCAGGTGCCGGCGGCGACCAGGACGGCGGTGGTGGCCAGCAGGAGCAGGAGGCCGGTGGGCTGTGGGCCGTGCGCGAGCGGGTCGCCGCCCAGGTACCAGTGGAACGGGGAGAGCCGGCGGGTCCAGGCCAGCGCCTCGACCTGGGGCAGCACCGAGTTGGCCAGGTAGGCCAGCACGGCCACGCCGGCGCTGACCGCCAGGGTGAACGCCCGGCGGCCGGTGGCCGCGCCCAGCGCGAAGGCCAGCGCGGCGAAGGTCGTCCCGAACAGGGCCAGGTGCAGGCTCACCGCGGCGAACTCGGCGGGGGAGACCCCGGCGAAGTCCACCGGGCCGCTCAACCCGACCATGACCAGTCCCAGCAGCGCGGTGATCACCACGATGGCCACCGCCAGCGCGGCGAACCGGTGCAGCGCGAGCCGGGCCCGCCCGACCGGGTGCGCCAGCGTCAGGTCCAGCGTGCCGGCCTCCTCGTCGCCGGCCACCGCCCGGGTGCCGGCGGAGACCGCGAACACCACCAGCAGCAGCGGCACCAGCAGGCCGTACACGGCGCTGCCGAGATAACCGGCCGCGCTGGTCAGGTCGGTGTAGTTGAACGCCTCCATGACCCCCTTCGGGTACGCGGCCAGCGCCCGGGTCATCTCCGGGGTCTGGATGGTGGGCCAGAACGAGGCGTACATGGCGCCGACCGCCAGCACGGCGACGGTCCAGCCGAGCAGCGACCGGCGCGCGTCGAACAGGGCCTTGCCGAACGGGTCACGCGGCGACACGGTCGGCCTCCCGCCCGGCATAGTAGGTGAAGAAGAGTTCCTCCAGGTCGGGTTCCTCGGCCAGCAGACTGACCACGGTGTGCCCGGCCGCCGCCTTGACCAGGGCGTCGGCCCGGCCGGCCAACCGGCACCGCAGCGTACGACCGGCGTCCACGGTGACCTCGTCGACGCCGGGCAGCGCCGCGAACGTGCCCGGGTCGACCGGGTCCTCGAAGTGGATCTCCACCTGCCGTACCGCGCGTTCGCGCAACTGCTCGACCCGCTCCACCGCGATTAACCGGCCCTCGCGGACGATGCCGACCCGGTCGGCGGTCTGCTGCACCTCGCCCATCACGTGCGACGACATGAAGACGGTCTGCCCGGCGGCGCGGGCCTCGCGGACCAGGGCGACGAACTCCTGTTGCAGGAACGGATCCAGCCCGCTGGTCGGTTCGTCGAGGACGAGCAGCTCCGGTTCGTGCATGAAGGCCTGCACCACGCCCACCTTCTGCCGGTTGCCCTTGGACAGGCCCTTGATCCGCCGGCCCAGGTCCAGGCCGAGCCGGTCGGCCAGCTCCTCGATCCGCCGGCGGGGCACTCCGCCGCGCAGGTTCGCCAGGTAGCCGAGCAACTCGCGGGCGGTCTGCCGACCGTCGACCACGAAGTCCCCGGCCAGGTAGCCGATCCGGCGGCGCAGTGCCACCCCGCCGGCTCGTGGCTCGACGCCGAGCACGGTCACCCGGCCACCGGTCGGTCGGATCAGGTCCAGCAGGATCCGGATGGTGGTGGACTTGCCGGCGCCGTTCGGGCCGAGGAAGCCGTACACCTCGCCGGTGTCGACCCGCAGGTCCAGGCCGGCCAGGCCGCGGTTGCGCCCGTACGTCTTGACCAGGGCCTCGGTGCTGATGGCCGGTTCAGTCATCGTTCTCTCCCTTCGACGGGTACTCGGATCGGAACCGGGCGACGAGCTTCGGCAGCTCGCGCTCGAGGAAGGCGTAGAAGTCCCGGGTGACCCGCAGCCGATCGGCCCGCGAGGCGTCCTCGCCGCCGGCCAGCGTCACGCCGCGGTCCATCAGCTCGCGGAACCGCCGGAACTGGGTCGGATCGGCCGCCACCCGCATCATGGTGTCCGGCGCCACCTGGTACGCGTGGCCACGCCGGCCGGGAGCCGGCACCCGCCGGACCATCCCGACGTTTTCCAGCAGCCGCATGTTGGTGCTCACCGACCCCTTGGAGAGGCCGAGCTGCTCGACGAGCTGCCCGCTGGTCTGCGCCGCCGGTTCGCAGATCATCAACCAGCCGAACAGCTTTCCGGCGGCCGGTGGCAGGCCGAGACCGGCCATCAGCACACCGGCCTCCTCGGCGTACCGGCGCTCGGGTGACAGCTCGTCCAACGACTGTTCTCCTCAGATCGAAACGTTCAGTAAGTTCTGAACCCTAAGGTACACCGCGCCCCCGCCGAGGGGAAGGCCGGATGTCGCGCCGGACGCACGGAAGCCCCCGGCGAGGCCGGGGGCTTCCGTGGTGCGGGTTCGGGTCAGGCGGTCGCGGTGCTGAGCGCGGTGTGCCGGATCTTGTCGGCGAGCGCGTCGAGCAGGCCGCGCAGCAGCTCCTCGGTCGTCCCGTCGCGCAGCGTGCCGTCGATGTCGAGCTTCTCGTGCGCGTTGGTCACGATCACCTCGGGCTTCGCTCATTCCGCGAACCTGCTCCATCAATGACGAGCTCGATAGTAGAGCAGATAAACAATCTGCGGTGCGTATCATGGAGTACGTGACGCAACCCACTCCCATCCCGGGCGGACCGCCCGGACCGGATCGCACGGTTCTCGCCGGTGGCGTGGTGCGTCGACTCCTGCACCTCGCGGCAGCGATCCGGCACCACATGGACCTCGAACTGGCCGAACTCGGTCTCACCCCGGCCGTGGCCCGGGCGCTGGACGAGCTGGACCCCGATCAGCCGCTGCCCGCCCGGTCACTGGCCGCGCGGCTCAACTGCGACCGGTCCAACATCACCGCGCTGGTGGACAAGCTGGAGGATGCCGGCCTGGTCGAGCGCCGGCCCGACCCGACCGACCGCCGGCTCAAGGCCCTGGTGGTCACCGACGTGGGCCGGCGGATCCGCGCGCAGGTGCGCCGGATCCGGTCCGATTCCCGACTGCTCGCCGGCCTCACCGATGACCAGCTGGCCGCCCTGCACACCCTGATCTGGCAGGTCTCCGACGGCGGCTGCCCCGAGGAGTGCGGCACCGAACGGACCGCCGACCGCGACACACCGGGCGTGGCGAAACCGCTCTGAGTGGTCGCCGCGGGCACGAATCGGTAATGCTGTCCGACGTGACGACCCCTCAAGATCTCGACGAGCGGTTCCGGGAGGCGGTCGCCGGCCTGGTCGCGTCGACCACCCGTCGCCCGGCCGACGGCCCGGTCCGGGACGGCACAACGCTCACCGGGGCGCGCGCCCGGGCGCTGTTCGACGCCCAACTGACCAGCCGGCACCTGGACCTGGCCGCCCGCTGGCTGCGCAGCTTCGGTGAGGGGTACTACACGATCGGCTCGTCCGGGCACGAGGGCAACGCGGCCGTCGCCGCCGCACTGGCCGCCACCGACCCGGCCCTGCTGCACTACCGTTCCGGCGGCTTCTACTGCGCCCGCGCCGCCCAGGCCGCCCAGCCGCCACCCGGCCCCGACTCCGACCCGGCGGCCGGCTCGGGGTCGTCGGCCGGCTCCGGGTTGTCGGTCGATTCGGAAATCAGGGCCGGCTCCGGGGCAGCCGAACCCATCTCCCCGACTGGACCCGGCGGTCCGGTCGGACATGGGGATCCCACTCACCTCGACGACCCGGCCGGGCACGCGGTCCCGAACCGACCCGCCGTTCCGGGCGGCACCGCCGACCCGGACAGGCCTGCCGACCAGGCCGGCTCGTCCGAGCCGGCGGTGCCGGGCGCACCCGGTGGGTCGGCCGGGGTGCCGGAGAGGATCGACGGGCCGGGGGAACCGGGCGCTGCCGGGGCGGGGCCACCCGCGAACTCGTCCGAGTCGGCCGGAGTCGGTGTCCCGACGGATGATCCCGGTGGGCGGGCCGGTGCGCCGGACGTACCAGGGGAAGGGCCGGACCTCGACGGCGCGGGGGTGGCGGCGGAGCCGGCGGAGGTCGATCCGGCCCCCGAGCGGGCCGGGCTGGCCGCGCTCGGCGCGGCGGCCCGGGACGTGCTGCGCGGGATCGTCGCCTCGGCCGAGGAACCCATCGCCGGCGGCCGGCACAAGGTCTTCGGCAACGCGGACCTGGCGGTGATCCCGACCACCTCCACGGTCGCCTCGCACCTGCCCCGGGCGGTCGGCATCGGCTTCGCCATCGAACGGCAGCGCCGGCTGACCGGCGCGCCGGCACCGACCGCCGGCGGCGGGTCCGCGCCGCCGGCCACCGGGCCGTCGCCCTGGCCGGCCGATGCCATCGTGGTCTGCTCCTTCGGCGACGCCTCGGTCAACCACGCCAGCGCCACCGCCGCGCTGAACACCGCCGGCTGGTGCGACCACACCGGGCTGCGCGTCCCGGTGCTGTTCGTCTGCGAGGACAACGGCCTGGGCATCAGCGTCCGGTCGCCGGCCGGCTGGGTGGCGGCGGCGCTGCGGGCCAGGCCCGGACTGCGCTACTTCGCCGCCGACGGGTGCGACCTCGCCGAGACGTACGACGTGGCCACCGAGGCGGCCGCCTGGGTACGCCGGCACCGCCGTCCCGCGGTGCTGCACCTGACGACCGTACGGCTGATGGGTCATGCCGGTGCGGACGCCGAGCAGGCCTACCGGCCGGCCGCCGACATCGCCCGCGATCTGGCCCGTGACCCGGTGCTGGCGACCGCCCGGCTGCTGGTCGAGGCCGGGCTGGCCACCGCCGAGGAGTTGCTCGCCCGGTACGACGAGATCGGCTGGCAGGTCCGCAAGGTCGCCGAGGAGGTGCTCGGCGAGGCCAAGCTGGAGTCGGCGGCGGAGATCGTCGGGCCGCTCGCACCGCGCCGGCCGGTCCGGGTGTCCCGGGCCGTCGCGGCGGCCGGGGAGCGCGCGGTGGGCGCGGGTGCCGCGGCGCGGGCGGCGGCGTTCGGCGACCGGCTGCCCGAGCACGCCGGCCCGCTCACCCTGGCCCAGACGGTCAACGCGGCGCTGGCCGACGGGCTGCTGGAACACCCGACCATGGCCGTCTTCGGTGAGGACGTCGCGGCCAAGGGCGGGGTGTACGGGGTGACCAAGGGGCTGCGGGAGAAGTTCGGACCGTCCCGGGTCTTCGACACCCTGCTCGACGAGACGTCAATCCTCGGCCTCGGCCTCGGCGCCGGCCTGACCGGGATGCTCCCGGTGCCGGAGATCCAGTACCTGGCCTACCTGCACAACGCCGAGGACCAACTGCGCGGGGAGGCCGCGACGATGCGGTACTTCTCCCGGGGCGCCTATCGCAACCCGATGGTGCTGCGGGTGCCCGGCCTGGCCTACCAGGAGGGCTTCGGCGGGCACTTCCACAACGACAACTCGCTGGCCGTGCTGCGGGACGTACCCGGGTTGGTGCTCGCGGTGCCGGCCCGGGCCGACGACGCGGCGCCGATGTTGCGGACCTGCCTGGCCAGCGCGGCGGTGGACGGCTCGGTCTGCGTCGTCGTCGAACCGATCGCGCTCTACCACACGCACGACCTGTACGCCGACGGCGACGACGGCTGGCTGGCCCGGTACGTCGAACCGGCGGGCTGGGGCGACGTCCACGTGCCGATCGGCCGGGCCCGGACCTACCCGGTCGGCTCCGCCGAGGACATCACAATAATCACTTTCGGTAACGGTGTTCGCATGTCGCTGCGGGCGGCGGCCCGGCTGGCCGAGGAGGGCATCGGCAGCCGGGTGGTGGACCTGCGTTGGCTCGCGCCGCTGCCCCTGGCGGATCTCGTCCGGGAGGCCTCGGCCACCGGTCGGGTGCTGGTCGTGGACGAGACGAGGCGGTCCGGCGGGGTGGGCGAGGGTGTGCTGGCCGCACTGGTCGACGCCGGCTATGTCGGAGTTGCCCGCAGAGTTGCTTCTATAGACACATTCGTTCCTCTTGGTCCGGCCGCCCGGCAGGTACTCGTCTCCGAAGAGGCCATTACCCAGGGTGCTCAAACGCTGCTGGCACGGTAAATTGCCTTCCACCCGGTGTGCCACTTGCGCAGGCCGGCACAACTGTGTGGACTCTGCCTGTACGGTGTCGGCCCGACATCGGAGGCAGTTGAATTGAGGAGGCATGCGACAGTGAGCGCGACCGCTGGTCAGGCCGCCGACGGCGTACGGAGCCTGGCGGACCGGTTCGGCATCGAGCCGGGGATGGTCGTCATGGAGATGGGGTACGACGACGACGTCGACCAGGATCTCCGCGACGGCCTGACCGACCGCTGCGGGGAACTGGTCGACGAGGACACCGACGAGGTGGTCGACGCGGTGCTGGTCTGGTACCGGGACGGCGACGGTGACCTCTTCGAGCTTCTCGTGGACGCCCTCGGCCCGCTGGCCGACAACGGCGTGGTGTGGCTGCTGACCCCGAAGGCGGGTCGGGACGGGCACGTCGAACCGAGCGAGATCAGCGAGTCGGCGCCCACCGCCGGCCTGCAGCAGACGTCGACCGTCAACGCCGGCAAGGACTGGAGCGGCGCGCGCCTGGTGTTGCGCCGCGGCGCCCGCGGCAAGAAATAGGGGGACGGCGCCGGTCGGCCCGACCGGCGTCCGTGGCACGCTGGCTTCGGTGGCGGTGTCCCCGCCATCGAAGCGACTACCGAGGAGTTAGCATGCCGATCGAGGTTGGTGCCGAGGCACCGGACTTCGTACTCAAGGACCAGAACAACCAGGAGGTCCGGCTCTCGGACTTCCGGGGCACGCGCACCGTGCTGCTGGTGTTCTACCCGCTGGCGTTCACCGGGGTCTGCCAGGGCGAACTGTGCGAGGTACGGGACAACCTGAACGAGTACGTCAACGACGACGTCCAGGTGCTGACGGTCAGCGTCGACTCGGTCTACGCCCACAAGATCTGGGCCGACAAGGAGGGCTACCAGTTCCCGCTGCTGGCCGACTTCTGGCCGCACGGCGCGGTGGCCCAGGCGTACGGCGTCTTCAACGACGTCGCCGGCATCGCCAACCGGGGCACCTTCGTCATCGACAAGACCGGCGTGGTCCGCTTCGCCGAGATGAACATGCCCGGCGAGCCCCGCGACCAGCAGGCCTGGCGCAAGGCCCTGGCCGAGGCCACGGCCTGAACCGGCGCTCCCTTCTCATGATCGCGAAGAGTTCGGCCCGCTCCGGCCGGCCGAACTCTTCGCGATCACGGTGAGTTTCGGAGAACCACGGGTGGCAAGGTAAGCTGGCCGCCGCCGGAACCGCCCCGAGGGGCGTACCGGGCGCGTAGCTCAGCGGGAGAGCACTCGCCTTACAAGCGAGGGGTCGCAGGTTCGAAACCTGCCGCGCCCACCACGTACCACCAGCGGAAACGCTATCTTGAAGATCCGTTTCGGCCGCACTGACAGGCACGGTATGGCACTTATGGCTCGGTCAGCAGACGGTTACGGGTGATCCAGCTTATTGGAAGGCCGAAGGCGAGGCCCGCAGCGATGCCCAGGATCGCGAGAACCGCATCCCAGTCGGCAGCATTGACCGGCGGGTTTCCTGCTAGGCCAGTGATGACCTTGGCGATCGGCAGCCAAGACACCGTCACAAATAACGTGACGAGCATCAGCAATGGATAGGCGAGCAGCGTGAGTCCCGCCAACCCAGCGTAGCTGGACACGCCCGACCTGGCCGGCCAGGGGCGGCTCAGTACGACCACGGCGGTCAAGAGCGTCGCGCCGAACAGGACCACAACGCCGAACCTACCGCCGGGCTGCAGCATACGCATGAACGCCACCACCGCGCCCGACGCCACGACGACCACCCCGGCCGCCAACGCACGCCGTCGCGATACAGCCGGCCCGGCTCGGAGCGCACAACCCAGCGCTGCCAAGATCAGCAGCCCGGCAGTGGCCGCCGCCGCTGGAGTTAGCCCTGCCTCGGTATCCGTCGGCGACTCAAGCGCCGCAGCCAACGGAGCGAGCGCCGCGCCGACACAGGCCATGAGCAAGAGAGGCCCACGACGGGTCCGACCATCGACCCGGCCTAGGAGAGTGCCGGCAACGATCACAAGGCACGCAATCACCGCGACCACGACGGTGGCGGTACGCCCCGCCACGTCGACGCGGTCAAGCCACACGTCAACAGCGAGCCACACAAGCGCGCCCGAGGTGGCCAGAATAGCCCGGAGCCGGTCGCTGCCCAGCACCAGCATTATCCCCCCGAGCGCCGCCACGATGGCCATGACGCGTAGGTCCCGAGCCCAGTAGGTGTTGTTGGAGGCCACTACGTCTTGCCACGGCTTGGCCGGTTCGGTCAGCGGTTGGAAGATAGTGAGGCCCATCGTCCACATCGTCGCCGACGCGCACGCGACCGCGAGTCCCCAGGTATCGCGAAGCCGCTCAGACATCGAGTCACCATACCCGGTCATCGTGGCTGGACTGCCGCCTCCTGCATCGACGAACAGTGGTGGACACATGGGCCGAATCAGCGCCTAGTGCTCGCAGAGGGAGAACTCCCGCTCGTACAACTCCTCGTTGTGTTCGTCGACGAAGAACTTCCGTTCCCGCATCAGTTGCTCGCGGTACTCCTTGGCCTGGTCCAGCGTCATGGTCGAGGTCGGCGACCAGGGCTGCTGCGGTGGCACGTCGGCGGTCGAGACGATCGTCACCGAGGGGTCGACCAGGAAGAAGGCCAGGATCTTGCGATGCCCCGGCCGGGTGGGGTCGGCGAGGCGGAACGGGCTGACGCGATGCTGGAGGATGTTCGGGAACGCCAGGCAGCGGCCCGCGCCGGTCGGCACCGACCCGAGCACCTGGTTCAACGGGTCCTCGTCATCCAGGCCGTAGACGTCGCGCAGACCGATCTCGTCGTTCTGCTCGTAGTCCGGGTCGTCGACCGCCGCCCGGAATCCCAGCCGGCTGTCGGTGATGTTCTCGCTGTCCCAGTAGTAGATACCGGTCGAGACGATGCGCTCGTTCATCATCCCCTCGACGTGCCAGCTACCGCCGGGGTACTCGGGCTTGTCCGGGGTGAGGTGGATGTTGGCGAGCTTGACGATGACCTGCAGTCGGCGACCGCGTAGGTCGACCCGGGCGGAGTCGTCCGGGGGTGCGGGCGGGCTGAAGACGGGGGCGTCCGGGATCACCGGGCGGCGGTTGTCCCACCATTCGTCCATGGCCTCGTCCCACGCATCCTGGGCCTCCTTGTCGTCGCCGTCGGCCGGGCCGGTCGGCCTGCCCGGGTCGTCGTCGTACCACCCGTAGGGGTCGGCCTCGATCCGCAGGGGCCGCGGATGGCGCAGATCCGTGAGCACCCGTTCGAAGAGCGGGCGCAGGCGCGCGAAGAGGATCGGCAGGACGTCCGCGAGTTCGCGGTGGGTCACGGGGTGGACGTTGTTGACGTACGAGGCGAAGACGGCGGTCCCGTCGTCGTCGACCTCGACATCGGTGGGCAGCCACTGGAACTTCTCCGAGTACGCGTACCGCGCGCCACCGGCCCTCGGGGTCGGCCATGCCGAGTCGTCCGTGCGGCTCACCTGACGCACGAGGCAGAACAGTGAGGGGTGGACCAGGTCCAGTACCTGCTCGTCCGATCCCGGATGCCAGTCCCGCTCCGCCTCGGGGACCTCTTCCAACACCCGGACCGCCTCGCGCAGGCGGGACCGCAGCTCGCTGTCGATCAACGTGTCCGACTGCCACACCCCGTCGACGGCGGACACCTCGATCCCGGTCCGCTCGTCCCGCAGCCGCGCGTAGTAGGACAGTTCCGCGAGCACGTAGCGGATCTGCGCCTCGGTCAGGCCCTGGGCGGCGGCTTCCCGGGTCCACCTGGCGACGATGTCGGCGTCGTTCATCTTGACGAACCACTGCGGCTTCGCCCGGATCTCGGCGCTCAGCCGCATCATCTCGAGTTCCCGCAGCGTCCGGGGCGCCGCGACCGGCATCTTGTGGGATTCCACGAAGGGCAGGGGGAAGCCAGACAGGTCAGTCATTGAACCTTTTTCAACCTCCCCTTGCGCTCCGGCGTTGGCCGAGGTCGAAGACGCGGCTTGCGCACCGCGCGGTTCAGGTTGAAAAAGGTTCATTCTCTCGGATCTCCCGGAAGGTGCTCGACAACGTGGTCCGACGCTGTGCCCGACGGGGTCGGGTGGGCTGAGTCGGTAGTCAGGGTAGGGAACGTACCGCTCGGATCTGACAGTCCGGGCCTCGCACCGTCGGCCCTCCAGGCGCCGACGAGTCGGGACAGCGGGAGTGGCGTCGGGCCGGCTGGCGTGCACGCATCGTGGTGGCCGTCGCGGCCAGCGCGACGCCGCTGATCGGGCATGGGGTGTGCGGAAGCGGGTAGTCGGCCGGGTGGCTCCGAACGGTGGCGCGTCGGGTGACGGCGGGCCGGTGATCGGGATCCTCGGGTCGTACGGGGGACGCAACCTCGGCGACGAGGCGATTCTCACCGGGCTGCTGGCCGACCTGCGTGCCCGCCGGCCGGATGCCCAACTGCTGGTCTTCTCCCGGGACCCGGGGCACACGTTGCGCTCGCACCCGAACGTGCTCGCCGAGCCGTGGGAGGGGATCAGCCGCGCCGACTCGGCCCAGACGCTGGCCCGGTTGGACCTGCTCGTCCTCGGCGGCGGCGGGATCCTGTACGACACCGAGGCCCGCCGTTATCTGCGGCTCGTCGTGGCGGCCCAGGAGCGCGGCCTGCCGGTCTGCACGTACGCGGTGGGCGCCGGTCCGCTGACCGAGCCGGTGGACTGCGGGATGGTCCGCGAGGCGTTGGGCGCGGCGGTCGAGGTCACCGTCCGGGACGAGGAGTCCCGGCTGCTGCTGGAGGAGTCCGGCGTCACCCGGTTGATCACCGTCACCGGCGACCCGGCCATGATGCTCGAACCGGAGGAATTCGGCGACGACCTGCTCCGCGAGGAGGGGATTCCGCGTTCCCGCCGGCTGGTCGGGATGAGCGTGCGGGAACCGGGTCGGGCCGCGGCGCGGCTCGACGAGGCCGGCTACCACCGGCTGCTCGCCCAGGTCGGCGACTTCCTGGTCCACCGGCTGGACGCCAGCGTGCTGTTCGTGCCGATGGAGCGGGACGACATCCGGCACGCGCACGGGGTGCTGTCCCAGATGACCGCCGCCGTCCACGGCCGGATCCTGCACGGCGACTACCGGCCGCGTCAGATTCTCGGCCTGATGCGGCACTTCGACCTGGCCGTCGGCATGCGACTGCACTTCCTGATCTTCGCGGCGATGGCCGGGACGCCGTTCCTGCCGCTGCCGTACGCGGGGAAGGTGTTCGACTTCGCCCAGCGGGCTGGGGTGCCGGCGCTGCGCGGCGTCGAACGCGAGGTGGAGGGCCCGCTGCTGGCCGAGGTGGACCGGCTCTGGGACGAACGGGCCAGCCGGGCCGCGGGCACCGCCCTGCGGGTGGAGGGCATGTGCGCCCGCGCAAAGGCCAGCGGCGAACTCCTCGCCCCCCTGCTGGAGGGTCTTGAACGCCACGAGACTGACCCCGCCCGACTGCCGTGATGGACGTTGGCGCGCGGTGGCCCCTCCGGGGCCGATTCGCGCCAAGATTCGCCGGAGAGCATCCCGTCAGGCGGCGGGACCGCGCCAACGGTAGAGCCATGGGCCGTCGTCGGAGACCGTTTCCAGCTCGTAGATCTGGGCGTCGGCCAGGCCGCCGCCGTCGAGATGGTGGTACGTGAGTGCAGGACGGCCGGTGACGTCCAGCTCGACCGTGATCGTCTGCCCGTCGGCCGGGCCGTCGACCAGCGGAACCTGCGCCGAGGATCCCATCCCCCCATCCTGCCCTCCACCCCCGCCCGCACGCAGCCATTCACCCACCAACCTGACCACCGCGCGGCGGCGGCGGGGGCGGGGGACGCGGTGGCAGCGGGGAAGGGGGAGGGGATTTGCGTCGTTTCTCGGGGCGGATCGGGGGAAAGGATGCGTGTCGGCGGGGGAGAGTGGATCGGGGCGGCGGCGCGGGAGCGGCGGCGCGTACCCGAAGGAGGTGCTGGTGACGGCCCCACCCGGCGGCTCGGTGTACGACGCCCGGGAGCACGGCCTGGTGGGTGACGGGGTCACCAACGACCAGCCGGCGCTGGCCGCGCTGGTCGACCGGCTCGGCGACGCGGCCGTCCGGGACGGGCTGGGCCGGGTGATCTACTGCCCGCCGGGCAACTACGCCATCCACGACGTCGGCACGGTCTGGCGCAGCCGGGTGTCTTTGATCGGCGCCGGTCCCGGGGTGACCCGGTTCCTGCTCGGCAACCCCGGCAATCCCGGTGCGTCGGTGCCGTTGGCCTTCCACACCACCCAGCAGCACGGCGCCGGGCCGGACAACCACACCGCCGACTGCACCTTCGCCGGGTTCGAGATCGACGGCACCGGCGTGGAGATGACCGAATACGACGTCCTGGCCAAGGGACTCGGCCTGCAGTACGTGCTGCGCGGCCGGTTCCGCGACCTGTACATCCACCACACGGCGGCGACCGGCTTCGGCTGCGACTTCCTGCAGGACACCGTGGTGGAGGGGCTGGTCGTGGTGGGCTGCGGCCGGCTGGACAACGGGCAGCAGATGGGCGGTGCCGGGATCGGCGTCGGCATCGGCGGGTGGGGTCCCGACGAGCGGTTCTCGGTGACCGGCTGCGTGGCGCGCGGCAACGGTACGAACGGCATCTTCGTCGAGCTGCAGAAGGACTACTGGCCGCCGCCCCGGGGGATCCGGATCACCGCCTGCCACACCGAGGACAACCGGTTCGGTATCTCCGACTGGGGCGCCGACGGGATCATCGTCTCCGGCTGCGTGATGGTCGGCAACCACGAGGCCGGCTACGACGTGTCGGCGCACGGCACCGCCGGGGTCGCCGGGCGGGGCGGCATCGTGACCGGGTGCCTGGTCGACGGCAACTTCGCCGACGGGGTGAGCATCGGCAACAGCACCGGCCCGTACACGGTCGCCGGCAACCGGATCAGCCGCAACGGCCGGTACGGCTTCCGCCAGCACAACATCCACCGGGGCGACGAGAACGAGTCCGGCGGGATCGTGGTGGACGGCAACGACATCTGGGGCAACGGGCTGGACGGCGTACACATCGACGCCGGGCTGAGCGACGCGACCGTGCTGGACAACCGGATCCGGGACAACGGCCGCCGGTGCGAGCCGGCCACCTCGGGCGGCGGCCCGACGGTCGGCTACGGCCGGCTCTCGCTGACCGACACGGCGGCCGACTGGCGTCCGGACGGGCACCTCGGCAAGACCGTGACGGTCGGCAGCCGGACCGCCACCGTCGCCTCGAACACCGCGACCGAGTTGCGGCTCACCCCGGTCCGCCCCGGGGTCACCACCGCCTGGCACGGCGAGCCGCCGGAGTCCGGCGCCGGCTACGAGCTGCCGGACGCGCCCGCGCACCGGGCCGGCATCACCGTGGCGGCGCCCACCCGGGGGCTGCAGATCCGCGGCAACCGGATCTGGGACGGCCAGCGGTCGCCCACCCAGTCGTACGCGCTGTGGCTGACCGCGGCCGGTCGGGGCCCGGCCGCGGTGCTGGACAACGACCTGGCCGGCAACGCGGTGGCCGCGACCCGGTTCGACTGCGGTCCGGGCGACGGTCGCTGGGACCGCAACCGCGGCCTGGCGGCCGAGCCGCCGCCGACGGGCTGAACGGTGTGGCGGCGCACCCCGCCGGCCTGCCGGGCCCGCGGTGCGGCCGGTTCACCCCGCGGCCTGCCGGGTCCGCGGTGCGGCCGGCTCACGCCGCCGACCGGCCGGCCACGGGTCCGGCGGTGGGAGCGGCCCCGACGGCCCGGCCGGCGCGACCGATGACCGCGCCCAGGGCCAGCGCCGTGAAGATCAGGTACAGCCACGGGTCCAGCTCGACCACGTCGCCGACGAGGAAGATCTCCGTGCCGCCCAGACCCGGCACCCCGAAGCCGCTGTCGGTGACCGCGGTGAACAGCCAGACCGGGGCCGACGCCGCCGGCGGCAGCTCCTCCGTCGAAGCGTGGCCGTTCAGCACCGTCAGCACGACGGCGAGGTCGGCGGCGAGGACCGCGCCGAGGGCGCCGGTCGCCCAGGCGGCGCCGCGGCGGCCGGCCCGCGCGAGCCGCCCCACCGCCGCCAGCACCGCGCCCAGCCCGAGGAAGAACACCGCGTACGCCGGAGCGTGCACCGCGAGCTTGTAGACGCCGCCCAGGACGGAGTTCATCAGCAGTGCGAAGGCGAAACCCGGGGCGGTCACCGCGAGCAGCAACAGCCCCGGCGGCGCGCCGTCGAGGGTCCACCGGCGCCCGATCCGGGCCATCATCACCGCGGCGGCCAGCACGAACAGCGTCGCCAGCGGCAGCTCCATCGTGCCGGTGACCGTCTTCACCAGGTTCACGGCCACGTTCATCGCCAGCAGGCTCGCGGCGAGCAGCGCCACACAGAGCAGCGGCGCCACCAGCACCAGCCGGGCCACCCGCCAGGCACCGGCGAGCACCGTGCCGATCGGGACCGACCGCCGGGGCGCCGGCCGGGCGACCGCGAGGCTCGCGGCGTAGCGCAGCATCCGAGCGTGCCGCCGTTCCGCGGCCAGCACGTGCAGCTCGGCGGACCACTCCTGGTGCAGCTCCGCGCGCAGGTCGGCAGGCCAGCGCCGGGCGGCGACGTCCAACAGCGCCCGCGCGATCCGCCGGCTCACCATGCCGGCCGCGCGGTGCGCCTCGGCTCCGGTGCCACGGCGGTCGACGCCCGCAGCTCGGCCAGGGCCTGCCCGGCCCGCGTCACGCCCTCCGGGGTCAGCCGGTAGTAGCGGCGGGCCGGTCGACCCTGCGCCACCGGGTCGATCTCCTCCCACCGGGTGGCGAGCCAGCCGGCCGTCACCAGCCGGTGCAGGATCGGGTAGAGGGTGCCGCTGGCCAGGCCGGTGTCCTGCATCAGGTCGAGGCCGTACCGATCGGCGTCGGGATCGGTGAGCAACGCGGCGAGAACGCGTGCGGTGGGGACGGTGATTCTCACCGGGCAACTATATCGGAAATCTACATAGGTCCAACGGTCGGGCGGTCACCCCGCCACCGGGCCGCCGTCGTTGTCCGCCGGACCTCACCCTCCGCCCGTCGGCACGGCCGGTCCGCCGGGCGGCGGGGTGGCCGGATCGGACCCCCACCCCGGCCCGGCGGTCGCCGCCAGTGCGCGGACCACCACCGGGGAGCCCGCGTACGCCCGGGCCACCCGGGTCAACCAGGCGATCTCCCCGGTGTACCCGCCGGTCGGGTCGTACGGGTCGGACCGGTCCGGCCGTTCGGCCACCGTGCCGGTCCGCAGCCCGCGCACCCCGGCGGCGATCATCGTCGCCTCCAGCACCGCGGCCCGCTCCGCCGCCGGCAGTCCCGACCCGGCCAGCAGTTCGGCCGCCGCCTCGGTCACCCGCTCGTCGATGTACGGCCGCAGCGCCAACCGACCGTCCCGGATCTCGGTGATCCGCCGGTGCAGCGCGTAGTCGATGTCCCGGAACGCCACCCCGGTCCGGCGTACCCCGTCGTCGAGCACCAGCTGCGGCTGCGCCGCGGTGACCGCCGTCCACAACGGCCCCAACCGCCGCCAGGCCACCTGCCGGCGGGACCAGGTCAGCGCCAGGTCGACCGCCGGTCCCCAGGCCGGCAGGGTCAGCCCCACGATCATCAGCAGCGCGCTGATCGTGACCAGCACCGCCGCCACCCGCTGCTCGCCGGCCGGGTGCGCGCCGAGCCGGTAGCCGACCAGGTAGCCGGCCTTGCTGGCGCAGTAGGCCAACCCGAACACCGCGCCCATGGCGGTCACCCGCAGGCCGCGCCGCAGCCACGGCCGGGCGGCCACCCGGGCGAACCGCCAGCACAGCCGGGCGATGTCGGCCGAGTACGCCACGAACACGCACAGGTAGACGACCAGGTACGCGAGCACGGCCGGCACCCGGGCGTACTCCACGGTGAGCGCCACCGGCGCCCCGGCCGCCAGGGTGACCAGCCACAACCCGACCAACGCCGCGTACGCGCCGGCCGACATCAGCAACCGCAGACGGGCCCTCGGCGCGGCCCGCTCGCCGGGCAGGGCGAGGAACAGCAGCAGCACCTCGGCCTGCGCCGCGACCGACATCACCCCGGCGTGGGCGAGCACCTTGGCCAGGTTCGGCAGCCCGGTCGAGGTGTCCACGGCGGCGGCCAGCGGCGGGATCGCCAGCGTCACCCCGGCGGCGAACGACCCGAAGGCGTACACCATCGCCCGCAGCACCCGGTTGTCCCGGTCGGACCGCAGGTCGCGCAGCTTGTAGCCGAAGGCGAGCCAACCGGCCGCGGCGCAGATCGCGTACAGCGCGGTCTCCATCCGCACCTCCCGTCCCCGTCAGCCGGTGGGGTGTTCCAGGCCGTGCCGCAGCCGGGCCTGCAGCGCCGCGTCGCCGGGGGACAGGTCGCGGTCGGCCGACGGGCCCGGATGACGGCCGCTCTCCTCCAGCAGCACCGTGGCCATCATCTCGGCCTCCTGTTCCTCGGCGCGGGTGTAGGCGCCGTCCCGGTTCAGCACCCGGTGCACCATCGTCGGGCGCAGGCCCGGGAACAGCAGCCGGGTCGCGGCCTCGTCGTCCAGCGCGAACGACCGGTGCCCGAGCAGCACGTGCCCCAGCTCGTGCGCCACGATGTGGTCCTGGTGCACCCGGCTGGTGCGCCGCTCGTACGCGACGATGTGGCCCGCGTCGGTGAAGAACGTCAGCCCGTACGGCGCGCCGCTGGGCATCGGCACCGCGACCAGGCTGATCGGCTGGCCCACCGCCGCGCCGACCCGCCGGCAGAGTTCCCGCGCGTCGAACGGGCGGGGCAGGTCGAGTCCCTGGGCGCGCAGCTCCTCGAGCCGGTGGAGACACGCCCGCCGTAGCGTGGAGGGTTTCATCTCATCGCTCTCCTGGGCTGGTCCGGCCCGCCGCCACTCCGCGACGATCATGGTGTGGGGGCGGGACCGTCGGCGGTCGGTTCGTCGACGCCACCCTTCGGCAGTTGCAGGGCCTGCACCACCCGGTCCAGGATCTCACCCACGGCGTCGAGTTGGTCCTCCGGCAGGGCGCTCAGCCGCGCCGCGACCGCGCGTACCTTCAGGTTCCGCATGGCCTGCAGGGCCAGCAGGTCGCGTTGGATCTCCTCGGCCCGCCGCCGGTCGAAGAAGTACGCCGGGTCGACGTCGAAGAAGTCGGCGAGCGACTGCAGATGCTCCTTGGTGGGATTGGTCCGCCGGCCGGTGCGCAACTGCCAGATGTAGACGTCGGAGATCGCGCCACCGCGGGCCCGGATCGCGTCGGCGACCTCCCGGGCGCTGTACGGGTCACGATCGGCCGGGTGAACGGTCCGGAAGAGCAGGTTGAGCTTGTCGGCCAGCGTGAAGCCGCCGGAGTCGGAACCCGTCATGGTCACCCCCGTGGGACGCCTCACTGCTGGATTTAGCTGTTGTCGCGAAGTCGGTTAACGCTGGTTGACGTCAGTACGCATCGTCAGTCTAGGATCACGTCGTGCGGTCGATCAACCGGTAGAAGCCGGGTCAGGGTCGACAAGAGGGGGCGGTACGGGCCTGTCGCGTCCGTGCCGAGGAGGCACACTCGGGCGGTGAGGGGCGGGCGGGGCGCTCCTCACCGCTGCGCGATCCGGCGGACCGCGTCACGCGGTCGAGCACGGCAGGTCGGCGCGGCGTTGTCCGACCCGGGCCCTAGGCTGGGACGGTCCCGCCGCCGTCGAGAAAGCGAAGAACTCGTGCTGGTCGTCCACGCGGTGTGGCTGATCGGCGGTCGACTCGCCCTCTGGGCCGAGGACTCCGCCCTCCCCGTCCCGCCGGGCCGACCCGGCCGCGCCGCCCGCGAACGCACCCACCCGTACGCGGCCGGGCACCCGGAACTCGCCGACGCGCTCGGCGACCTCGCCGCCAAGGCCGCCACCGGCAGCGTCCCGCTCGCCCTGCCCACCCGGGCCGGCCGGCCGCTGGACTCCCCGGAACTGGTCCGCGCCGACCCCGCCGAGGAGCGCCGCGGCACCGTCACCCTGGCCCGCTGGCGGGTGCCCACCCTGGAGTACGACGCCGACGAGGCCACCGCCGTCCTGGCCGACCTGGCCCGGAACGACGACACCCCGGCCCGGCCGGACGCCCCGGTCCACGGCGCCGGACTGCGCCACCTCGTCGAACTCGCCGCCTTCGCCACCGACCTGGTCCACCGGGGCCGCCTGCTGCCCACCCTCGCCGAACACCCCGGCAGACCCGGCCGGGCGCTCTGGCGACCCCTGCTCACCGGCGCCGACGCCGCCTGGGCGCGCGCCCTGACCCAGGCCGTCCCGCCCGCGCTCCGCGCCGCCGTACCGGCCGGCGCGCCCGCCGCCGGGGCCACCCCGGCGGCCCGGCTGGTCGCCGACGCCCTGGACACCCTCACCGACGCCACCGCCCGGCACGCCCTGGACGGCGTACGCCTCATCGACGCCCGCCGTGCCACCGGCACCGACGCGGCGGTCCGGGCCTGGCTGCGGGCGCTCACCGGCCGGCAGCGCGAGTTCACCGCCGACCCGGCCGGCGTCGCCGTCCTGGCCCGGGAACTGCGCACCTGGCAGCGGGACGCCGCCGGCAGCGCCGTCCGCGCCTGCTTCCGCCTGATCGAGCCACCCCAACCGGACCAACTCGCCTTCGGCATGTCTTCGGATCGGGCCGCGCGGCCAACCCGGTCCGGCGAGGCCGGCTCCGGCGACGACACCGGCGAGGCCGGCTCCGGCGACGACACCGGCGAGGCCGGCTCCGGCGACCGGCCCGGCGGACTCGACGACGAGCCGCGGTGGCGGGTCGAGTTGGCGCTGCAGGCCGCCGACGAGCCCAGCATGGTTGTCGAGGCCGAGCGGATCTGGGCCGGCGACGGGCCGCGTCGCGGCACCCCGATCGGCCGGTTGGCGCACCCGCAGGAGACGCTGCTGGCCGAGCTGGGCCGGGCCAGCCGGCTCTGGCCCGAGTTGGAGACCGCCCTGCGCACCGCCACCCCGACCGGGCTGGACCTGGACACCGAGGGCGCGCACCGGTTCCTGCGCGACGGCGCGCCGATGCTGCACGCCGCCGGTTTCGGCGTGCTGCTGCCCGGCTGGTGGCGGCGACCCGGCGCCCGGCTCGGCGCGCGGTTGCAGGCCCGGGGCACCCGCACCGCGCCCGGCACCGTCGCCACCGCCAGTTCGCTGGGGCTGGACTCGCTCGTCGACTACCGCTGGGAGTTGGCGCTGGGCGACCAGCCGTTGACCGAGGACGAGCTGACCGAGCTGGCCCGGCTGAAGTCGCCGCTGGTCCGGCTGCGCGGTCAGTGGGTCGAGCTGGACCCGAAGCGGCTGGCCGCCGGGCTGAAGCTGCTGCGTACCGGCGGCGAGATGACGGTCGGCGACCTGCTCCGGCTCGGGCTGACCACCGAGGACGATTCGGAGACCCTGCCGGTGCTGGCGGTCACCGCCGAGGGCGCGCTCGGCGACCTGCTGGCCGGCCGGGCCGAACAGCACCTGGCCCCGATCGACGAACCGGCCGGCTTCCGGGGCACCCTGCGCCCGTACCAGAAGCGCGGCCTCGCCTGGCTGACCTTCCTCCAGTCGCTTGGGCTGGGCGGCATTCTAGCGGATGATATGGGACTTGGCAAGACCATAACCGTACTTTCCCTGTTTGTCGGAGACGAGTCGGAGGGCGCGCCCACCCTGTTGGTCTGTCCGATGTCGTTGGTGGGCAACTGGGAGCGGGAGGCGGCGAAGTTCGCCCCCGGGCTGCGGGTGCACGTACACCACGGGGCCGAGCGGGCCCGGGGCGCCGCGTTCGAGGCGGCGGTCCGGGAGGCGGACCTGGTCGTCACCACCTACTCGGTCGCGGCCCGGGACGCCGCGGCGCTCGCCGGCATCGGCTGGCACCGGATCGTGGTGGACGAGGCGCAGGCGATCAAGAACGCGGCCACCCGGCAGGCCGAGGCGGTCCGGTCGCTGCCGGCCCGGCACCGGATCGCCATCACCGGTACGCCGGTGGAGAACCGGCTGGCCGACCTCTGGTCCATCATGGAGTTCGCGAATCCGGGCCTGCTGGGTGCCGCGTCGGCCTTCAAGAAGCGGTACGCCGAGCCGATCGAGCGGCACGGCGACGCGGACGCGGCGGCCCGGTTGCGCCGGATCACCGGCCCGTTCGTGCTGCGCCGGTTGAAGACCGACTCCTCGATCATCTCCGACCTGCCGGAGAAGTTGGAGATGGAGGTGCTCTGCAACCTGACCGCCGAGCAGGCGTCCCTGTACCGGGCCGTGGTCGACGACATGATGACCCGGATCGAGTCCAGCGACGGGATCGAGCGGCGCGGGCTGGTGCTGGCCACGATGACCAAGCTCAAGCAGGTCTGCAACCACCCGGCCCAGTTGTTGCGGGACGCGTCCGCGCTGCCCGGCCGGTCGGGGAAGCTGGCCCGGCTGGAGGAGATCCTGGACGAGGTGCTGGCCGCGGGGGAGAAGGCCCTGCTGTTCACCCAGTACGCCGAGTTCGGCGGGATGTTGCGGGCGCACCTGTCGGCGCGTACCGGTCGGGAGGTGTTGTTCCTGCACGGCGGGGTCGGCAAGGCCGGGCGGGACGACCTGGTGGCCCGGTTCCAGTCGCCCGGCGGTCCGGCGCTGTTCGTGCTGTCCCTGAAGGCCGGCGGTACGGGGTTGACGCTGACCGCCGCCAACCACGTGGTGCACGTGGACCGGTGGTGGAATCCGGCGGTCGAGGACCAGGCCACCGACCGGGCGTACCGGATCGGTCAGCGCCGGGCGGTGCAGGTGCGCAAGTTCGTCTGCGCCGGCACGGTGGAGGAGAAGGTCGCCGCGCTGATCGCCGAGAAGCGGACGCTGGCCGAGCGGATCGTCGGCACCGGCGAGCAGTGGCTGACCGAGTTGTCCACCGGCCAGTTGCGGCAGTTGTTCGCCCTGGAGGCCGGGGCGGTGGTGGAGTGAGCCGGCCGGATTTCCGCGAGTTCGGCCGGCCGCGCCGGGTCGAGGGCGGGTTGCGGGCCGCGACCGCCCGCGGTGCGATCGGCACGTCCTGGTGGTCGCGCCGGTTCTTGGACGTGCTGGAGTCGTTCGCGCTGGGCACCCGGCTCACCCGGGGCCGGTCGTACGCGCGGTCGGGTCAGGTGCTCGACCTGGACGTGGCGCCGGGCGCGGTGACCGCCTCGGTGCAGGGTTCCCGGTCCCGGCCGTACGCGGTCCGGATCGGTCTGGCCGTGTTCGCCGAGCCGGTCTGGGCGCGGATCGAGGAGTCGCTGGCCGGGCAGGCGTTGTTCAGCGCCCGGCTGCTCGCCGGTGACCTGCCGCCGGAGTTGGAGGAGGTGTTCGCCGCCGCGGGCGCGCCGCTGTTCCCGGCGTCGGTGGGCGAGCTGGACCTGTCCTGCGACTGTCCCGACTTCGCCGTGCCGTGCAAGCATCTGGCCGCGACGTTCTACCTGCTGGCCGAGGCGTTCGACGCCGACCCGTTCCAGTTGCTGCACTGGCGGGGCCGGGACCGCGCGGTCCTGCTGTCCCGGCTGCGCCGGCTGCGTACCGGTGCGTCGGAGCCCGCCCCCGACGGCGCCGTCGGTCCGGTCGCCGCCGGTGCCGGTGCGGCGCTCGCGGCCGGCGACGGTCCGGTCGGCGCCGGTTCGACCGCGGACACCGCCGGTGCCGCCCCGGCGGCGGCGGAGGTCGAGTGCGACGGGCCACCGGCGGGCAGTGCCGGGCAGGTGCTGGCCGACCTGCCGGATCTGCCGTTGGCCGACGCGGTGGACCGGTACTGGTTGCCGCCGGTGCCGGTGCCGCCCCGACCGCCGGTGCTGGCGACCGAGCCGGACCTCGTGCTGCGCCAGCTCGGCGCGCCGGGCGCCGCCGTCGGCGGCCCGGGCCTGGCCGAGCGGCTGCGCCGCGCCTACCAGCGGTTCGCCGCCGACTGAGGCCGCCGCCGGGCGACCCGCCGACTGAGGCCGCCCGCCGGGCGACCCGCCGGCCGCGGCCGGCGTCGGGCTACGCGCGGCGGCGGCGCAGTTGCCAGACCATCATGCCGTTGCCGAGCACCACCATCGCGTAGATCGCGCCGACGACGCCGCCGCCGAGCACCGCGAGCGCCGGTACGACCGCCCACAGCGCGATGGTCAGGGCGAGCAGGATCCGTTTGCGCCGGATCCGGTTGCGCTCGTCGAGCCGGGCGAAGAACTTCGGGTCGGCGGCCCGCAGTTCCCGGGTGATCTCGTCGAACCGGCGCTGATCCTCTTTGCTGAGCATGGCGCAGGTCTCCTCCCCACACGTCAACCCGTTCCGGTCCGGCGGTTACCCCTCCTGTTACGACTCACGCTTCGCCACCGATGCTTCTTGTGGCGGCCCGACGCGGCCGGCGCTGGGGGCGGCCGCGGAACCTCAGATTTCGCTTAGCGGGCCCTTAACTTTGCCTGTGGCGTTGAACGCCGCAGGGTGCCCTCGACGGGGCCGAACCGCCCATCCGGCGGGCAACCGGTTTCACGTTTTGCCTGCTGGCGAACTCTGATCTTGACAGTCCGGTCCGGGTGCCCCGGTCGGCGCTCCTGAGGGCCGGCTTAAGTGGCCGTTCGGGCCCGCCGTCGGCCCGGTTGAACCGCCCGAACGGCTTGGCTACCTTCCCGTGTCAACCCCCGCAGGCATCAGTCGCCGCACCACCGCCCCCGCTCCTTCTTCGTGCGATGGCAGCGGCGCGACAGCAGAAAATGGGATCGGTACATGGCTGACCACGACGTGCCACCCCGCCGGCCGACTGGCGACGACCGATGGGACGGTCGCTATCCCACAGCCCGGACCGGCCGCCGCGATCCGGTCCACCAGCACCGCCCGGACCCGTACGGCGAGCCGCAGTCGTACGCCCGCCCCGCCACCGACGGTCCGCGGTGGATCGGCCCGGCCGACCCGATCCCGCAGGTGGCCGCCCGGCGCGCGGCGGTCGGGTTGCCCGATCTCGACGACGACGAGGACGACCGTCGGCTCGGTCGGCGGCGCGCGCTGACGGCGATCGGCGGGACGGCCGCGGTGGTGGCCGGCGGCGCCGCGTTGGCGATGAGCCCGGCCGGGCAGAACCTGATCGACCGGATCTTCGGCACCGGCGCCGACGAGGCGGCCGCCGCGGTCACCGACGGCACCGCGGCCCGGCCCAGCGGTGTGCAGCCGGCCAGCGTGCGGACCTACACCGAGCAGAACGAGAGCTACATGGGCTCCCGGGCCGGTGAGGCATTGAAGAGGAACGCGCCGGCCGGCGGGCGGCTCTACGACGGGCCGGCCGCGGCGGCCGCGGCGACCAAGCCGTCGGCGCGGACGGTGCTGGCCCACGATCCGGTACGGCACCTGGCGTCCCGGCTGACCTTCGGGGCCACCCCGACGCTGCTCGCCCAGATCCGTCAGGTGGGCATCGACGCGTGGATCCGGTCGCAGCTCGAACCGGAGAAGATCGCGCCGACCCGGGCCGAGCTGAAGCTGGCCGAGCTGACCACTCTGAAGATGAGCATCCCGCAGTTACGCGAGGCGCAGAAGACCTTGCAGGACAAGGGGATCGCGGCCGACCGGGAGACCATCAACGCGACGATCGCCCGGCAGATCTGGTCGGAGCGGCAGCTGTTCGAGGTGATGGTCGACTTCTGGAACGACTTCCTGCACGTCGGGCCGTTCTTCGACCGGTCGCAGGTGCAGCGGGCGTCGTTCGACCGGGACGTGATCCGCAAGCACGCCCTGGGCAGCTACGTCGACATGTTCGTGGCCGCGAACCGGCACCCGGCGCTGTTGACGTACTTGAACCAGAACCAGTCCAGCAAGGACGAGGTGAACGAGAACCTGGCCCGGGAGAACCTGGAGCTGTACTCGGTCGGCGTGGACGGCGGCTACACCGAGAAGGACGTCCGGCAGGCGGCGCTGTTGCAGACCGGCCGTGGGGTGGCCAACGACGAGTACGTCTACCGGCCCGAGCGGCACCACGTGGGCCCGGTGAAGATCCTCGGCTTCACGCACGCCAACGCCAGCGCGGCGGGCGGCGAGGCGGCGGCCGACGCGTACTTCCGCTACCTGGCCCTGCACCCGTCCACCGCCCGGTACGTGGCGACGAACCTGGCCACCCGGTTCGTGTCGGACACCCCGCCGAAGGCGCTCGTTGAGCGGCTGGCCAAGTCCTACACGACCAGCAAGGGCCAGATCAAGCCGGTGCTGGTGACGCTGCTGCGCTCGTCCGAGTTCTGGGCGTCGGTGGGGCAGAAGGTGCGCCGCCCGATGGAGTACCTGGTGGCCACGTACCGGGTGCTGGGCGTGTCGCCGGAGCCGTCGCCGGGCTACCGGAGCGGCTCGGGCCGGACCCCGTTCGCCGAGGGGCTGGACCAGATTCGCAACAAGATGGAGGAACTGGGTCAGTTCCCGACCGGGATGCCCACCCCGAACGGCTACCCGGACGTCTTCGTCGCCTGGACCTCGGCCGGCACCATGATCAACGGCTGGAACGAGGCGGGCGCCCTGGTCGCCGGCAGCCGCAGACAGTTCTCGTACGCCAAGCCGGAGCGGCTGGTGAGCAAGCCGCCGGCCACCGCCGGGGCGTACGTGGACGCGCTCGCGGTGCGGCTGGTGCACCAGAAGCTGACCGCCAAGGAGAAGGCGCTGATCCTGGGCATCGCCGGCGTCCCGGCCGGCGCGACGGTCGACGCCACGTTCAACGGTGCCGTCACGGCCATCGCGCGGGCGCTGCTCGCCTCCCCCCAGCACCACCTCCGGTGACGACGACCGAGGTTCCCCGGCCGGATCGCACAGGCCGGACAGAGATGGAGACTTCCGTGCACTCGTACCCCCTGCACCCCGACTGCCCCGACCTGCGGCGCCTGGCGCCCAATCGGACCGAGGCCGTGCTGCGCGCCGAGGCCGCCGCGGTGGCGGCGGAGAGCGCCGCCGAACGGGACCGGTTCCTGCACCTGAGCGAGGTGGAGGAGGCGCAGCAGGACGGCCGCGGGGTCACCCGCCGTACCTTCGTGGCGGGCGCCGCCGCGACGGCGACCGCCCTGGCCACCACCCAGTTCGTCTCGACGCAGGCGTCGTTCGCCGCGACGAAGACCGGGACGTTGATCCACGTCTTCCTGTACGGCGGGCTGGACGGTTTGAGCCTGGTCGCGCCGGCCGGCGATCCGGTGCTGGCCAAGGCCCGGCCGGACCTGCTGCTGGCCGACGACTCGCTGGCCCTGGACCGGGGCTTCAAGCTGACCAGCGCCTTCGCGCCGCTGGAGAAGCACCTGAAGGCCGGTCGGTTGGGATTCGTCCCGGCGGTGTCCGACCCCCGGCTGTCGCGCAGCCACTTCCAGGCCGCGGACGCCTGCAACCTGGGTGGCCTGCCCGGCGAGACGGGCGGCCGGGGCTGGCTGGACAGCCTGGTCGACGCGCTCGGCCCGGGCACCGCGTTCCGCAGCGTCGGGGTCGGCAGCACGCTGCCGCGGTCGCTGGTCGGCACCAACGGCGCGCTGTCGCTCAGCAGCGTCGAGTCGCTGCGCCTCAACGGGGACGGGAAGTTCCGGGCGGCCACCGAGAAGGCCATCAAGGGCCTGTTCACCGACATCAACCACCCGGTCGAGGACTCGGTGCAGTCCGGCCTCAAGGCGCTCGGCACGGCGCAGAAGCTGGCCGCCGACGGCTACCAACCGGCCGCCGGGGTGAAGTACTCCGGCGGGGTGGGTGACTCGTTCCGGCAGCTCGCGCACCTGATCAAGGGTGGCGCGAACGTCCGGGTGGCCACGGTGAGCATGGGCGGCTACGACACCCACGAGAACCAGGGCACCCGGCCGGGCGGCTACCTGCACCGGCAGCTCGGCCAACTGGCCGGCGCGATGGCCGCGTTCTTCGACGACCTGGGCGAGCGGGCGGCCGACGTCACGATCATGGTGTCCAGCGAGTTCGGCCGGCGGGTCGCCTCCAACGGCGGCGGCACCGACCACGGCCACGGCGGCGTGGTGACCGTGCTGTCCGGCAAGCGGCTGGCCGGTTCGCTGCTGGGCACCTGGACCGGACTGGCCAAGCTGGACAGCGGGGACGTGCCGGAATACAACAACATGTTCAACGTCTACGGGGCGATCGCCCAGGGCCGGTTCGGCCTGACCAACGCGCAGGTGGACAAGGTCTTCCCCCGGCAGAAGTACACGCCGGTCAAGATCTACGGCTGACGGTGATCGCGGTGGCCGGTCCGAGCCCTGTTGCCCGGACCGGCCACCGCGTCCCCGCCCCGGACCGGCGTCCGGCCCGGACCTGCCCGGCCCGACCCGCGCCGGCCCGGACCTGTGCCGGTCGGTGCGCGCCGGCCCGGGGCGGGTCAGTCGCCGGTGCGGGGGGCCGGCAGGTGCCCGGCGGCCGGCCCGACCGGCACCGGCACCGCCGGGTTCGTCGCGTGCAGGGCGTCCACCAGCAGTTCCTGCACCGCGTACGGGTCGGGCAGCCGCCAGCGGGTCTCCTCCGGGGCGGTCGCCCAGCGGACCGGCCCCTCGGGCAGCCGGGTCGGCGGGGCGGGGATCCACGACCCGAGGCCGTGCCGGACGATGAACAGGCACCGGTCCAGTTCCGGCCGCAGCGGGTCGCCCGGGCGGACCAGGAAGATCCAGCGTCCGGTCGGGGTCACCGCGACCGGGCCGCGTCCGGGGCACCCGCCGGGCCCGACCAGCGCGGTCGCCCACCGGGTCACGTCGACGACCCGCTGTCCCAGGTGCGCCGGCACCTCGATGGCGTCGAACGCCCGGCCGGTGGCGAGCAGCACCCCGTGCGGTCGGGACCGCCACCAGGCGGCGATCCGGGCCGGGTCGGCGGTGGCCGAGCGTTCCCAGTCGGTCAGCGCGGGATGGCAGCCGGTGGTCGGGCAGCCGGGCCGGCCGCAGACGAAGCGGTGCCGGGCCAGGCACGCCCCCGGGGTGACGTCCCAGCCGTGCCCGGCGTAGCGCATGGCGACCCTGCGCAACCGCACTCGATCGAGCGATGTCAACTCGATGAACGTCGGTCGGAAAGTGCCCCTCATAGTGTGCACACCCTCTACGTGAGTCATGGAACGTGCCGATGCGGACCGTGCGTCCCCCGGTTTTCCTTCCGGCCCGCCCGGACGGCGGACCACGCGGGGGCCGAACGGTGCGACGGCCGCCGAGCAGGGGTGATTGGCCGTCACCACTGCCCGCGGCGGTCGTTTTCCTGGCAGACCCGCCGGTTGCAACTTGCATCAGAAGCTATGAGGCAGGCCCGGCCGGGCAACGTACAAAAAGTGCGATCTGCACCAAATAAGAGCTAGTGCGATCCGCACCTAAATGAAGAGCTTCAGTCAACCCAGACAGGTCTCCCGGCCCGGATCGCCGGCGAGCAGGGGGGAGGGCGGGACGTGGACGAACTGCCGATCGGACGTCGCGTCGCGTACTGGCGTGGCCGCCGCAGACTGTCCCAACAGGTCTTCGCCGACCGGTTGGGCAAGTCCAAGAGCTGGGTCGACAAGGTCGAACGGGGGGTGCGTCGGCTCGACAAGTTCTCCGTCCTGCACGAGATCGCCGACGTCCTCCAACTGGACGTCCAGCTACTGCTCGGCAAGGACCCGGAGCGGCGTACCGACACGCTCAACTGCATCGACCAGGTCGAGGTGGAGGAGATCCGCGCGGCCCTGGAGCGGTACGACTCGATGAGCGCCTACTTCGACGCCCGGCCCGAACCGCGCCGGCTGGACGAGATGCGCAAGTCCGTCAGCCACGCCTGGCTGACCTACCAGTACGCCCGCTACGGCGTGCTGACCCGGGCGCTGCCGAAGCTGTTGCGCGACGCGCAGGCCGCCGACGCGGCGTACCTCGGCGGCGACGAGTCCCGGACCGCGGCCCACCTGCTCGGGCAGGTCTACCAGATCGCCTCCTCGACGCTGCGCAAGCTGGGCGAGCACGAGCTGGCCTGGCTGGCCGCGGACCGGTCGATGGCGGTCTCCCAGCGGGCCGACGACCCGCTGCTGGCCGGCGTGGCCACCCTCCGGGTCGGCAACGCGCTGGTCGCCCTGGGGCGGGCCCGGCCGGCCCTGGAGGTGAACGTCAACATCGCCAACCGGCTCGCTCCGGCGCCCGGCGTCGAGGCGTCGCCGCAACGGTGGTCGGTCTACGGCATGCTGCTGCTGCAGGGCGCGATGGCCGCGGCCCGGCTCGGCGACAGCGCCACCGTACGGGATCTGTTCAACGGCGCCGAGGAGGCGGCCCGGCAGGTCGGCGACGACCAGAACCACTACTGGACCTCGTTCGGCCCGACCAACCTGGAGCTGCACCGCGCCGCCGCGGCGGTGGAGCTGGGCGAGGGTCGGCAGGCGGTGGACACCCACGAGGGGATCGGCCCGACCGAGTTCAACGCGCTGCTGCCCGAACGCCGGGCCCACCACCTGCTCGACGTGGCCCGCGGCTGCGCCCAGATCGGCGACGTGGCCCGGGCCGGCGAGTTCCTGGTCGAGGGGGACCGGCTCGCCCCGTCCGAGATCCGCTGCCGGCCGATCGCCCACGAGGTGATGTCGGACGTGTTACGTCGCACTCGTGGTGCGCCGCCCGGCCAGATTGCGGAGTTAGCTGAGCACATGGGAGTGGGAATATGAGCGGCCGGCCCGGATGACCGGGCCCGCGCACCGTGGCGTCCTGTACGTGATCGCCTGCGGCTCGCCGCTGGCCGGCCGGGTCGGCCGACTGGTCGACCTCGGGCAGCGCGACGGCTGGGACGTGTGCGTGATCGCGACGCCGGACGGACGCAAGTTCCTCGACGAGCCGGCGCTGGTCCGGCAGACCGGGCATCCGGTCCGGACCGGCTACAAACAACCCGACGACCCGGACGTGCTGCCACCCGCGGACGCCATCATCGTCGGCCCGGCCACCGTCAACACGATCAACAAGTGGGCGGCCGGCATCACCGACACGCTGGCGCTCGGCCTGCTGGTGGAGGCGCAGGGCAGGGGCGTACCCATCGTCGCCATGCCGTTCACCAACGCCGCCATGGCCGTCCACCCGGCGTTTCGGGAGGGCCTGGCCCGGCTGCGCGACTGGGGGGTGACGGTGCTGTTCGGTGACGACGTCTCCCCGCCGCACCCGCCCGGCGAGGGTGGTCGGCTGCTGGACCGGTTCCCGTGGCAGCTCGGGCTGGACGCCATGCGGACCCGGGTCGGCGCGACCGCCGGCCCCGGCTGACCGCGGGGCTCCGACGGGCCGGGCGTACCGGGTCGGTCGCGGTTCGCCGGTAAGCTGGGCCGTCGTGAGCACAACCGAGTCCGCGAGCCCGCGCCTGGCCGAGGTGGTGGCCGCGCTGGACGAGCGCTACCCGCCCGCCTGGGCCGAGGACTGGGACCGGGTCGGCCTGGTGGTCGGCGACCCGACGGCCCTGGTCCGCCGGGTCGCCTGCGTGGTCGACTGCGTCCCGGAGACCGTCGCCGAGGCGCTCGCCGACGGCGCCGATCTCATCGTGGCCCACCATCCGCTGCTGCTGCGCGGCGTGTCGTCGGTGGCCGCCACCACGTTCAAGGGGCGGATCGTGCACCGCCTGATCCGCGCGGACGTGGCGCTCTACGTGGCGCACACCAACGCCGACGTCGCCAACCCGGGAGTCTCCGACGCGCTCGCCGCCCGGCTCGGGCTGACCGACCTGCGGCCGCTGGTGCCGGCACCGGCCGGTGGCGCGGCGGCCGGTGGCGGTCGGGGCTTCGGCCGGGTCGGCAAGCTGCCGGCCCCGGTGGCGCTGGCCGAGCTGGTCGCGCACACCGCCGCCGTGCTGCCGCCCACCGCGTGGGGGGTCCGGGCCGCCGGACCGCCCGACCGGCTGATCGAAACGGTGGCGGTCAGCGGCGGCGCCGGTGACTCCTTCCTCGCCGCCGCCGTCGCGGCCGGCGTGGACGCCTTCCTCACCGCGGACCTGCGCCACCACCCCGCCAGTGAGCACCTCGCGGGCGGCGGTCCGGCACTGCTGGACGCCGCGCACTGGGCCACCGAACGGCCCTGGCTGGACGACCTCGCCACCTTCGTCCGGGATCGCCTGGGCGTGCCGGCGATGGTGTCCGACCTGGACACCGATCCGTGGACGGTGCACGTCAGCTCTCCCGCATCACCCGTCGACAAGGAGCCCCGCCCGTGAAGGCCGACCCGAAAGACCAGCGCCGACTGCTCGACCTGCAGGCGGTCGACACCTCGCTCGCGCAGCTCGCCCACCGGCGTCGCCGTCTGCCCGAGTACGCCGAGCTGGAGCAGTTGGCCCGTGAGCTGTCCGCGCTGGAGGACGAGCGGGTCCGGGCCCAGGTGGCGGTCGACGACCTGGACCGGGACATCGCCCGGCTGGAGAGGGACGTCGACCAGGTCCGGGTCCGCAAGGACAAGGACCAGGCGCGGCTGACCGCCGGTTCCGGACCGGCCCGGGAGCTGGAGGCGCTGCAACACGAGCTGGCCACCCTCAATCGGCGGCAGAGCGAGCTGGAGGACGCCGAGCTGGAGCTGATGGAGCAGCGGGAGACCGCCCAGGGCGTCCTGGACGGGGTCGAGCAGCGGCTCACCACGGCCCGGGAGAAGCGTGCCGACGTGGAGACCCGGCGGGACAGCACGCTGGCCGAGATCGGCAAGGAGGAGGAGTTCAAGCGGGGCGCCCGGCAGCCGCTCGCCGACGACCTCCCGGCCGACCTGGTGGCCCTCTACGACAAGATCCGCGAGACGTCCGGCGGGCTCGGCGCGGCGCTGCTCACCGCCGGCCGCTGCGGCGGCTGCCGGATCGAGTTCTCCGGCGCGGACCGGGCCCGGATCCGGGCGGCGGACCCGGACGAGGTGCTGCGCTGCGAGGACTGCCGCCGGATCATGGTCCGTACCGCCGAGTCCGGCCTGTGAGCGTGGCCGCTGGCCGGGCGGTGCTGCTGGAGGCCGACGGCGGGGCGCGGGGCAACCCCGGCCCGGCCGGCTACGGCGCGGTGCTGCGCGACGCCGACACCGGCGAGGTGCTCGCCGAGCGGTCCGACTCGATCGGCGTGGCCACCAACAACGTCGCCGAGTATCTGGGCCTGATCGCGGGCCTGGAGGCCGCCGCCGAGATCGGCGCCCGGTCGGTGGACGCCCGGATGGACTCCAAGCTCGTCGTCGAGCAGATGTGCGGCCGGTGGCAGATCAAGAACGCCGGTCTGCGCCCCCTGGCCGCTCGGGCGGCGACCCTGGTCCGCCGGTTCGAGTCGGTGACCTTCACCTGGATCCCGCGCGAACGCAACCGGCACGCCGACGCGCTGGCCAACGCCGCGATGGACCGCGCCGCCGAGACCGCCCCGGCGGCGGCACCGGCGGTGCGGCCGCCCCGGCTCGTCGAGCCGCCCCGCACGGTGGCCGCCCCGGACCCGGCCGCCCGAGAAGCCGGCCGGGCCGGGCCCGGCGCGACCGGGCCGGCCGACGCGCCGACCACCGCGCCCGCATCCTGGGAACCGCGGGAGACCACCGACGCCACCCGCCTGGTGCTGATCCGGCACGGCGAGACCGCGTACACCAACCAGGGCCGCTACTCCGGCCGCGGCGACGTGCCGCTGTCCGACGTCGGCGTCGCCCAGGCCCGGGCCACCGCCCGCCGGGTGGCCGCGCTGGCCCCGTCGGTCGCGGCCGTGGTCAGCTCCCCGCTGTCCCGGTGTACGGCCACCGCCGAGCTGGTCGCCGCGGCGGTCGGTGACGTGCCGGTACGCACCGACCCGAACCTGATCGAGTGCGACTTCGGCGCCTGGGAGGGGCGTACCTTCGCCGAGGTCCGGTCGGGCTGGCCGGGCGAGATGACCGCCTGGCTCGGCTCGCCGACCGTGGCGCCGCCGGACGGGGAGTCGTTCGTCGAGGTGGGCGGGCGGGTCCGCCGGGCGATGGCGGGACTGCTCGGGGCGTACCCGGGGGAGACCGTGGTGGTGGTCTCGCACGTCTCGCCGATCAAGCTGTTGTTGCGCGACGCGCTCGCGGCGGGCGACGCGTTCCTGCACCGGCTCTTCCTCGACCCGACCGGCATCTCGGTGCTGGACGCCTGGTCGGACGGCGGCATCGCGGTCCGCACGGTCAACGACACCGCCCACCTGGCCGGCCTCGACGCCTGAGCACCCGGCTCCGCCCCGGGCCGATCGAGACCCTTTTCTCCCGTTCGGCGCATCGTGTTCACCGTTCGGCGCACGACACGCGAGTCGACGACGTGACCAGCGTCACGCCGTCGGTACCCTCCGTGCCGACCCATCCGATGAACGAGATCGAACCGGGAGGTGTGGCGATGAGTGAATCCGAGGCTGGGGGTACCCCACCCGAGGCCGAGCCCGGCGCCCCCGTGGAAACCAGGCGCGTACGGGCCAAGGACCACAGTCCCTGGAACTGGCTGCTCTTCGTACCGATCGTCGTGCCGCTGATCCCGGCGCTGTACAACTCCGACTCGCCGCGGCTGTTCGGCTTCCCGCGGTTCTACTGGCTGCAACTCGCCTTCGTCGTGATCGGCGTGACCACCACGGCGGTGGTCTACCGGATGACGAAGAAGAAGGGGTGAGGCGCTGATGTGGAAGGACCACCTCACCGAGATCATCGTCTTCTCGGTCCTGTTCCTGCTGGTCAGCGCGATCGGCTTCGTGGCGGCCCGGTGGCGCGCGCCGAACGACATGGCCCACCTGGACGAGTGGGGCCTGGGCGGGCGCAGCTTCGGCGGCTGGATCACCTGGTTCCTGGTCGGCGGTGACCTCTACACCGCGTACACCTTCGTGGCCGTACCGGCGCTGGTGTTCGGGGCGGGGGCGGCCGGGTTCTTCGCCGTGCCGTACACGATCATCATGTACCCGATGGTGTTCCTGGTGCTGGTCCGGCTCTGGTCGGTGTCGCACCGGCACGGCTTCGTCACCCCGGCCGACTTCGTCCGGACCCGGTTCGGCTCGCCGACGCTGGCGCTGATCATCGCGATCACCGGCATCGCGGCCACCATGCCGTACATCGCGCTGCAACTGGTCGGCATCGAGTCGGTGCTCAAGACGATGGGCGTGACCGGGGAGAGCTCGGTCGCCCGGCACCTGCCGATCATCATCGCGTTCGCCATCCTGGCCGCCTACACGTACCAGTCGGGGTTGCGCGCGCCCGCGCTGATCGCCTTCGTCAAGGACTCGCTGATCTACATCGTGATCCTGGTGGCGGTGTTCTACCTGCCGTACAAGCTGGGCGGCTGGGGAGCGATCTTCGACGCGGCGGACGCCAAGTTCAAGGCCAGTCCGGCGCCCGGCGACGGGCTGCTGCTGAACGCCAACAACCAGTTGCAGTACCTCACCCTGGCGTTCGGTTCGGCGCTGGCGCTGTTCCTCTACCCGCACAGCCTCACCGGCGTGCTGGCCAGCAAGAACCGGGACGTGATCAAGCGGAACATGTCCGCGTTGCCGGCGTACAGCGTGCTGCTCGGCCTGATCGCGCTGCTCGGCTACATGGCCATCGCCGCCAACGTCAAGCCGCTGCCCGGCTCGACGGCGGGCGTGCCGGACAACAACACCATCGTGCCGCGACTGTTCGACCAGATGTTCCCGGACTGGTTCGCCGGGGTCGCGTACGCGGCGGTCGGCATCGGCGCCCTGGTCCCCGCGGCGATCATGTCGATCGCGGCGGCCAACCTGTTCACCCGCAACATCTACAAGGAATACCTGAAGCGGGACGCCAGCCCGGCGCAGGAGGCCACCGTCTCGAAGGTCACCTCGCTGGTGGTGAAGATCGGCGCGGTCGCCTGCATCGTCTTCCTCGACCCGCAGTTCTCCATCGACCTGCAACTGATCGGTGGCGTGATCATCCTGCAGACCCTGCCGGCGGTGGCGCTGGGCCTCTACACCCGCTGGTTCCACCGGGGCGCGCTGATCGCCGGCTGGGCGGCCGGCATGGGGCTGGGCATGTGGATGCTCTATCAGATCCCCAACCCGGCGACGAAGCGGCTGCACTTCGGCGGCTCGGCGTTCAAGCTCTCCGAGTTCGGCTTCGACACCCAGAAGACGATCTACGTGGGCGTGGTCGCCGTCCTGGTCAATCTGGCGGTCGCCGCGCTGGTGACGCTGGCCCTGCGGGCCGGCAAGGTGCCCGACGGCCCGGACGGCACCACCGCCGACGACTACTTCGCCGACGAGAACGACCCCCGCGTCGCCCGCGACACCCACCGGGACACCCCGGCGGCGGCCGCCCCCGAACCGGTCGCCTGAACCACCCGGAAGGGCCCGCCGTCCAGCGCAAGACCGCGCGGACGCCGGGCCCTTCCGCGCGCCGGGGGCCGGCCGCCGTCCTCCTGGCTCGGCCGGCGTGCCGGCCCGACCGGCCCGGCCGGCCCGGGTGGTTCGGGTGGTTCGGCTGGTACGAGTGGTTCGGAATCTCCGGGATCGGTGAACCGGACGGGTCGCTGTCCCGTCCTAGGGGCGCCCGCGCGTCGGCCGGCTTCCGGCACCCCCGGAGGCGACGGTCGTGGCGCCGGTTTCCGCCGACGATCAGCTAGGGGGCCAGGTGACGTCACCCATGGACACGACCGACATGTACATCCTCGACGAGGAGACGTACGTCCAACACCAGGAGTCGAATACGGACCTTGTCCCGTACGACGTCCACGTGCGACTGATGCGCTATCTCCTCAGTTCCCCGACCGGCGCGGAACTGGTCGCGCGGACCATGGAGGCGAACCACGGCGTGTACTTCGCCCACACGGACCGGGGACCGCACATGGACGAGTCGGGGGTGATCAGGCTGCCGCGCACCGACCCGGAGAGCCACGCGTACGGAAACGTTGCGCACGAGATCGGGCACGTCGCGCGCTGGGCGAACGGCACCCACGCCCGGGACTACCTCGAGGACCGGGACGTGTTCGTCGACAACATGGTCCGAGAGGAGGTGGAGGTGATCGCCGAGTCGTACCTCATCCACAACACCTCGCACTTCGGCAACAGCCGGGACGTCATGGAGCCGTTGGGCCTCAGCGATTTCCGGGCTACGCTCCGGCAGGGGCCGATCACCACCGCGGACTTCCTGGCCCAGGCCCATCGGCACGTCCAGCAGCGCCTCGCCAGCGGGTGGTCCCCGATCGACTACCCCCGGGTGTACGGCAACCAGTACGACGCGTACTGGAACGCCGTGCAACAGGGCGCCGACGCCACCACCGCCGCGTCCGTCGGGTCCGACGCGCTCGGCTCCGGGACCGTCAGCAGGCGGAACTCACCGACCAATTCCGCGCGGGTGTCCGCCGCCCATTCGCGGGCGGGCAGCAGCAGCTCCTCCTCCTCCAGGCAGAGCCAGGGGTCCGGCTCCGGGCAGGGGCACGGGTCCGGGTCGCCGCAGCACGGACACGGGCACGGGCACCGTCGGTCCCCGCAGGGCGGTCGTCGCTGAACCCGGAGCGCCGCGACCGGGCTCAGTCGGTCAGGCGGTGCCGGTAGGCGTACCGGACGGCCTGCGCCCGGTCGCGTACCCCGGCCTTGCGGGGTCACCGGGCCTCTTGGTCGCTCGCGGAGTCCGATCGGACCCGGGCCGCGTCAGCGGCAGTCGGGTCGCAGGGGCGGATTGGCGCGCAGCCATTGCACATCGACCAACAGATTGCGCGTCACGCCGTCCACGGCCAATTGATCGGTAATGGTGACACCGACCAGGGACACCCAACGGGAACCGTCGCCCGGCTGCGTCACGTGACTGACCCGAATCGTCATGACGGGCGGGTCGAACCTCCGGGGGATCTTCCATTTCCCGGCGGGAATGGTGAGGAGATCCCCGACCCGTACGAGTTCCGGCATGCCGCTACTCCAATCCCGTCGAGAAAGGGGAGAGGGACCCCGGTCCGCTGTGCGGCGCGGTCGCCGCCCGGGGTCCCCCGTCGCTGGTCGTGCCACCGGACCCCTCGTGGGTCAGGCCCCTCAGCCCTATCTCGTCGGCACAACCGCTTAATTCCACACTGGCCCGTCCGCTCCGCCCGTGGAAGCATCAATCCATCGGCACCATCGATGTCAATCACCCGGACGAGAGCTGTAGAGAGCGGGAGAACGTGAGTGTCTTTCTAGAACTGTTCGGAGAAGAAATGCGACGGGCCCGGCAGGCGGCCGGACTGTCCCAAGAGGATCTGGCGGCGAAGATCTCCTATTCCGCCGCTCAGGTGTCCGCCGTGGAGCGGGCCGCCCGCCGGCCCTCCGGCGACCTGGCCGACCGGGTGGACACCGTGCTCGGCCTGGACGGCCGGATGTCCCGGTTGTTGGGCGCCATCCGCCACGAGGGCGCGCGACCGGAGCTGCGGCCCTGGCTGATCATCGAGGCGGAGGCCACCGCCATCCGGAGCTTCCAACTGTCCGTGATCCCCGGCCTGCTGCAGACCGAGGCGTACGCCCGGGTCGCGCTGACCGCTGGGGGAGTGCTCCCGCCGGCCCAGGTGGAGGAGCAGGCCACCCTGCGGATCGAGCGACAGGCCGTGCTCTTCCGGGACGAGCCCCCGCAGGCCGTGTTCGTGATCGACGAGCAGGTGTTGCGCCGCCCGGTGGGCGGGCCCGAGGTGATGCGGGAGCAGTTGCTGCACCTGGCGCGGCTCTCCGACGGCTACCCGCACATCCACATCCACGTCGTCCCGCTGTCCGCCGGCGCCTACGTCGGGATGGACGGGCCGCTGGCCGTGGCGACCTCCCCGCAGGGCGAAGTAACCTGCTATCTGGATGGTCAGTTGGCGGGCACACTGGTCGAGAGTCCCACCGACGTGGGCGCCGTCCTGCGTCGCTGGGAAGCCGTCCGGGGGCAGGCCCTCCCGATCGGACAGTCGAGACAACTCATAGGGGATGTGGCGGAGCAATGGACCTGACCGGCATCCGGTGGCACACCAGCACCCGGAGCAACACCCAGGGCGGCGAGTGCGTGGAGGTCGGTGACAACCTCCCCGGCGTGGTCGCCGTCCGGGACACCAAGGACCGGACCGGTGGCACCCTGCTCTTCCCGCCGGCCGCCTGGGCCGCCTTCACCGCCGCCGCCCGATCGGGCCGCCTGACCCGCTGACCACCTCGCAACGACGACGAGCCCTCGCCCACCCGTTCCGGGTGATGCGGGGGCTTCGTCGTGCGGACCGGTCAGGCAACAAGGGCGGCGGGCAGCAGGGCGAAGGCGGCGACGATGACCGCGACGCGGACGTAGTGCAGGCGGCCCCAGCGGTCCAGCTGCTGCTTCCAGTCGGCGGGCCGGTTCTCCGGGGTCCACGTCCGGTTCCGGTTGTTGATCGGGACGAGCAGCAGGATCGACATGACCACGCTGACGATCAGCAGCACGCCGGCGGTGACGACGAGGCCGTTGCCGGGCCGGTGCCAGCCGGCGGCGGCCCAGGCCGCGACCAGGACGAGCGAGCCGATGTACCAGTACGGCATCAGGGTGCCGAGCATCCGGCCGCCGTGGGCGTGGGCGAGTTGGCTGCTGTCCTCGGGGAGCGCGTCGAGGATCCGGTTCATGACGAAGGCGACGGAGAACTCCACCCCCACCATCACGCCGACGACCACGACGGTGAGGACCTGGAGTGCGTTGAACATGACCCCTCCTGAAATCTAGCGCTGCTAGCTGACGAAGCGAAGCTAGCACTACTGCCGCTCGAATGTCTAGCAGTGCTAGGATCACCTCATGTCGGTACAGCAACGCAAGGAGCGCGAACGGGCGGACCGCGAACGCCTCATCGTGGCGACGGCCCGCGAACTCGCCGAGAAGGACGGCTGGGACGCGGTCACCACCCGCCGGCTCGCCGAGCGGATCGAGTACAGCCAGCCCGTCCTCTACAGCCACTTCCGCGGCAAACGCGAGATCATCGGCGCCGTCGCCCTCCAGGGCGCCACCGAACTGGCCGCCGCGACCCGGGCCGCGACCGCCGCCGCCGACGGCCCCCGCGCCAAGGTGTACGCCCTCGCCCGCGCCTACCTCGACTTCGCCGACCGCAACCCGGCCGTCTACGACGCCATCTTCCAGCTCGACGGCGGCCTCCCCTACGCCCGGGAGGACACCCCGGCCCCTCTCAAGGACGCCTTCGCCGCCCTGCTGGAAACCCTCGAAGGGGTGGCCGGCGACGGCGTCGACCCGGGCCTGTTCACCGAAACCTTCTGGGCCGCCCTGCACGGCCTGGCCACCCTGACCCGCGCCGGCCGCCTCCCCCCGGAGCACATCGAACGCAGAACCCGCCTCCTGGTGGACCGCCTCCCGGCCCACTGAACAGCCCGCCCTGCCGCGCCCCGCACCGCAGCCCCGACCCGGCCGACACCACCGACCCGGCCGCCTCCTTACCGCAGTCGCCCTGCTCGCGTTCTTCCGTGAATCCGCCTCCCTCGGCCGGTGAATCTTTCTGTACGCCCGCCGGAAGCACCGTTCGACGCCGTCCACTGTCTATCTTGGACACTTTCTGTTCGCACCGAACGCTACTTGTCCAAGACTTTTTGATCATGACCTGGCGGGAGGGCCGCGCGGCCCGGACCGCAGGCCGTGTCCGCCGAACCCACCGGCCACCCCACCCCGCCACCGACGAGACGCACGACGCCACGCGGCACCGAGGGGATCTTGGCGTGAGCTGGCCCTTCCGAGGGCACGTTCGCGCCATGATCGCGCCGGCTTCCGGTCAGCGGGGGCGTTGGACGTGGGTGTTTAGGGAGTTGTTCAGGCGGGTCAGGAGGGCGGCTAGGTGGGTGCGGTCGGGGGCGGGCCAGTCGGCCAGGATGTCGGCGTAGAGGCGGGTGCGGGCGGCCCGGACGGCGGTCATCCGGGACAGGCCGGCGGCGGTGGGGGAGACCATCGTGCCGCGCCCGTCGCGCGGGTCCGGCTCGCGGGTGATCAGGCCGTCCCGCTGCATGGCGGTGACCTGCCGGGTCACCGTCGAGCCGTCCAGGTTGAGCCGGGCCGCCAGGGCGGAGACGTTCTGCGGCCCGACCCGGTCCAGGTGCCGCAGGATCACGTACGCCGCGCGGTCCAGCGCCCGGTGCTCGGCCGCCCGAGCGGGGCGGCCGGTGCTGGCGATGCCCGGCGTGCCGCGGCGGGTGGCCTCGCCCAACCGCATGAGAAGGGCCACTTCGGTCTCGATCACACCCAGGATCGTTTCGTCGTCGGCAGACATAGCTGTATGATACAGGAAAATTACCTGTATCATACAGCTAAATTCTGGAGGCGCGGACGTGGATCGGTCCACCGAACCCAACCGCAGTGCCATCTACGCCACCACCCTGGTGGCCTTCCTCGCGATCGCCGGCATCGCCGTGGTCGACCCGATCCTGCCGGCCATCGGCGCCGCCATCGGGGTCACCGCCTGGCAGGTCGAGCTGCTGTTCACCGCGTACATCGCGGTGATGGCCGTCGGCATGATCCCGGCCACCCTGGCCAGCGGGAAATTCGGCTTCAAGCCGGTCCTGATCACCGGGGTCTCGGTGGTCGGCGCGGCGGCCATCCTGGCCTCGTTCAGCGGCGACATCGTCCAACTGTCGGTGCTGCGTGGCGTCTGGGGGCTGGGCAACGCGATGTTCTTCGCCACCGCCATGGTGGTGCTGGTCAACCTGGCCAACGACCGCGAGTGGGTGGTCGGCCTGTTCGAGACCGCGCTGGGCCTGGGCTTCGCGGTCGGCCCGCTGATCGGCGGCCTGCTCGGCGAGGTGAGCTGGCGGCTGCCGTTCTTCGTCTGCGGCGTGTTCATGGTGCTCGCCCTCGGCGTGGCCGCCCGCAAGCTGCGCGAGCCGGCCAGCAAGCAGCCACCGGTCCGGGTAGGCCAGATCTTCGCCACCTACCGCCGGCCGGCCTTCATCGCGTTGTGCGTGGTCACCGCCGCGTACAACTTCGTCTTCTTCGTGGTGCTCGGCTACACGCCGCTCTTCCTCAAGCTGGACGTCGTACCGCTGGGGTTGGCCTTCACCGGGTGGGGCCTCGGCCTGGCCGCCGGCATCCTGCTGATCGGCCACCGGCTGGCCCACCGGATCGGCGCGGTGCAGACCGTCGGCATCGCGATCGCCGGCCTGCTGGTCTGCATGGTGCTCTTCGCCACCTCGACCGGCACCGCCGAGTCGCTGGTCGTGCTGGTGCTCGCCGGCCTGTGCATGGGCCTGGCCAACGCCAACCTCACCGACCTCGCGCTGGGCCTCGGCTCGGCCGACCGGCGGGTGGCCACCGGCGCGTTCAACCTGGTCCGTTGGGGCGCCGCCGCGCCGGCACCGATCATCGCCGGCAAGCTCGCCGAGACGTCCCTGACGCTGCCGTTCTGGGTCGGCTTCGCGGTGCTCGCCGTCGGCGTGCTGGTCTACCTCGCGTCCGCGCACGTGATGGCCGCCGGCTACGGCGAGCGCGTCCTCTGGGCACGCTGGAACCGCGCGGCCCGCGCCGCCGAGGGCGCCCCGGAGGAGCCGATCGGCGAGGTCGTCTGAGGCCGCGGCGGCCCGCCACCCCCGACTCGCACCGGGGGCGGCGGGCCGTGAGGCCGGCCGGCAACGCTGCCGGCCTCGCGTGGCCAGTCGACGGAGGCGACGAGCGACACGCCGCGAAAAACTGCAGAAGCGAGGCGGATTGCCCGCGGCATCCGCTGACCGGTTAACGCTGGCCACGATCGCCCAGGACGCGGTGGCGGTGTTCGGCGCCTTTCGAAGTCGTGTCCGCGCGGGGTTGCTCGAGGGGGCCGATGCCGGCCGCGCAGATGACGTCGAGGGTGTCGCGGCGTTTGACCTTGATCCAGTCCCGGCGGCCGCCGCGGTAGGGCTGCGCGGCGTCTTTGATGACGGGGCCCTCTTTGCCGGCGACGGCCATGTCGTCGAACCATTGGCGGGCCACGTCGAGGTCGGTGGTGGTGGGAAGAGGTTGAGCGGCGGGACCCACTCGGTGGCGAGCTGCTCGAGGAGTTTTCGCCGCTCGGTGAACGGGCGCGGCCGGACGTCTTGGCCGGCGGTGGTCAGGACGTCGAAGGCGACGTAGGAGGCAGGCTGTCGGTGGGCGAGTTGGGCGATCGGTCCCGGCGTCCGTACTGCCGACTTACCCTCCGCATTATTGGCGCCGGTTGCAATAGTGTGTGACTCACACTATTGTGATCGACATGAGCGACACGGAGGGATTCGAGACGCACCGGCAGGAGCTGCGGCGCGGCACCGTGGTGCTCGCGTGTCTGCGGATCCTGCGAACGCCCGGATACGGCTACGGGCTGCTCGAGGACCTAGCCGCGCGCGGTTTCGAGACCGACGCGAGCACGCTGTACCCCCTCCTGCGCCGGCTTGAGAAGCAGGGCTACCTGACCAGCGAGTGGGACACCGACGAGGCCCGGCCCCGCAAGTTCTACCGCACCTCCAAGGCCGGGGATCGCCTCGCCGACACTCTGACCTCCGACTGGCGCGCACTGACTCAAGCCATCGACGCGCTAGCTGCCTGACCGAGAGAGAACCGAGATGACCTCCGAACCGATCACCAACGACGACTACACCGACCGTTACGTCGAGGCGGCGACGAGAATGCTGCCGATCGACCAGCGCGAGGACTACGCCGACGAGTTGCGATCGTCGATCCGCGACCAGATCGACGATCGCATCGAACGGGGCGAGGAGCCGGCCGCCGCCGAGAAGGCGGTGCTGAACGGGCACGGCGACCCCGACGTCCTCGCCGCCGGCTACGCCGCCCGACCCCTTCACCTCCTCGGCCCTCGGTGGTACCCCACGTGGCGGCGGATCCTGCAGATCATCCTCTGGAGCGCACTGCCGCCCGTGGCGCTCGGGGTAGCGATCGGCCTCGCCGTCGAGGGCAGACCCTTCTGGGGCATCGTCGGGCCGGTGGTCGGCACCACGCTCACCGTGGGAGCTTGGATCTTCACCATCACCACGCTTACCTACATCAAGCTGGACCGAGCCGATGCGCCGAAGGGACCGTGGACGGTCGACTCTCTCCCGGTCCGTGATCCGAACGAGGGGAAGCCGTCCGGCCGCTCCGAGCGAGTGGCGGGGATCGTCGCGGTGGTTCTGGCGGTGGTCGGGCTCGTCTTTATCAGCGTCCCGTGGGATGTCCGGGGTGTCGGGCAGATGTCGGTGCTCGACTCGGTGCTGTGGCCGTGGAGCCTGATCCTCGGCATTGTGCTGATCGTCGCAGGAGCACTTGTGACGGCGCGGGCTCGGACGCTCGGGCGGTGGACGATCGGTGCCGCCATCCTGAACGCCGTGATCACGACCGTGTGGGCGGGGGCGATCATCGGCCTGACGGTGACCGGACGGCTCTTCGACCCCTCGTTCGTTGAGTTCATCGACATCGATCTCGACGCGCAGCGGGTGATCGCGGCGTGTCTGGTGGCCGGCACGATCGCGCTCGCGGGATGGTCCGCCGCGGACGGGTTCCGGAGGGCTCGCCGCCACTGACCGGGTGAAGGTGCCGCAGCGGCATCGGTCGTTCGCGCACTCAACGACCTCGCCGGCTGGTCTCTCAGCTGCACCAACTGCTACTCGAGCTCATCCCAGGTGGAGCGAAGAAGAGCCTGTCCGCCGCCCAGGCCAAGGCCTTGCTGGCCACGGTCCGGCCTCGGGACGCGGTCGGTAAGGCCCGACGCCGGGTCGCCGCGGAGCTGATCAGCGACCTCGAACGGGTCTACCGACACTCCAAGGAAGCCGACAAGGAACTGAAGGACCTGGTCGCTTCCACCGGCACCACGCTGATGGACCTGCACGGCATCGGACCCTCCGGCGCTGCCCGGCTGCTGGTCGAGGTCGGCGGCATCACCCGCTTCCCCAACCGGGCCCACTTCGCCTCCTGGAACGGCACCGCACCCATCGACGCCACTGACTCCAGCGTGACCAGCTCGCGTCCCCAAGCCGGCTCTTCGGAGAAGTCACTTCCCGGACCCGCCGCCACCCAGCTTAGAACCCCGATCCCGGCGATGCCTTGACACAGAGGGAAGCCAGATGCGGGGTCGCGATATCAAACCTCGGGCGCTTCAGCGTGCGTGCCGGTGGATATGGTTGAACCCGCACGGGTGCGTGACGCGTGGAGTGGACGGGGATGGTCGGGACGATGGTCGTGGTCGAGCGGGGAGACGAACTCGGCGAGGGATACCGGCGCCGCATCACCGAGGTCTACGTGCGCAGCTTCGCAGCGGACTTCGTCGCGTTCTCGCGCGACACCGGCAAGTTGGCCGACGCGTTCGAGCACATGCTGCTGCTCGAACGGTTCTACATCGCGCTCGTGGACGGGGAGCCCGCCGGCCTCGCCTCGCTCACCGAGGGCGACCAGACGCTGTTCGCGCCGCGCTGGCGGGAGATCCGGCGTCATCTCGGGCTGGCGCACGGGCTGCTCGGCTACGTGGTGATCCGGAGATGGTTCATGCGTCCCTTCGACGGCGCCCGGCCCGGGCTCGCCGAGATCGGGTTCGTCGCCACCGAGCCGGCTTATCAGGGTCGCGGCGTCGCGACCACGTTGCTGCGTCACCTGCTGGCGTTGCCCGGATATAGCGAGTACGTGCTCGAGGACATCAAGGACACCAACGCACCCGCCCTCGGCCTCTACGCCAAGCTCGGCTTCACGGTGTACAAGCGTCGGAAAGTGCGCTTCGCGCGACGCGCCGGATTTACCGAACTCGTGTCGATGAAGCTCGTGCAGGGCTCCACGTCGCAGCCCACCGCCGACCGATCACCCGGAGCCGTCTGACGGGAGCGTCTTTGACGTCGCCAGCTGTGCGTCCGGATCTGCCGCTGACATGGCACGCCAGTCGTCCGGACGCCCCTCACGGTCAGTACGGCATCCAGATCGCCCGTCGCGTCATCAGACGATGATCGTGGATGCCGATCTCGCCGCCAGCGCCATGCTCCGTGTGACTCACCGTGATTGCGGACGAGCCATGAACGCGAATACAACGCAGTTGGATTAAGGTCTCCTCGGCCTCAACGAGATACCGGGCCGCGTCCGGCATCTCGGTGCGGAACGCCCGCTCCAGCGCCCGCCGGTGGCGCGCCTCGAAAGTCCGGTCCCGGCCGCACCCGCCGCAGCGCCCGGTTCACGGACCGCAGCCGGCCGGCGTCGGCGGCGGCCCGGGTCTTCTCCACCGACAGCACCCTCTTGAGCTGGTCCACGTCGATGTTCGCCATAGCGGCCCCCTGCCGCCCATCCTCGCCACCGGTGCGGGCGACGTCAATGTCGCCCGGTGCGGCCTCGCGCCGTTACGCGAAAAGGCCGCCGACCCCTCGCGGGGTCGGCGGCCTTCGTCCTCGGACCGGGGTCAGCGCTGGTCGGCGGGGACGTAGTCCCGCTCGGCGTAGCCGGTGTAGGTCTGTCGCGGGCGACCCGATCTTGGTCTCCGTTCGCTGATCGCCCCCGCCGGAGGCCAGCAAGACCAGCGCAACGAGCGGCGGCATACGTACTGAGGTGTCGAGTGGCGGAAAAGCCAGCAGGCAGCGCCACCAGGAGATCTCACTCCCAAGGGCCGAGGCGCCCGGACGGCGGCAGAAGCGGACGTTCACCGAATGCGGCCCCGCAACCTGTGGGGACGGTGGCGGGGCCGCGCTGGAATCGGCTGTGGGGGCTCGATCGGTTTCAGCTGTCGTCGGCCGAGGTGAACGCTGCGGCGTGGTCGCGGACGAAGTCGACGATGTCGCGCGGGGGGCGGCCGAGAAGGTCGGCGACCGTATCGGTGGTGAGGTCTCCCCAGCCGGAGGCATACGCCTGCGCGTACTCCTCGAGCATGTCGACGATCCATGTCGGGACGCCGTAGCCGAGCAGTGTCTTGCGCTTGGTGTCGTCGCTGACCGGCAGGTATGTGACGGGCTGGTCGAGAGCGAGTTTCAATTGGTCGGCGACCTCGTCAAAGGTCAGCGAGCGCGGGCCGGTGAGGGTGTACGTCTGTCCGTGGTGGCGATCCGGGTCGTCGAGGAGCACGCGGGCAGCGCACTCGGCGATGTCGCGTACGTCGATCATGCCGATCCGTGCCGAGGCCATGTTCAGCATGAACGTGCTGGTGGCGGCGATGTCGCCCGCCTCGTTCAGCAGGTTCTGCATGAACCAGTGCGGGCGCAGGACCGTCCAGCGCATGCCGCACCGTTCGGTCTCCCGGTCGGACAGCGCGTGCAGCCTGCCGCTGCGGTTCGGCGCGTCGTGTGCCGCGCCGACGACGGACAAGCGAACGATGCGTTCCACACCGGCCTGGCGTGCGGCCCACACGGCGTTCATGTTGTGCTCTGGGGCGCGCGGGCCGTTCGGGGTGAGCAGCCAGGTGTCCTGCACGCCCTTGAAGGCGGGAGGCAGTGACCGAGCGTCATCGAGGTCACCGATGACGACCTCGACGCCCTGCTGGCGTAGGCCGTCGGCTTTGGGCTCGTCGCGGACGAGAGCGCGAAGGTTCACGTCGGCGCCCTTCAGCGCCTTCAGCAGTGCGGTGGACACGGTTCCGGTGGCTCCGGTGATCAGCACGGTGCGCGACACGTTCATGCTCCTTTGGTGGTAGCGGGGATGCGGGCCAGGTTGCGGACGGCGTCCGGGGTGAATTGCGCGGCGGCGATGGTGGTCAGCGCGAGGGCGAACCCGAGGCCCTGCCAGGGCGTCAGCGACTCATTGAGGAACAGCCAGCCCAGGATCGTGGCGACCACGGGTGAGAGCAGGGCGAGGAACGACATGGCGACCACGGGCAGCTTGCCGATGCCGTGGAACCAGGCCACGTACGAAAGCAGGGCACCCACAACCGACAGCCACGCGTAGCCGCCGATCGCACGGTGATCCAGTGCGGACGGAAGTCCCTCGAACCCGAGCGCGAGCGGGACGAGCACGAGACCGCCGAGGGTGAGCTGCCAGCCGGCGATGGTCGCTGCGCCAGCGCCCGCCGGACGTCCCCAACGTTTGGTCAGGACGACCCCGCCGGCCATCACGCCGGCAGCCACAATGCCGGCCAGGACGCCGATCAGGTCGAAGGAGATCTGGCCGCGCAGGACGATCAAGCCGACGCCCATGACGCCGACCAGGCCCCAGCCGACCCGCCAGCGCGTGGGCTCCTCACCGAGCAGCAGGTACGCCAGGCCGGCGACGAACAACGGCTGGACGGCGACGAGGGTCGCCGCGACGCCGCCCGGCAATCGATAGGCGGCGACGAACAGTAGCGCGTTGAACGCGCCGATGTTGAGGGTGCCGAGCAGCAGCGAGCGCCACAGCCACTGACCGCGCGGCAGGTTGCGCGTGACGGCGAGCAGGATCAGCCCCGCCGGCAGCGCGCGGATCACAGTGGACACCAACGGGTGACCGGGTGGGAGGAACTCGGTGGTGACCAGATACGTGGTGCCCCAGCTGATCGGCGCGGTCGCGGTCAGCGCGGTCAGTCCCAGGGTGCTGCCGGGCACGGACGCGGTGCCCGCGTCCGGCCGGCTCGGGGCCTGCGTCATGGAAACTCCTTAACGTTGAAATGTTCAACGTTGGCGAGGGTAGCCATCTGTTACGCTGGCGTCAAACAGTTTCACGTTGAGAGATTCTGGAGGTGGCAGGCTGGTGGAGGACAACGTCGACTGGCGGCTGAATCAGTGGCGGATCGAGCGGCCCGACATCGACCCCACGCCGATGGGCGTGGTGGCCCGGATCCAGCGCGCCTGCCGGCTACTCGAGCGTGAGCTTCGCGCCAACTTCGCCGCGCATGACCTGCAGCTATGGGAATTCGACGTACTGGGCACGCTGCGCCGGTCCGGGCCTCCGTATCAGCTCACTGCGGGGCAGTTGGTCGAGTCGGCGATGGTCACCTCCGGAGCGATCACCAATCGGATCGACCGCCTCGTTGCCAGAGGCCTGGTGACCCGCGAGGTCGATCCCGCCAACCGGCGCAGCGTGCTGATCACTCTGACCGAGCGCGGCCGGGACCTGATCGACGAAGTCGTCGTCGCCCATGTCGACCTGGAGGCGCAGTTGCTCAAAGAACTGAGCGGCGGTGACCAGGAACAACTCGCCGGACTACTGCGCAAACTGCTCACCAGCCTCGGCGACCACTCGCCCGGCAATCCCCTGAATCCCTAGAGACTGACTTGTAGGGATCTTGTGTCCTTCGGGTCTGAGCGCCGCGCCTCCTCGCTGAACAGCCGCCGGAGTAGCCACCGACTCGTGCTTCGCACCACCGTTGGTATGGCAGCTCATGTCGCGGCTCGCCATGCTGCGGTGGTCAGGACGGGAAGTGGCCACGTCGAGCCGGACGAGCACCCCGTGCAGGCCGCCCGCCGGGAGGCACGGGGAGAACTCGGGATCGATGCCGGCAACCTCGCCGTGACCGGCGTCGATCAGCTCCTCGCGATCATCAAAAACCGCCTCAAGAGCATCCAGCACCGCAACGACCTGCTCGACGGGTTACTCACCCACACCGGAATGACCCTCGAACTCGACACAACCTGACCATTCAAGATCTGTAGCGGTAGGCGCGGTAGAGCAGGAACAGGCCGATCGTCGTGCCGAAGACGACGATCACCACCTTCAGCACGGCCGGCGGCAACCGGCGGACCAGCAGCGCGCCGCCGTACCCGCCGACAATGGTGGCCGGGGCGAGCACCAGCACGGCCGCCCAGTCCAGCGGCCCGAACAGCGCGAACCCGACCAGCGTGGTCAACCCCAGCACCGCCGAGATCAGGTTCTTCACCGCGCTCACCCGGGCCAGCGTCTCGTCCAGCACCAGCGCCAGCCCGGCCACCAGCATCACCCCGAGCGCGGCACCGAAGTACCCGCCGTACACCGTGCCGACCCCGACCATCGTCTGCAGATAGACCGTCCGGCGGCGCGGGCTCAGGTCCCGGGGGTGGCCCACCAGCCGGCGGAGCTGGTTCTGGAACGCCAGCACCGCCGTCGCCCCGAGCACCAGGAACGGCACCACCAACTCGAACGCCCGGGCCGGGGTGAGCAGCAGCAGCGCGCACCCGGCCGCCGTGCCCAGCACCGTCGTCGGCAGCAGCGGCCACAACCGCCCCCACGGCGGCAGGTCCGCCCGGCTGCCCAACACGCTGGACGCGTACCCGGGAAACACCGCGACGGAGTTGCTCACGTTCGCCGGCACCGGCGGTAACCCGATCGCGATCAACGCCGGGAACGAGATCAGCGAACCCCCGCCGGCCACCGCGTTCACCGTGCCCGCGGCCAGTCCGGCGGCGACCAGCAACAACCCCTGACTCAACTCCATGATCCCGCCGAGGTTAGTCCCTCCCGGACCGCCCCGCCGGACGGACCTCCCGGGGCTCGCCGGCCTGCCGTCGGTCGCGGTGTCCCGGTCCGCGTCGCGACCCGAGGCTGGTTCAGCCGACCGTCAGCAGGGTCTTGCCGATTACCGCGCGGCCCTCGATGGCCGCGTGCGCCTCGGCCACCCGCTCCAGCGGGAACGTCTGCCCCACCAGCGGCCGGACCCGACCCGCCGCCGCCTCGGCCAGCGCCCGCTCCGCGTACCGCCGGGCCCGCTCCGGAGGGAACCGCACGTCCCCGATCCCGACCACGGTGATGCCGCGCCGGTCCGCGTCGGCCGCGTCCGGCACGGCGAACGAGCCGCCGGGCGTACCGTGTGCCGAGAACCGCCCCCCGTCGATCACCAGCCCGTAGGCTGCCCGCCCGTAGTCGCCGCCCGCGCCGTCGAACACCACCTCCACCCCGCCGACCGCGTCGCGTACCCGCCGGGCCCAGTCCGGATCCGCGTAGTCCACCGTGACCTCCGCGCCCAGCTCGCGCAGCCGCGCCAGCTTGCCCGCGCCGCGCGCCGCCGCGACCACCCGCCCGCCGGCCGCGGCCGCGAGCTGCACCAGCACCGCACCCAGCCCACCGCCCGCCGCCGTCACCAGCACCCGCTCCCCGGCCACCACCCCCACCAGGTCGACCAGGCCCGCGCCGGTCGTCCCGTCATGCAACAGCGCCGCCGCGTTCCGCGCCGACACCCCATCCGGTACGTCGATCAGCCCGCCTGCCGGCACCAACGCCCGCTCGACGTACCCGCCGTGCTCGCCGGTCCGACTGACCACCAGCCGCCCCACCAGCCCCGCGTCGACCCCCGCCCCCACCACCGCCACCGTGCCCGCCACCCCCACCCCCGGCCGGTACGGCGGCCGGACCGGAAAGTACGGCGCGCCCCGCCCCTGGCGGATCATCGTCTCCACCCAGAGCGTGTCCGCGACCGCCACGTCGATCACCACCTCACCCGGACCCGGCCGCGGATCGGGCACCTCCACCGGCACCAGCACCTCCGGCCCACCGAACCTCGCCACCTCGATCACCCGCATCCTCACCACGCCCTTCAGGTCCTGCTCCCGTGTCGCTGAAACCGAGCATCGAACCTGAAGCCAGCTTGAGATCAACCCCCGTGTGGCCGCCGTCTCGGCAGACGCCAGACGTATTCCTTAGCGTGGTGCCGTGCGTCGGGGCGTGGGATCGTCGGTGCGGGGCAGCACGTAGACTTGGTGGCGCGACGGACGAGTCGACCGGGCGGTCGCGTCGGTGGGCCCTCGGGCCCGCCGCCGAGGAACGTCCGGACTCCACAGGGCAGGGTGGTTGCTAACGGCAACCCGGGGCGACCCGCGGGACAGTGCCACAGAAAACAAACCGCCGGGCCCATGTGGTCCGGTAAGGGTGAAACGGTGGGGTAAGAGCCCACCAGCACCCCGGGTGACCGGGGTGGCTCGGTAAACCCCACCCGGAGCAAGGCCAAGAAAGAGTCGGCACCGCACAGTTGCCGGCTCGCGCAGACGCTTGAGGGCTGCCCGCCCGATGTCTGCGGGTAGGCCGCTGGAGCCTGTCGGCAACGGCAGGCCGAGATGGATGGCCGCCGCCGGCCCGCACCGGCAACGGTGCGCGCCGCGCACAAAATCCGGCGTACAGGTCGACTCGTCCGTCGCCCACCAGCTCAGAGCCGTAATCAAGGCTCTGAGCTGGTTCTATGTTCGGGCGTCGATGGTCGTTCTTGGTCAACATTGGGCGGCGTTTGACGGCCCACCGACGGCCCAGACGGCCCAGAGACGGCCCGGGAACCCCGACTACCCGATCAGCTGATCTCGCCTACGACGATGCTTTGGTGGGCTCGGTGGCGGCTTGGTCCTCGCCGACGGGGGTGATCGTGGGGGAGTGGGTCGGGCACGTCCTGGCGGTGGAGCTAATGCCGCGAGCCGGTGACACGGTGGTAAGCCAGTCCCGGGGTTGGACTGGCGCGGCAGCCGGAAGCCCCGACCACTACGCACACCGGGGCGACGGCTTCCGTAACGGCCTCTGTGATCCAATCCCTGGGTGGGGTGGGACGAGCGGGTGCCGGAGCTGCTGGCGCGTCTGGGGGAGTTGGGCTTGGTCGGGCTCGTCAAGATTGACAGAGAGCGGGAGCACAAGCCCTGGACTGTGGTGATCAGAGGGTCATCGGTTCAAATCCGGCGTCCCGACGTAGCGCGCTCAGGAGCACCGGCCGCCGTTGGCGCCGGTAGACGCTCTCGGTGCCCGTCATGCCGGAGGGGCCACAGAGGTGGCGATCGGTGGGCATTCCGTCTGCTGTCGATCCGGGAGGTTAAGCGGCATCGACCAGATCCCACCGCCACCCGGTCCGGCGCCTCGTGATCCGTCGGAAACCATGCATCGAGACGCATGAGCCCAAGTCCACTGTCCAAGGTTGACGGCAACGTCCGACTGATGAGATGATCATCACACTTCCGACCCAGATTCAGAGAGTATGGAGGTTTTGAGGTACATGCCGACAGTTCTGGAGGGACTCGCGCGATTTCGGCGGGCGGTTGGCGGCGTCCTCGCTTTCGTGACCACGGTGGTCGTGGTGTTTGCCGCGCCGACGCCGGCCAGCGCCGCTGAGGATTGGTACTACCTGTGTGGGGTCTACCCCTGCCAGACCGGCGTCGAAGTCGGAGCGGCGGAGGGCGTGTGCATGACGGGCCCAGCATCCACACGAGTCTGCGTCAAGTACGACGGTGACTACGTCTACGTCCTGGACGGCAAAGCCGACGGGAACGCGGCGATGGGGATAATCGACTCTGAAAAAGGCATCGGGCGTCGATACTGTCGAAACCCTCATGGCAATGGCACCTGGGCCAGGTGTAACTTCGACTGGTCCGAGTCGGGTAAAAAATCTGTTTTTGGCGGTGTCAAATACGACCACATTTCAATGTACTACGAGTTTCTGTGGTCGTTCTCCAATAACTGAACCGTCATCAGGGCGTCCCGGTGGCCGTTTCGACGGCTGTCGGGACGCTCTTCCCGATCACCATCCGGGGTTGGCACGATGCGAATGCGTCGACAGCTACAGGCCATTCGCCCCCCGCTTGGGGTAGCGACAGGTGATTGCGCCGGACGCCAGCTGAACCAGCGCACCTGCGGCGCCACCCTTAGCTTAGAGGTCGCGCAGATAGGGGGTCCGGCGATCGGCTTCTACGCCGCGGCGTTGCTCGACGCGGGGGAGAGCATCAGTGCCCTCGCCTCCTACCTCGGCCACGCCGACCCCGGCTTTACCCTCCGCGTCTACACCCACCTGATGCCGGCCAGTGAAGAACGCACCCGACGTGCGATCGATGACCCCCTTCCGCGGGCCTGTCGCCCGCATCCGGCCCGCGAGCCGTCCCGCCCCCCCTTCAAAGAATGCGTACGATCCCGCCGCCCCGGTCGGCGGTCTCGTACGTACGCTGTCCCGGCGGATCGGCGACGAGCTGCCCCGGTTCCCCACGCTGGCCGAATCGTTGGACGCCGCGTTCGCCGGACCGCTCGTCCGCCGTGCCCTGGACCGCCTGACGGCCGGGCAGTCGTTGGTCTTCGGCGCCGTGACCGTGGCGCCGTCCGCTGCTGGCCGAGTGGGCGTCCGCGTCGGAGCGCTGACCCGGGCGTCCGCGACGGGGGCTCTCTCACCGCGGTGCGCACGTACCCGGGCCTGAGAGGATGCTCTCTTGACAAGTCGAGCCGACCGGCTGTCAGCGGGCGAGAGGGGATCCGTGAATCTGGAAAAGAAGAGGTTCTGGTCGGTGGCGGCCGCACTTTTGGTCGCATTTTCTGTGATCGGCCTGCTGATTTTCTTGCTCGGACCCGTCGCATCCTGGGCAACACCCGCGGATGCGGCGCGGGCGGCATCCATCAACGCGAGCCGGCAGATCCTGTTGGCGACGCTCGCCGGAATCTTTGCCGTGGTCGGTCTCGGTTTTACCGGCCAGACCTTCTTTCTCAGCCGGCGGGGACAGCTGACGGACAGGTTTACCAAGGCGACGGGTCAGCTCGCTTCGAATCAGATCACGGAGCGGCTGGGGGGAATTTACGCGCTGGAGCACCTGATGCGCGAGTCGTCCAAGGACCATGAAGCCATCGTGGAACTCCTTGCGGCCTTCGTTCGGGAAAGGTCTCCGCAGGCGGAAGCCGGGCGGGGCGCCCCGGGGGCGGCGGTCGGGAAGCCGGAGAGTGACGTGGCTGCCGCGCTTGCCGCGATCGGGCGCAGGCCGACGCGAAAAGAGGGTGTCTCTATCAACTTGGCGGGAATTTGCCTGCGGGGAGCGAGCCTGTCCAAGGCGCGACTGGCCAGGGCCAACCTGAGCGGCTCCGACCTGCGGTCGGCGAACCTTGCCGAGTCGGACCTGTCGTCGGCGGACCTGCGGAAAACCCTGCTGGACGAGGCGGAGCTTTATCAGGCGGACCTGCGATTCGCTGACCTTCGGATGGCCGAACTGCGGAGGGCGGATCTCGCCTGGGCCAACCTGCAGCAGGTCGATGCGCGGCAAGCCCAACTGCAGGGCGCCCGGCTCGTCGGAGCGAGGCTTCGCTCCGCGCATCTCACGGCTGTCGATTTCGAGGGCGCCAGTCTGGTGCGAGCCGACCTGAGGCATGCGCGTTTGTGGCATGCCAATTTCACGGCCTCCAACCTGGCATCGGCGGAGCTTCATCGGGCAGACCTCCTGGGGGCGAACCTCAGCGAGGCGAACGTGGCGGGAACCGCCGTCCTCGACGAAGGCGCCCTAGCCATCGACAACCTGACCGAGGAGCAGATCGCGCATACCCGTAGTGATCCGCGCTCCATTCCCGGATACCCGCGTCCGGTCGACCGGTCGAAGGTCGGCCGGGCGGGCGACGAAGCCGCAAAGGCCGGGTTTGCCTTCTTCCGGTCTGAATAGTCGACAGCCGGAGCCGGCGTACGGGGCGACTCGTCCGTCGCCCACCGGGCCGTAGCCTCGGTCACGGCTGCGGCTCAGCGGCCGGAGCCCTCCGGTGCGCCGTCCGGTGCGAGGGCCCCTTCCGCCTGGTCCGTCTCCAGGTACACGTGCTGGTGTCCCTGCCCGGCATCGACATTGATCTGATCGAGCTGGGCCGCCGCCACCGACCACGTGGTGGCGGCAAGGGACGCCTGTCGCCGGACCAGCGCCATCAGGTCCGTACGCGCGGCCGCGGGACTTCCGGCCGCCAGTGCGGCGGCGTCCACCGCCACGGCAGCCTGTTCGACGGCGCTCTTGAGGCCGCCACGGGCGACGTTGGTGGCGGTGGAACCCGACGGCGGATGGGCGAACTGCTCGGTGAGCTGGCGCATGGTCTGCTGCCACTGCCGGGCGCGGGTGCCGTCCGGCGCCCGCCCGGCTGCCGCGTCGCTCTCGATGCCGCGCAGGATCGGGAGCAGCTGCTCCCGTGTCTTGCGGGCCACCTCGGTCAGCTCGATGATCTGCTGGACGTCACGTCTGGCGTCGGCCTGCCGTATCTCCGCGACGCGCTGGTCGAACTGACTCGGCTGGGAGACCGCGTGACCGATCCACCCGCCCACCAGGCCGGCGACGAGCATCAGTGCCACGACCCCGCCGGCCAGGGCGATCCGGCGTTGCCGGGGACGGGGCGTGGGCGGAGGAACCAGGTATGAGGGCCGGCCGGTTCGACGTGACAAGACGTCTCCTCACATCGAGAGTCATCTGGTCAGAGGGTAGCCATTACTTCGATGTTGGTCGATAGTTCTGCGCACCGCGTCGAAACTTCGGCCGGGCATGGGGCTGCCCGACCGATAACACCTGCGGGTACGCCGAATTGCGTACCGCCAAGGCTGCTCCCGGACGGACGACCGCGCGCCCCCACCCCGCGATCCTGAGGCAGCGCGCACGAAACCGTGGCGCTTGACAAACGGGGGAGGACCGGATCGTGCGGAGACGGAAGGCGTGGCTGCTGCTCGTCGTGGCGGTCGTTTTCACCGCGGTGCTCACGTACCCGTACCTGAGATCGACACCGCGGACGGTGAGCGAGTCACGGCCACCGACGGGCACCCGTTCTGGGTCGACGACGACGGCCAGGCCGCGACGCCGGGCGGCCGGTGGATCGACGCGGTCGAGCTACGGCAGGGCCAGTGGCTGAAGACCTCCGACGGCCGCCTGGTCAAGGTCGCCGGCGTCCACGCCCACCCCCAACACGCCACCGTCTACAACCTCACCATCGCCAACCTCCACACGTACCATGTGCTCGCCGGCGACGAGCCGGTCCTCGTACATAACTGCCGGACGCTCTACCACTACACTGACCTCAAGGGACACGATGGAATCCTCGAATCTCAGGAGTTGTGGCCGTCGCTAAAGGCTAATAACCCGCGTGATGCTCGGTATGGGGACGGACAATACTTCACCGACGTGCAACCGGTAAAAAACATTTCAGCAAGGCTTGCCAGGCTCTTGATGCGTAACCCATTGGCCAAGGGGCGGTTAACGCATTACGTTGAGATCGACGTTACGGGCCTTGACGTGCGGAAAGGTAGGTCAGGGGTATTCTACATTCTGAACGACGGGCCGCTTGATGTTACTGGACGCATTGTTAGGTCGGGAAGGATTTAGGTGAGGTACGTCAAGGTTTCCTGGCAGCACGACTTTGACAATGAGCCAGTGCTTTACTTGAGTGAGCTGGACGATGGTGGCTACGAGGCGCGGAAGGTGGAGTTCTTTCGCGATGGCGCCGCCGATTGGGCCGATGAGACTCGGGAAACTGAAACTATTGGGCTATCCGACGTTCCGTTCCCGACTGCTGAAGAGATTGCCGCCCACTCGGAATTCAAGGTTGAGGAGATATCGTCGGTAGAATTCGAACAGGCTTGGAGGAGGGTGCGAGCTCTTTCGGCTTAAAGGTGCCGCGATGACGAAATCCGCTGATATCGGCGAAGTGGTGCGCTTCCGGCCGCGTGAGGAGTACCTGCGGAGGCCGATGCCTTCAGATCGGGATGAGCGGATCACTGCTCTTGTCGAGGCACTGAGTGACGGGGCGGCGGTCGAGGCGGCTACTCGCTCGTTGACAGCCGTGGGAGAGACGGTACTGGGTCCGTATGTGCAACGAGCGGCCGGACTCGCCGTGAGCCAGGGTACGCCGCGCTACCTGAGGGCAGGGCTCCGCGCGGCGGCGCTGATGGCCACCCAGGACGATCCCCGCGATGTCGTAATCGTCCTCGCGCTGCTGTGGCGCAGTGCCGAACTGCTGCAGCTCAGTCCGGACCAGGAGTTCGCTACTGTCGCGCGTGCGCTCGGACGATACGGTGAGCCGTTGGCCGCATTCGCTGCCCGGCCGCCGGCTGCACGAAGCCTCCAAGCCATGGGCTACGCGCTGGGCCACGACCTGCGCCACCGCTTCGCCGCCGAACTGGACGAGCACATCCGCTGCTCATGCGGCCGGTCCCGCACGCCGTGAGGTAAGAAGGTCGATGTCGATTTCGGTGCTACATCAGATTCGTAGTAGCTACAACGTCTTTGATGTAGGGCCGAAATCGGGTCCGCCACCAGCCGCGTCACGCGCCGTGACCGAGGCCCGTGCGACGGAAGGCCCGTGCCGGCCTGTCAGGCCCTGCCGACCGTCAGACCTCGACGACCTCCAGGCCGAGCCACGCCGCCAGGTCGTCGATCTCCGCGCGCACCGCGTCCACCACGTCACCGTCAACCGGTACGTCCCAGTGGATCGCCGTGACGACCAGCTTCCCCGCTTTCCGGTCGGCCGCCGCGTCGAGTTTGCCGACGAGCCGGTCGCCGTGCAGGACCGGCAGCGCGTAGTAGCCCCACCGGCGCTTGGCCTTCGGCTTGTACATCTCCAGGACGTACTCGAAGTCGAAGAGCTGCTCGGCGCGGACCCGGTCGTGGATCAGCCGGTCGAACGGTGACAGCAGCGCGGTGCGGCCCTCGAACGGCAGGCCCAAATACGCCGGGTCGACCCGCCAGGTGCCCGGCGTGCCCTCGACTACGGCCTCCTCGCCGGCGTCGCCGACGAACGGTGACTCGCCGGGCAGTTGGGTGCCGGCGGACCGGGCGATGCCGAGCGCGGCGAGCCGGCGCTCGTCGCGCAGCCGGACCGCCGTGTCCAGGTCGAGCAGCGGCAGGTCGGCCGGGTGCACCCGGTGCGGCACGTCCCAGTAGCGCTGGCGACCCTTGCGGCCGGAGATCGCCACCTGCCCGCGCAGCGCCATCGCCTCCAGCATCTTGGTGACGTTGCGGTTGTTGGTCCAGCCGGTCGACGGCCAGGGCACCACGCTGGTGTCGGGGATGTCCCGGGACAGCAGCGGGCCCTTCGCCGCCAGCAGCGTCAGGATGTCCCGACGGAACGGCTCGTTGCGGTCCAGCCACTGCTGGACCGACGGGTGGGCCGGGGCCTCGCGGACCTCGGCGAGCACGGCGGCCAGGTCGCGCGGATGCCGGATGTAGGCGACCGTCTCGACCAGGGTGCGGTCCGTCTCGACGGCCCGGGTCAGCGCCGCCGGGTCGTACGCCGGACCGAGCCGGCTCCACAGCACCAGGTCGGCGCTGGGCGCGACCGCCGCCGTCGGGTCGATCTGCAGGTGGGTCAGCCGCTCGACGACGGCGACCAGGTCGGTCGGTCGCGGCGCGGCGAGCAACTGCGCCTGGACCGCGATCCGGCGGGCCTCGTCCCGGGACAGGCGGTGAGCGGGCATGCGGCCGACCATAGCGCCACCGTCGGACACCACCGCCGGCCGAGCGGGTCGCGCCCGATCAGCCCCGGGTCAGCACCCGCAGCAGCAGGGCGTGCAGTTGGCGGCGTTCGGCGGGGGTGAGTGGGGCCAGCACCTCGTCGTGCACCGCGTCCGCCTCGCGGGTGGCCGCGTCCAGGGCCGCCCGTCCGACCGGGGTCACCGACACCACGTACCGGCGCCGGTCGGCCGGGTCGCGGCGGCGGGACAGCCGCCCGGCGGACTCCAGGTCGTCCAGGACGCCGACCAGGTCGCTCGGGTCGATGCCGAGCCGCCGGCCGAGGTCGCGTTGGTTGGCCGGGCCGAAGTCGGCGAGCGCGCTGAGCACGGCGACGTGCCACAGCCGGATGCCGTGGCCGGTCAGCCGCTCGCCGAGTCGGCGCCGGGCCCGCCGGCCCACCGTCGACAGCAGGAAGGTGGTGATCCCGAGCAGTCGCGGGGGTAGGTCGAGGTCGGCAGCCGGGGACGGCGGTTCACGGCCCATCGCCCTATAGTAGGTCCCACCCATCGTGGGTGTGCACCAACTAATTCTGGAGAGCCGATGGACGCCCCGTACCCGCGGTTGCTGGTCGACGACTTCGCCGCGAGCTTCGACTTCTACGACGCCGTACTGCCGGAGTTGGCCGGGGCGATCCGGGCCCGCGGCGACGGTTCCGGGCCGTACGCCAGTTGGGACGTCGGGGACGAGACCCGGCTCGCGCTGCTCGCCCGGATCGGCATGGACGGGCCCGCCGGGCCCGGGGCCGGCGCCGCGCCGACCGCGCGGCCCGACGCGGCCGTCCTGGTCTTCCGGGTACGCGACGTGGACGCCGCGGTCGACCTCTGCGTACGGCACGGGGCCGACCTGGTCGCCCCGGCCCGCGACCTGCCGGACTGGGGTCCGACGACGCGCGCCGCCCACCTGCGCGACCCGGCCGGCAACCTGGTCGAGCTGCAGTCCTACTGACCGGAAGCAGGTGGCGAATCCGTCCCGGGAGACGTCACCGGGGCGGATTTTTTTTCCGGCCACCGAACGGCTCCCCCCGCCCCGCGCGAACGCCATCGTCCGGCGCGGATCGGTTACCCGATAAGGGATTTCCGTTGCCGGGCGCAGTTGTCCAAATGCCCACCGGCCGCCATTGACCGGGTCTATTGTGGAGAACCTCCTGGCTTTTTGGGCGAAACGGTAGCGTTCCGCCCGTTGCGCGGTGCACAGTTATGCCATGAACGACAGCGGACGTAACGGGCAGTACTTCTGGTGCACGCGGCACAACCGGGTCGAGACCGAGGCCGACGTGTGCGCCGCCAGGTACACCATGGGCCCGTATCCCTCCGTCGCCGCCGCCGAGAACGCGCTCACGCAGGTGCGTCAGCGCAACGAGGCGTGGGACGCCGAGGACGCCCGCTGGGCCGGGGAGAGCAAGTGAACCGGCGCGGCGACAGCCCGCGTCGCAGAACTCCGTGGTTTCCGCGAGGAGACATCCGAGAGCATGTTCCGCAAGGAGGAACCAGAGATGGCCGAAGCACGAAAGGCCACCACTCGGCCGGCCGCTAAACGCACCACCGCCCGGAAGACGGCGGCCGCCAGCACCACCGGCGCGGGCAAGGCGTCCGCCAAGAAGGCCCCGGCGAAGAAGACCACCGCGAAGCGGACCACGGCGGCGAAGAAGACCACCGGGGCCAAGAAGACGACGGCCGCCAAGAAGACCACGGCCGCCAAGAAGACCACGGCCGCGCGGAAGACCACGCCGGCCAAGAAGACCACCGCGGCGCGGAAGACCACGCCGGCGAAGAAGACCGCCGCCACGCGGGCGCCGGCGAAGAAGACGGCCGCCAAGCGGGCGCCGGCCAAGAAGGCCACCACCCGCTCGGCGGCGGCCAAGAAGACGACGGCGGCCCGCAAGACCACCGGCGCGAAGGCGACCGGGGCCAGGAAGAGCACGGCGGCGCGCAAGACGACGACCGTGGCGAAGAAGACGGCCACCGGGGCGAAGAAGGCCGCCAAGAAGACCTCGACGGCCCGCACGGGCACCTCCACCCGGCCGAGCATGCGGCGGGTGACGGCGGTGAAGAAGGCACCCGCCAAGAAGGCGACCGCGGCGAAGTCCGCGGCGGCCCGCAAGGCCACCACCGGGTCGGCGGTCAAGCGGGTGGGCACCCGGACGGCCACCAGCCAGGGTTCGGCCACCCGCAAGGCGGCCGCCCGTCGGATGCCGGCGGGTCGGCCCGCCGCCAGCCGGACCGCCGGCGCGATGGCGTCGAAGATGCGGTGATCCGGTACGCCGGTGCGGCCACCGCGCCGGCACCGGCTCCCCGGCCCGCCCGCCGGGGGAGCGAAGCGGCGGAGGCGCTGGTAGGAATGACCCCGTGGTGATCCGACGGGTACTGGCGCCCCGCATCGACTTCAGCGCGCTGCGCCGCGAGCTGGAACTGCCCACGCGGTTCCCGCCCGCGGCGCAGCGCGAGGCCGACGAGGCGGCGGCCCGACCGCCGAGACCGCCCGCCGACCACACCGACGTCCCGTTCGTCACGATCGACCCGGCCGCCTCCCGCGACCTGGACCAGGCCATGTGCCTGTCCCGCCGGTCCGGCGGCGGCTACCGGGTCCGGTACGCCATCGCCGACGTCGCCTCCTACGTGCGCCCCGGCGGCGACCTGGAGGCGGAGACCTGGCGGCGCGGGCAGACCGTCTACCTTCCCGACGGCAAGGTGCCGCTGCACCCGGAGAACCTCAGCGAGGACGCGGCCAGCCTGCTGCCCGACGTCGACCGCGCCGCCGTGGTCTGGACCATCGACCTGGACGCCGACGGCGCCATCGTCGCCGTCGACCTGGAACGCGCCCTGGTCCGCAGCCGCGCCAAGCTCGACTACCCGGGCGTGCAGGCCGACGCGGACGCGGGCCGGCTGCCCGAACCGGTCGCCCTGCTGCCCGAACTCGGCGCGCTGCTGGTGGAACGCGGCCTCGACCGCGGCGCGATCAATCTGCCGCTGCCGGAGCAGGACGTCGAACCGGACGGCGACGGCTGGCGCCTGGTGCTGCGCGCGCCGCTGCCGGTCGAGGACTACAACGCGCAGATCTCCCTGCTGACCGGGATGGCCGCCGCCGAGATCATGCTGGAACACCGGGTCGGGCTGCTGCGTACGATGCCGGCCCCGAAGCCGGAGGCCGTACAGAAGCTGCGACTGGCCGCCGCCGGCCTGGGCATCGACTGGCCGGAGGGGATGCGGGTCGGCCGGCTGCTCACCACCGTCGACCCGGCCCAACCGCGGGCCGCGGCATTCCTCGACCAGGCCGCCGAACTGATGCGCGGCGCCGCGTACACCGCCTTCGACGGCCGCCCGCCGTCCTTCCCCGGACACGGCGGGGTCGCCGCGCCGTACGCGCACGTCACGGCCCCGCTGCGCCGGCTGGCCGACCGGTACGCCACCGAGGTCTGCCTGGCCCTGCACGCGGGCGCCGAGGTGCCGTCGTGGGCCCGCGACGCGCTGCCCCGGCTGCCCGAGGTGATGGCCGCCACCGACCGGGTCGCCGGCACGGCCGGCCGCGCCGCGATCGACCTCGCCGAGGCGGTGCTGCTGCGCGACCGGGTGGGCGAGACGTTCGACGCGGCCGTGGTCGACGTCGACAACGTCCCACCCCAGCGCGCGCCGGCCGGCAACGGCACGGACCGGCCGGCGACCGGCAAGGTGGGTAAGCCGGGCCGGCGGCCGGGTGGCAGCGTGGCGCTGGACGACCCGCCGGTCCGGGCCCGCTGCGAGGGGCAACTCCCGCTGGGCGAGCGGATCCGGGTACGCCTCGTCGAGGCCGACCCGGACCGGCGCACGGTGCTGTTCGAGCGGGCCTGACCGGGCCGAGCCACGGTCGGCCCCCACCGGACCGGAACCCCACCACCCCGGTCGGGATGCCGCACCCACGCGGATCGCGGGGCGGTGTGGTTTGCGAAGATGACGACCATGGCATACGACGCGAGCGCCCTGCCCGACGTGTCCGGACTCACCGTCGGCATCATCGGCGGCACCGGCGACCAGGGCCGGGGACTGGCCTACCGGCTGGCCCGGGGCGGCCAGCGGGTCGTCATCGGGTCACGCTCGGCGGAGCGGGCCGCCGCCGCCGCGCGGGAGGTCGCCGACATGCCCGGCGTACCGGCCGACCCGGGCGTCTCCGGCGGCGACAACGCCGACGTGGCCCGCCGCAGTGACGTCGTCGTCGTCGCCGTGCCGTGGGACGGGCACGCCTCGATCGTCGCCGAGTTGCGGGAGCCGCTGGCCGGCAAGGTCGTCGTCGACTGCGTCAACCCGCTCGGCTTCGACAAGCAGGGCCCGTACGCCCTGCCGGTGCCCGAGGGCAGCGCGGTGCAGCAGGCCGCCGCGCTGCTGCCGGAGTCCCGGGTGTGTGCCGCGTTCAACCACGTCAGCGCCCCGCTGCTGGCCGACCCGCAGATCGACCGGATCGACCTGGACGTGCTGATCTGCACCGAGGACCGGGACCTGGTCGGCATCGTGGCCGCGCTGGCGGCCCGGATCCCCGGCATGCGCGGCATCTACGCCGGCCGGCTGCGCAACGCCCACCAGATCGAGGCGTTCACCGCCAACCTGATCGCCATCAACAAGCGCTACAAGGCGCACGCCGGCATCCGGGTGACCGACGTCTGAACGGCCATCCGTGATCGACGACCTGGGCGTCGAGGTGCTGCTCGCCGCGCCACCGCGGCGAGTGGTGTCGTTGGTGCCGTCGCTGACCGAGGCGGTCGCCGTCACCGCACCGGTTCTGCTGGTCGGCGCCACCGACTACTGCACCCATCCGGCCGGTCTGGACGTCGTCCGGGTCGGCGGCAGCAAGTACCCGTCGGTGGACCGGGTCCTGGCCGCCGTACCGGATCTGGTGCTGGCCAACGCGGAGGAGAACCGGCGCGCGGACGTCGAGGCGCTGCGGGCCGCGGGCGTACCGGTGTGGGTGACCTATCCGCGCACGCTGGACGCGGCGCTGGTGTCGCTGGCCCGGATGCTGGCCCGGCTCGGCCTGGCCGAGCCGCCGTGGCTGGCCGCCGCCCGCGCCGCCTGGGCCGCGCCGCCACCGGCCGGTCCGCGCCGCCGTGCGGTGGTGCCGGTCTGGCGCCGTCCGTGGGTGGTCCTCGGCCCGGGTACGTTCGCCGGCGACCTCCTGCACCGCCTCGGCATCGACAACCTGTACGACGCCGACGTTGACCGGTATCCGCGTCCGGAGTTGGCCGAGATGCTGGCCCGGCGGCCGGAGCTGGTGGTGCTGCCCGACGAGCCGTACCCGTTCAGCGCGACCGACGGCCCGGAGGCGTTCCCGGGACTGCCCTGCGCGCTGGTCTCCGGCCGGCACCTGACCTGGTACGGCCCGTCGCTGGCCGAGGCCCGCGACCTGCTGGCCGGCCAACTCGCCGCGGCGGACGGGCGCTCCGGCGCCTGACGACCGACGGGTTCCAGGACCGAACAGGAATCTGACAAGTGGGCTCTAGCGTCGGCCCGATGATTCGACGATCCCGTCTTGCCGCCGCCGTACTGCTGTTCGCCGCCGCCGTGGCCGGTCCGCTGGTCGTGAACGCGTCGGCCGCCGCATCCACCGACGCGCCACCGGTGGCCGTCGCCGAGTACGACCTCGGTGACCGCGCCTTCACCGACCGGGCGACCGCGACCCTGCGTTTCAGGAGGGCATCTGGCGTCGGGACCGTGTCGGGGCGGCGGATGTGGGTGGGCGCCCATGGCCGTGCCACAGCGGGTGAGCCGGCCTGATGGTGAGCCGGGGAAATGTGGTGCCCGCGTCGTGCTTGGAGGGCGTGGGCAGAGCCCCGGCCCTGTTCTGCGCAAGAGCGGTGGTGACGGTCGGCGTTGTGGGTTGGTTTATGCGCGGTGGTGGTAGTGGTTGCGGCGGGGGAGGCGGGTGGGGTCGAGCCAGGCCGGTGGGGTGAACTCGGGGTGGCCGTCGGGTCCGAGGTGGACGGTCCAGTCGCTGTCGTGGTGGATGAGTCGGTGGTGGTGGTCGCAGAGCAGGACGGCGTTGGCGAGGTCGGTGGTGCCACCGTCTGCCCAGTGCCGGATGTGGTGACCGTCGCACCAGCGGGGTGGCCGGTCGCAGCCGGGGAACGCGCAACCGCCGTCGCGGAGGACGAGGGCGCGGCGCAGGGGGCCGGTGAACAGTCGACGTTGTCGGCCGACGTCGAGGACCTGGCTGGTGCCGCCGAGGACGGCGGGCAGGATCGTCGCGTCGCAAGCCAGCCGGCGGACGGCCTCGGGGGTGAGGCGTAGTCCCGTGTCCAGGGTGCCGGTGCCCAGTTGACCGGCGAGGGTGTCGAAGCTGGTGGTGACCACGACTTGGGGTCGGTCGCCGCCGTTGTCGGGCAGGGTGCCGGTATGTAGGGCGAGGCGGCAGATGTCGCCCAATGCGTCGGCGCGGCGTTGGCCGGGTGAGCGGCTGTCGCCGGGTCCGGTGGGTGTGGTGAGGGGGTCGAGGGCGGCGTGCAGCACGGCGGCGGTTTCGGCGTCGAGCAGGCCGGTGAGTGTGACCTGGCCGGTGGGCTGGGTGGACAGGGTCAGGTGCCGCCGGTCGTGGGCGCGGGTTTCGGCCGTGTGCAGGGCGGCGCGGTCGGCTTCGTCGGCCAGGTCGGGGGCGACGTGGTCGAGGATGCGGTTGCCGAGGGTGCGCAGGATGGCGGGTTCGAATTGTGCGGCCCAGTCGATGAGCAGCTGGACGGCTTTGTCGATCGCTTCGGCGCCGAGATGGTTGGGTAGGGCGGTGAGGACGTCGAGGATGGTGCGGGCCTGGTCGGTGGTGAGCAGGCCCCGGGCGAGGGCGTCGGCGACGGCCGGTGGGGCGGTGTCGAGGGTGGTGGCGAGAGTGACCAGGCGGCGGGCGGCGGGGGTGGACAGCCGGTGCCGGTTACGGAGCCACACGGTGGTGGACGTCGCGCCGTGGGTGCGGGCCACCGCCCGGCCGCCGACCTCCCGCACGAGACGAAGGTGCAGGGCGGCCAGTCGCTGCTGCAGGGCGTGCACGGCGTCGACCGCGTCGACCAATTCGTTGTCGGACAACGCCCAGGCGGGTCGGTCCAGGCAGCACCGTATCTCGGCGCCGACTCGATCCAACTCCGCAATCACATCGGTAGATTAGAACAGGCGTACGACAGTTTCGGTGCTTCCGATTCATCGCGCACCAAAATTTTTATTCGACACCCCGACCGTCCGTCGAGATCCGCGTCCCCCTACCCCGGCGTCTCAGGTCCGGGCCCGCCTCGTCCGCGTCGACCGCAGGCGTGGCGTCACCGTTGCCGGACGCGGGTCTCGTACCAGTCGGCAATGGCGGCCTCGGTGGTGATGTGGTCCAGGCCGACGGCGGCGGCACCGTGCAGGGCGCCGAGGTCGCCGTGCGCGGCGTCGAGCACCGGTGGCGGCCGTTCGCGGTGAAAGGCCATCAGACCGCCGGCGTAGGCGGCCGCGAAGTCGTCCGGCGCGGCGGCGCGGAGGGCGGCGGCGAGGCCGCCGAGGCTCACGGCGTCCGGGTCGTGGGCGTTGACCAGGCCGGCGGCGCCGCGGGCCAGGGCGGTGACGACCCCGCGTACGGCTGCCGTGGCGGGCCGGTCGTCGGCTGTGGCCCGGTCGAGGACCCGCAGGGCGTAGCCGTACGCGTCGGTGGGAGCGTCCTGACCGAGATGGCGGGCCAGGGCGCGTCCGTCGACCTCCAGGTCCCAGCAGCCGCGCGCGCCGCAGGGGCACGACAGCGCGGGATCCCCGAACGGCAGGTGGCCGACCTCACCACCGGCGCCCGTCGCGCCGGTCACCGGGCGGCCGTTCACGACGAGGCTGCCGCCGATGCCGACGTCGACGAGCAGGTGCAGGGCCGTACGCGCGCCGGCGGTGGCACCCGTGCGGGCCTCGGCGACGCCGGCCAGCGTGGCGTCGTTGCCGACCAGCAGCGGCAGGCCGGCGTCGGCGACGAGTACGGACAGGTCCACCGGACCCCAGCCGAGCGCGGCGGACTGGACCACCCGACCGTGCCGGACGGTCGCGGCGGCGGCCACCGACACCGTACGCAGGCGCCCGCCGTGGCGGTGGTGGACCTGTCGCACCGCTCCGGCGAGGGCGGCGAGGACGCGCCGGACGTCGCCCGGTCCGTGCCGTTGGGCGCCCGTCTCGTGCAGGCGCCCGTCGAGAGTGGCCACGGCCCAGCGCGATTCCTCCTGACGGAGTTCCATGGCCAGTACGAGTGGACCGTCGGGATGCGGCCGCAGCACCGTGGTGGGCCGGCCGCGTCCGACGACCGGCGCCGGCTCCTCGCCGAGCAGCCGGCAGTGCCGCAGCCGGGCCGTGATCTCGGTGGCCGAGCCACTGGAGAGGCCCAGGTCACGAGTGAGGTCGGCGCGGGTGGGGTGCGGCCGGTCGCGCAGGTAGGCGAGCACCTCGGCGGCGACCCGCCAACGAGCCGCCCGGGAGCCGCCGCTCCGCATCGCGGTTGACATGACGTCCTTCCCGATTATTCTCGTAGCGCGAGGATAATAGCGGAGGAGGCGCGACCGTGGACGACGTCGCGGCGGTGCTGTTCGACATGGACGGCACGCTTGTCGATTCCGACGCCGCCGTCGAACGGGCCTGGACGACCTGGGCCGGCGAGCACGGCGTCGAGCCGGCCGCCGTCCTGGCGGTGGCTCACGGGGCGCCGGCGCGGGACACCGTGCGCCGCCTGTTGCCCGATCTCGACGAGGCGGCGGTGACCGCGTCCGCCGTCCGGCAGTTGGCGTTGCAGTACGACGACCTCGCGGACCTGACCGCCACGACCGGCGCGCGCGACCTGATCGGCGTACTGGATCGGCGGGGTCTGCCGTGGGCCGTGGTCACCAGTGCCGACGCGCGGTTGGCCGCGGCGCGGCTGGGCGCCGCGGGCATCGTCGCCCCGGTGCTGGTGACGGAGACCGACGTCGCACGCGGCAAGCCGTACCCGGAGGGGTATCTGACCGCGGCGCGGCGGCTCGGTGTCCCCGCGGCCCGGTGCCTGGTCGTGGAGGACAGCACCACCGGGCTGGCGGCCGGCCGCGCGGCCGGCATGCGGACCGCCGGCCTGCGCGGCCTGGCGGCCGACCTGCGACTGCGCGACCTGGCCCAGCTCGCGGACCTGCTGGCCCCCGGGGCCCGCCGACGCCGCGACGGAGTGAGACCGGCGGTCGAACGGACCTGCTGAACCCCGGGCGCGCTGCCGCCGCGACGGAGTGGGGCCGGCGGGCCGCGCCGCCGGCCGACCAGCCAACGGAGGGTGCCATGTCCGTCGAGATCCAACCCTTCCGGGTACGCGTGCCAGAGTCCGACCTGGCCGACCTGCGCACCCGGCTCGCCGGTACCCGCTGGCCGGAGGCGGAACCCGGGCCCGGCGGGACGCAGGGGGTGCCGCTGGAGGCCATGCGGGACCTGTGCCGCTACTGGGCCGACGGGTACCGGTGGCGGGCGGCCGAGGCGCGGCTGAACGCCGTACCGCAGTTCCTGGTCGACGTGGACGGGCTGACGCTGCACGTGCTGCACGCCCGGTCCCCGCACGCCGGGGCGCTGCCGCTGGTGCTCACCCACGGCTGGCCCGGCTCGGTGCTCGAACTGGTCGACCTGGTCGGCCCGCTGACCGATCCGACCAGCCACGGCGGCGCCGCCGAGGACGCCTTCGACGTGGTGATCCCGTCGCTGCCCGGGTACGGCTTCAGTGCCAAGCCGACCGCGCCCGGCTGGGGGGTCGAGCGGATCGCCGCCGCGTGGGCGCGGTTGATGGCGGCGCTGGGCCACACCCGCTACGGCGCGGCCGGCAGCGACTGGGGCACCAGCGTCTCCAGCGCGCTGGGCGCGCTGGACCCCGGACACATGGCCGGCATCCACCTCGTACCGCCGCTGGCCGGTCCGGACCCGGCCGCGCCCGACGAGCTCACCGACGCCGAACGCCGGGCGCTGGAGCAGCTGCGCGAACGCGGGCGGACCTCGTCGGCGTACTCCGAGGTGCACCGCACCGCGCCGCAGACCCTGGGTTACGCGCTGCTGGACTCGCCGGCCGGCCTGTGCGCCTGGCTGGGCGAGAAGCTGCTCGCCTGGAGCGACCCCGCCCTCGGCGGGCTGACCCGGGACCAGATCCTGGACCAGGTCACGCTGTACTGGCTGACCGGGACCGCGGCGTCCGCGGCCCGGCTGTACGCCGAGAGCATCGACCGGGTCGCCGGCTGGATCAACGGTACGGACACCGAACCGGTCCGGGTGCCGGTCGGCGCGTCGATCTTCGCGGCCGAGGTGCCGCGACCGTCCCGGCGCTGGGCGGCCCGCCGTTACCCGGACATCCGCTACTGGGCGGAACACGGGCGGGGCGGTCACTTCCCGGCCCTGGAGGTGCCGGAGCTGCTGGTGGCGGACCTGCGCGCCTTCTTCCGGCCACTGCGCTGAGCCACCCGTCCGACGCCGCGCCGCACGCCGTGGTCCGCACCGGGACGCTGGCACTTTTTCGGTACGACTCGCCGGTGGGGGAGCCGAAAAAGTGCCAGCGTCCGGTTCGGCTCCAGCCCGGTCAGAAGGTGTGTTCGGCGGCGGGGAACTCGCCGTCGCGGACCTCGGCCGCGAATCGGCGGGTGGCGTCGGTGAGGACGGCGGCCAGGTCGGCGTAGCGCTTGACGAAGCGCGGCGCCTTTCCGGTCCGCAGGCCGGCCATGTCCTGCCAGACCAGCACCTGCGCGTCGGTCTCCGGGCCGGCACCGATGCCGATGGTCGGCACCGGCAACTCGTTGGTGACCCGCTTGGCGACCACGCCGGGCACCATCTCCAGCACCACGGCGAAGGCGCCCGCCTCGGCCACCGCCCGCGCGTCGGCGAGCACCTCCTCGGCGGCGTCGCCGCGGCCCTGGACCCGGTAGCCGCCGATGGTGTGCTCGCGCTGCGGGGTGAAGCCGATGTGCGCCAGCACCGGGATGCCGGCGTCGGTGATGGCGGCGATCTGCGCGGCCCGGTTGCGGCCGCCCTCCAGCTTCACCGCGTGGCAGCCACCCTCCTTCATGAACCGGACGGCGGTACGCAGCGCCTGGGTCGGCCCCTCCTCGTACGAGCCGAACGGCAGGTCGCCGACGACCAGGGTGTGCCGGGTCGCCCGGACCACAGCCCGGACCAGCGGCAGCAACTCGTCGACGGTGACCGGCACGGTGGTCTCGTAGCCGAACACGTTGTTCGCCGCCGAGTCGCCGACCAGCAGCACCGGGATGCCGGACCGGTCGAAGATCGCGGCGGTGTACTGGTCGTACGCGGTGAGCATCGCCCACCGCTCGCCGCGCTCCTTGGCGGCGAGCAGGTCACGGGTGCGGATCCGGCGGGTGGCGGGGCCGCCGTACAGGGCGGTGACCTCGTCGGGCCCGGCGGAGGCCGGGTCGGTCGCGGGCACGCTGCCGGCTTCGGACATGGTCGTCTCCTTTCACCTCGAGGCCGCGTCCGCGGTCCCCGGGTCGTGGGCCGATCGTCGCACCGGACGACCGGTCACCGGGAGACGCGAGTGGAGGTTTTCACACCGGTTACCCGTGTTCGCGCCAGCGATTCGTGATCGGCAGCCGGCGGTCCCGGCCGAACGCCTTGATGGAGATCTTCGGCCCGGGCGCCGACTGGCGGCGCTTGTACTCGGCCGTGTCGACCATCCGCAGCACCCGGTCCACCACCGCCTCGTCGTGCCCCGCCTCGATCAGCCCGGCCCGGCTCAGGTCGCCGTCGACGTAGCCGGTCAGGATCGGGTCCAGCACGGTGTAGTCCGGCAGGGTGTCGCTGTCCAGCTGGCCGGGGCTCAGCTCGGCGCTGGGCGGCTTGGTGATCGAGTTCTCCGGGATCGGCGGGGTCTGGCCGCGCCGCTCGGCGTCGGCCACCCGCCACCGGGCCAGCTTCCACACCAACGACTTCCAGACGTCCTTGAGCGGGTTGAACCCGCCGACCGAGTCGCCGTACAGGGTCGAGTAGCCGACCGCCAGCTCACTCTTGTTGCCGGTGGTGAGGACCAGGTGGCCCTCCTGGTTCGACAGCGCCATCAGGATCACCCCGCGGACCCGGGCCTGGAGGTTCTCCACCGTCACCCCGGACAGCGACAGGTTGGCCAGGAAACCGTCCACCATCGGCTGGATCGGCTCGATCCGGAAGTCCAGCCCGGTGCGCTTGGCCAACTCGGCCGCGTCCTCCCGGGAGTGCTCCGAGGAGTGCTGGCTGGGCAGCGAGACGCCGACCACCCGCTCCGGCCCGAGCGCGTCCACCGCGATGGTGGCCACCACCGCCGAGTCGATCCCGCCGGACAGGCCGAGCACCACCGACGGGAACCGGTTCTTGTCGACGTAGTCGCGCAGGCCCAGCACCAGCGCGTGCCACACCTCCGCCTCGTCGGTGACCGGCTCGACCACCCCGCCGGCGGCGGGCGGCCCGGCCGGTGCCGGCCGCTCGTCGCTGACCTGCAGCCGGACCACCCGCAGATCGTCGACCCGGGCCCCGTCGGACGCCGCGGGCCCGTCGGCCACCGGCCGCGCCGGGTCCGCCGCCGGCAGCTCCACATCGTGTACGAGCAGCTGGTCGACGAACTGCGGGGCGCGGGCGAGCAGCGTGCCGTCCGCGGCCACGATCATCGAGTCGCCGTCGAAGACCAGCTCGTCCTGCCCGCCGACCATGTTCACGTACGCGACGGCGGCGCCCGCCTCGGCGGCCCGGCGGCGCACCAGCGGTAGCCGTACGTCGTCCTTGTTCAACTCGTACGGCGAGCCGTTGACGCTGACGACCAGGCCGACGCCCGTCTGGCGGGCGACCGCGAACGGACCCCCGGTCTGCCACAGGTCCTCGCAGATGGTCAACGCCACGTCGACCCCGGCGATCCGCGCCACGGTGAGCGTGTCACCGGCCACGAAGTAGCGGTCCTCGTCGAACACCCCGTAGTTGGGCAGGTGGTGCTTGTAGTAGTGGCCGACCACCCGGCCCTCGTACAGCACCGCGAGGGCGTTGCGCGGGCCGTGGTCGGGGCTGGCCGCCGCGCTCAGCGTGGCCGGACCGTCGGCGTCCAGGTAGCCCACCAGCGCCGGCAGCCCGCCGAGCCCGTCGGCGGCCAGGTCGGCGGCGAGCTGCCGCAGCCCGGCCCGGGACGCGGCCACGAACGAGTCCCGGAAGACCAGGTCCTCGACCGGGTAGCCGGTCAGCATCATCTCCGGGAACGCGACGAGGTGCGCGCCCGCGTCGGCGGCGGCCCGCGTGTGCCGCCGGACGATCGCGGCGTTGCCGTCGATGTCACCGACGGTCGGGTTGACCTGGGCCAAGGCGATGCGCAGAGTCGGCATGGCCATCATCTTGCCGCAGCCGCGCCGCGGCCGAACCACGATGTGGGCCACGGCGGGGCCGGGTCCGGCCGGCCGGCGGGACCGTCGCCCGGTGGCGGGTGGGCGGCGTCCTGGCAGGTCGGGTCCACGACGCAGGACCGGATCATGGGCCATGGCCCGGCGCCGGGCGTGGACCGCGTAACGTCTGGGAAACGAGGCCGGTGGAGACTGGCCGTCAGGCGGCGCTGTCCGCCGGGGCCGGTCAGCACCGTGGCCGGACCGGGACAGCCGGGTCACGAGGGGTTGGGTAGTGGACCGTCAGCAGGAGTTCGTGCTCCGGACACTGGAAGAGCGCGACATCCGGTTCGTCCGGTTGTGGTTCACCGACGTCCTCGGCACGCTGAAGAGCGTCTCGGTCGCGCCCGCCGAGCTGGAGGCCGCCTTCGACGAGGGGATCGGCTTCGACGGCTCGGCCATCGAGGGCTTCGCCCGGGTCTTCGAGTCCGACATGGTGGCCATGCCCGACCCGACGACCTTCCAGGTCTTCCCGTTCGAGGGCGGGGTCAGCGGGGAGAGCGCCCGGATGTTCTGCGACATCCTGCTGCCCGACGGCTCACCCTCCTGGGCCGACCCGCGGCACGTGCTGCGCCGGTCGCTGTCCAAGGCGGCGGAGAAGGGCTTCACCTTCTACACCCACCCGGAGATCGAGTTCTTTCTCGTGCAGGACGGCCCGTCGGACGGGTCGGTGCCGGTGCCGGTCGACTCCGGCGGCTACTTCGAGCACACCACCCACTCGACCGCCCGCGACTTCCGCCGGCAGGCAGTGCTGGCGCTGGAACGGATCGGCATCTCGGTCGAGTTCAGCCACCACGAGGTGGCGCCCGGCCAGCAGGAGATCGACCTGCGCTATGCCGACGCGCTGACCACCGCCGACAACATCATGACCTTCCGGCACGTGATCAAGGAGGTGGCGCTCTCCTCCGGGGTGCTGGCCACCTTCATGCCCAAGCCGTTCACCGACCAGCCCGGCAGCGGCATGCACACCCACCTGTCGCTGTTCGAGGGGGAGCGCAACGCGTTCCACGACGCGAGCGACCCGATGAAGCTGTCCAAGGTCGCCCGGGCCTTCATCGCCGGCCTGCTCAAGCACGCCCGGGAGTACACGGCCATCACCAGCCAGTGGGTCAACTCGTACAAGCGGCTGTTCCCGCTGACCCTGCCGGACCGGATCACCGAGTCCCCGGCGTACGTGTGCTGGGGGCACCTCAACCGGTCCGCCCTGGTCCGCGTGCCGGCGTACGGGAAGCCGAACTCGGCCCGGGTGGAGGTGCGCTCGCTCGACTCGGCCGCCAACCCCTACCTGGCGTACGCGGTGCTGCTCGGGGCCGGACTCAAGGGCATCGAGGAGGGCTACGAGCTGCCGCCGGGCGCCGAGGACGACGTGTGGTCGCTGTCCAACGCCGAACGCAAGGCGATGGGCTACGAGGCGTTGCCGGAGAACCTGGCCGAGGCGATCGACGTGATGGCCGGCTCCGAACTGGTCGCCGAGGTGCTCGGCGAGCACGTGTTCGACTTCTTCCTGCGCAACAAGCGCGCCGAGTGGGAGGAGTACCGGCGCGAGGTCACCCCGTACGAGCGCAAGCGCTACCTCGGCGCCCTCTGATCCCCGCCTGGCCGGCGGACTGCCGGGCCGGCGTGATCACGCTATCGTCTCGTTGCGCCGCACCCCCCGCGGCCGGCCGGCCGTGCCCGTCGCGCGGTGGGCGCGATACGTCAGGAGGCGGCGGTGCTGGCAGATCTGGTCACCGGGGCGTGGCAGAGCATTGTGTACGGGGTCGTCGGCGCCGCCCTCATCGTCTGCGCCTGCATCGCCTGAGGCGGACCGGTGGCCGAGACGCTCAGCTACGCCGACGCCGTACGCCTGCTCGGCGGGGAGAAAAGCCGGATCGTCACCGTGCTGGATCGGCTCGTCGGCTGGGGGATGCTGGCCGCGTCGCCGGTGCCGGACGTGCTGGGCTGGTTCGACGCCAAGGGTGAGTTGATCCGGCTCGGCCACGAACTGGTCACCGGGTTGTCCGAGCGGCGGTCCGGGCTGTCCCGCTACGACCGGACCCGGCGGTTGGAGGCCGCGCATGCGGTGCTCGCGGTCACCGCGTTCTTCGAGGCGGTCGACGAGGCGGACCTGCCGCTCGACCTGGCCGACCTGGAGATCACCAAGGCCGAGCAGTTGGCGCTGGCCGGCGCCCGACCGAACAGTCAGACCATCGAGGCGTTCTTCGGCACCGTCGCGCCGGTGCCCGGACCGCACCTGCCCTATCCGGCGCTGCGGGCGGAACTGCGCCGCTTCTACAGCCTGCTGGCCGCGCAGTTGCTGCATTTCACCGTCGGGCTGGCCGGCTGGGACCGGGTCGACGAGACCGCCCGGATGGCGTTCCACGCGTTCATGGACGACCGGGCGGCGGAGCTGGCCGTGCGGCGGCACCGGGAACTGCTGACCCGGCTGGCCGTCGACTTTCCCGAGGTGGACTTCTGGTTGGGCATGCACGAGCACGAGGCCACCCGGGAGGAGGTGCGGGGACTGGCGGTCGGGTTGACCGAGCTGCGTCGTACCCTCGATCGGATCTCCACCGGCGCGGCGCCGGACGCCCGGCGGGAGGCCCTGGCCCGGGCCTACGCGGCCGAGCTGGACCGGCCGATCGCCCAGTCCGGCGACGTGCCGGCCGGGCTGCGGGTGCCCAGCCTCGGCGCCGGGTACGTGCCACCGTCGTGCCGGGTGGCCGCGCTCGACGGCCACGCGCGTCCCGCGGACGAGTCCTGGTGGGCCGGGCAGCCGGTGCGCGACGACCTGGCGGACCTGCTGACCGGTCAGCTCACCGCGCCGGGCGCGACCCGCGCCCCGCTGCTGGTGCTCGGCCAGCCCGGCTCCGGCAAGTCGGTGCTGACCCGGATCCTCGCGGCCCGGCTGCCGGCCGCCGACTTCCTCGTGGTCCGGGTGGCGCTGCGGGACGTGCCGGCCGCCGCCGACCTGCAGGACCAGATCGAGCAGGCGGTCCGGGCCGACACCGGGGAACGGCTCGACTGGCCCGCGTTGGCCCGGTCCGCGGGCGACGCGCTGCCGGTGGTGCTGCTCGACGGGTTCGACGAACTGCTCCAGGCGACCGGGGTGAACCAGACCAGCTACCTGCTCAAGGTGGCCGAGTTCCAACGCCGGGAGGCCGTCCAGGGCCGGCCGGTGGTGGTGCTGGTGACCAGCAGGACCAGCGTCGCCGACCGGGCCCAGCCGCCGGCCGGCACGGTCGCGCTGCGGCTGGAACCGTTCGACGAGCCCCGGGTGAGCCGCTGGGTGGACACCTGGAACGCGGCGAACGCCGGGCGTTTCCCGTCCGGCGTGGACCCGCTGGACGCGGCGACCGTGCTGGCTCACCGAGAGTTGGCCGAGCAGCCGTTGCTGCTGCTGATGCTCGCCCTCTACGACGCCGACGGCAACGACCTGCGCTCGGCCGGCGACCTGCGCCGGGGCGAACTCTACGAACGGCTGCTGCGCAGCTTCGCCCGGCGCGAGGTGGTCAAGCACCGGCCCGACCTGTCGCCGCAGGCTTTGGACCGGGCGGTCGAGGACGAGTTGCGCCGGCTCGCCGTGGTGGCGTTCGCCATGTTCAACCGGCGGGCCCAGTGGGTCACCGAGGCCGAACTGGAGGCCGACCTGGCGGCGCTGCCGTTCGGCACCGCACCGACCGCCGCCGCCCGCGACGACCTGCGTACGCCGCTGCGGTCGGCCGAGATCGTCCTGGGCCGGTTCTTCTTCATCCACCGCTCGCAGGCGTCCCGGGACGCCGACCGGCCCAAGGCGTACGAGTTCCTGCACGCCACCTTCGGCGAGTACCTGGTGGCCCGGCTGACCTGGCAGGCGGTGTCGAACCTGGTGGGCCGCGCGTCGGCCGACGACATGGCCCTCGGTGGCGGGGTACCGGACGACGACCTGCTGCACGCCCTGCTGTCGTACGCGGTGCTGACCGGCCGGGCGCCGGTGGCGGGCTTCCTGCGCGAGTGGATGTCCACCCTGGACGAGCCGGCCCGCACGGACTGGGCCGCGCTGTTGGTACGGCTGTTCCGGGCCGCCCGGTACGCCACCGGCGGGCGGCGGTTCGACGACTACCGGCCGCGCCGGTTGCCGGTGCCGGCCCGGCACGCCGCGTACAGCGCGAACCTGCTGCTGCTGGCGGTCTGCGCGGGCGGGACGGTGTACGGCCGGCAGCTCTACCCGGACGACGGCGAGGTGGTGCCGCAGTGGCACGCCGACGCGCTGCTCTGGCGTTCGCAGCTGGCCGCGCCGGAGTGGGACAGCCTGACCAACGCGCTGGAGTTGCGGCGCACCCGCGTGGACGGTGCCCGGGAGATCGTGCTGACCTGGGACGACCACTGGTGGCCCCCGGACGACGGGCGGGTGGAGCTGTCCTGGTCGTTCGACCATCTCTCCGACCGGGCGCAGAACGCGGGGTGGCGGATGCCCAACCAGCACCCCGAGGTGCTGCGCCGCAAGGCGCACTTCGAGTGCGGCGCCAACACCGACCTCGTGCAGCACGTCCTGGAGCCGCTCGCCGTCGCCCTACCGGAGACGGTGAACACCCTCTCCGTCGCCGACGGAAGCCGGATGGCCTCGGCGGCGCACCTGCTGCTGGCCGGTTGGCTGGCCCCGGTCGCCGACCCGTTCGCGTCTCCGCGGCCCGCGCTGTACCGGCGGTGCGCGGCGCTCACGGTCCGGTTCGGGGATCTGACGTCGCCCAACCGGCGGCGGATGACCCGACTGCTGCTGGACCGGCTCGCCACCGACCCGGACCTGCCGGTGGACGTCGCGGTGGACGTGCTGGGCACCCTTGTCGGCGGCGAACGGATTCCGGAGTGGTTTGCCGGACCCGCGCTGCGCTGCTGTCTCACGTTCCTTGGCCGGGACCGGACACACGACCGGCAGCTCGCCGGCCTGATCACCACGACCGTGCTGCGCAGCGACGGCGACGATTCGACCATCTGGAGTGCCGACATCGCCCTGGCGGCCATGGCCCGACTGCACGAACTCGGCGTGCAGTCCATGCCGATCTCCGACTCGTACTTCGATCTTCTGGTCCGCCGGTACGGCGAGAGCCGACCCGACCTCATCACCCGGCTGACCCCGCTGCGTACCGGCCAGCAGGACGGCGCGTTCCCGGACGGCACCCCGATCCCGCAGGAAGAACCGTTTCCTACCGACGACCCGGGTTGACCCTCGGCCTGGTCGAGGCTCCAGCATGGGCGCCGACCCGGACGCGCGACGAGGGGACAGACCGGTGGACGAGATCATGACCGCCATCACCGAGGCGGTGGCACAGGGACAGGCCGGCGACCGGGAGACCGCCCGGCGGCGGCTGACGGAGATTTGGGCGACGATCGGCGCGGACGGCGACCCGTTCCACCGCTGCGTGCTGGCCCACTACCTGGCCGACCTGCAGGACGACCCGGCCGACGAGTTGACCTGGGACCTGCGGGCGTTGGCCGCCGCCGACTCGCTCACCGACGAACGCGCCCAGCGGCACGACAGCGGCCTGTCGGTGGCCGGCTTCCGCCCGTCGCTGCACCTCAACCTCGGTGAGGACTACCGCAAGCTCGGCGACCTCGGACGGGCCCGCGAACACCTCGCGCTGGCCGAGGCCGCCGCCCCGGTATTGGGCGACGACGGGTACGGCGAGATGATCCGCTCCGGCATCGCCCGACTCGCCGAATCGCTCGACGCCGAGCGGCAGAATGTGACCGGCAGAAATTGACGCGGTAATTGCCTGCTCTCGCTTTCCTGAGTACCTTCCATTGTGGTGCGAATGACGGTGCGCTGAATCGTTGCCGACCCAATGGATATGTGTACGGCAACGTTTCCGTGTTGCATTTCGACACGGTCGGATGTTGCAAAATGGAACGGCGAAAGGGTGGTCGGATGGCAGACATGGGCTCGACGGTGCCCCGGCGGCAACTCGGCAGGGCGCTGCGACAGTTGCGAAACGAGGCGCAGGTGACGCTGGACGGCGCGGCCGAGGCGCTGGAGTGCAGCCGGCAGAAAATCTGGCGGATCGAGTACGGCCTGAGCGCGGTGCGCAGCGTCGAGGTCCGCGCGATGTGCGAACTGTACGGCGCGACGGCCGAGCTGACCGCCGCGCTGATGGCGCTGGCCAGCCAGACCAGGGCCAAGGGCTGGTGGCACGCGTACGGAGAGGTCATCCCCGAGTGGTTCGAGCTGTACGTCGGTCTGGAGGCGGCGGCCTCCCGACTCCGGTTCTACAAGGACAACCTGATCCCCGGCATCCTCCAGAGTCGCGACTACGCGTTGAGCGTTTTCCGACAGGACCGGCCGGAACTGGCACCAGAGGAACACCTGCCGGCCGTTGAGGCGCGAATTGTGCGGCAAGGATTGCTGACGCGTCGGCTGCCGGTGGCGCCGAACCTCGACGTGGTGCTGTCCGAGGCGGTGCTGCTCCGCGTCGTCCACGATCCGGCCGTGATGGTCACCCAGTTGCGCCACCTGCTGCGGGTCAGTCATCTGCCCAACGTCACGATCCGGGTGGTCCCGCTGGCGGCCGGGCTGCATCAGGGAGCCGTCGGTGGTTCCTTCATCGTGCTCGACTTCCCGCCCGGGAAGCGGATCACGCCGGAACCGTCGGTTGTCTACTGCGAGTCCTGGACGGGTGCGCTCTATCTCGACCAGCCGGGCGAATTGGCGGCCTATGAGAAGTCCTGGGCGAGCCTGGAAAGCCTGGCGCTGGACGAGGAACAATCAAGGCGGCTGATCGGCAAGATCATCATGGAGGTGCATCATGGCTGACCTGACCCGGGCGCGGTGGCGCAAGAGCACCCGCAGTGGCGGCAATGGCGGGGAGTGCGTGGAGGTGGCCGACAACCTCGGTGGCGTGGTCGGCGTACGGGACAGCAAGGACCCGGACGGGCCGGTGCTGGCCTTCGCGCCGACCGCGTGGTCCCGGTTCGTCGGCGGCGTCACCCGGCGGGAATAGGCGGCTCGGCGGCGGTGGAAGTGGCACAGCCCGCAGTGGACCGCCACCGGGTTGCCCGGCTGTCGGACAATGGCCGGGTGAGCGCCGACACCCCCACCAGCGTCGACAAGCCCTCGACCGCCGAGACCACCGCCAGCGCCGCGCGAACCACCGGCGCGGCCAAGCCCACCGGCGCGGCCAAGCCCGCCGACGCCGAGAAGCCCACGGTCGTGGAAAGCACTGCCGGCGACGGGCAGCCGTTGGTCACCGTCAACCCGCCGGCCCATCCGACCAAGGTACGGATCGACACGCCCGGCGTCTCGGTCGAGTTGGAGGCGCACGAGTCGTTGGAGACGGTCGCCGCCACCGCGCTGCGGCTGTTTCACGAGGCGGGCGGTTGGCCGCAGGAGCCGTTGCGGACCAGCGGGTTCGCCCAGACCGAGCGCCGGGACTTCCCGCCGCCGCAGTCCAGCACCATGCCGTACGCCCCGGGCCCGTACCCGGTGCAGATCCCGTGACGTGTCCGGCGCAAACCTCATGACAGTGCGGGTCGGTCGTGCCAGGCTGGCCGGATGGCGATCGATGATCTGCGGGACCTCGACCGGCGGGCGGTACGGGCCAGCGTCGACGTGCTGACCGGCGCGGCCGGCCTCGACCTCACCCGACCGACGCCGTGCGCCGGGTGGAACCTCGGTGAGCTGCTGGCACACATGACCGTCCAGCATCACGGGTTCGCCGCCGCGGCCGAGGGCAACGGCGCCGACCCGGCGGTGTGGCGGCCGGCCCCGCCGGGCGCCGACCCGGTCGGGGCGTACGTGGCGGCGGCCGACCGGGTGGTGACGGCGTTCGCCGATCCGGCGGTGCCCGAGCGGACCCTCGTGCTGCCCGAGATCAGCGACCGGCTCACCTTCCCGGCCGCGCAGGCGATCGGCTTCCACTTCATCGACTACGTCGTGCACGGGTGGGACCTGGCCCGGGCCCTGGGCCGGCCGTACGAACTCGACCCGGAACTGGCCCCGGCGGCGCTGGCCGTCGCCCGCCAGGTGCCCGACGGCGAGCGGCGGCTCAGGCCCGGCGCGTCGTTCGCGCCCGGCTTGCCGGTGTCGCCCGACGCGCCGGTGCTGGACCAGATCCTCGCGCTGCTCGGCCGGTCACCCGCCTGGCCCGACTGACGGGACGGGTGTCGCCGGTTCGATCCGCCTGCCCATGCCCAACGGCAGTATTGAGGTACAACTTTCTGGACTTGCTTTGGAGGTGGCGCTGTGCGAACCGTGAACTTCACCCAACTACGGCAGAACCTGGCCGCCGAACTCGACAGTGTCGTCAACGACGCGGAGGAAGTGGTGGTGACCCGGTCGGGTCACGAGCCAGTGGTGATCTTGCCGCTCGCCGAGTACGAGTCGATGAAGGAGACCGGGTACCTCCTGCGCAGCCCGAGCAACGCCGCGGCTCTTCGTCGATCGATCGCGGAGCTGGAGCAGGGCGACGCGACCGAGCGGGATCTGATCGACCCGGCGGCCGTGCGGGACGTCGCGTGAGGCTGGTCTTCACCGCGACGGCGGGGAGCCAGTACCTCAGCCACACGGACCGGAAGTTGGTCAAGCGCATCAACGACCTCATCGCGGACGTGATGCGCAACGGGTACGAGGGTATCGGCAAGCCGGAGCCGCTCCGGGGAGAGTTGTCCGGCTTCTGGTCCCGCCGGATCGATCGCGAACACCGGCTGGTGTATCGGATCAGCAAGGATGACGTCGAGATCGTCGCCTGTCGGTACCACTACGGCGACCGGTAACGCCCCTGGTCCGGCGCCAGACATCGCTCGCGATCACCCGGCTCTGCCGGACGCCGATCGCGGTCGGGGCGTACGTGGCGGCTCGCTGACTGATCTTGGGCAGGCCCTTGCGGCAATCAGTTTGTAATGGAAACCTATTGGCATGACTTCAGGTGCTGTTCCCGCCGGCGCTGACCCACGCCGGTTGCTGGCCGATGTGCGCGAGTTGGCGCAGCGGGTGCGTCTCGCCCAGCGGGTGACCTGGTTGCCGTTGCTGGTGCTGGCCGTGGTGACGGTCGGGGCGATCCCGGTGTACCTGTTCGGCGACCCGGTCGTCAGCAACTGTCACCCGATGGCCGACGGCGGTCAGCTGTGCGAGGTGTCCTTCGTGGCCGCGAAGATCTACTGGCTGGTGGCGGTGATCCTTGGATACGTCCTGATCGCCCGTGGGTACCTGCGGGTCGCCCGGGCCCGGGGAGTGGACGCCCGGGTCCTGCCGTACGTGGTCACCGGGCTCATGGTGTCGGTCGGATTGTTCGTCGTCCTCGACGCCGGCGCCGGAGCCTGGATCCTCCCCGACCCGCAGGAGACGATCCATCCGTCGGCCGCCGCCCTGGTCCTGTTCCGGTTGCTCGATCCGGCCGGCGGGTTCGGCGTGGCCCTGCTCGTGCTGGCCTGGCTGGAACGGCACGTCGCGCTGCTGCTGTTCACCCTCGGATACCTGGCGGTGGTGCTGGTGCCGATCAACTTCGGCTGGGGAGATCACTGGGGCGGCGAGTCGCAGTTCGTGCCGATGCTGGCCATCGCGGGCGGCGTGCTGCTGGCGGGTAGTGCGGGCTTCGGGCTGGCGCAGCGGCTGCGACGACCCCGGTGACCGGTCCCGTCGACCCGCCGGCGGCGGATCGGACCGAATCCCCGCACCCGGTCAACGGGCTCGACGACGTGGTGCACCAGCGGGTCCGTCTCGGCGTCCTCACCATCGCCCACGAGGCGCGTCGGGTTGAGTTCGGCTTCCTGCGCGACCAGTTGGAACTCACCGCCGGCAATCTCTCCCAGCACCTGGCCGTCCTGGAGAAGGCGGGTCTGATCGAGATGGAGAAGGGGTACGCCGGCCGGCGCGGTCGTACCTGGATCGTGCTGACCGAGGCCGGGCGTGCCGCGCTCGCCGAGGAGATAGCCCGACTGAAGCGGCTCATCGCCCGCGTCGAGACGACGAGCGGGCGGTAGGCGACACCCGCACCCGCCCGGTGTGCCGGGCCGGTCGAACCTCGTTGCCGATATGCGCTCAGTGTATATACTGAGAGAGTACTCTGACACGTCAATGTCCGGGCCCGTCCGGTCCCGGTGTCAGGTGAACAAGGGGGAGGACCCATGACGACCGCGATACCTGTCGGCGGGCGAGGAATGACCCGCCGGGGCCTGGTCGGAGCGGCCCTGGCGGTGGGGGTCGGCGTACCGCTCGGGGTTGCCGGCCGGGCGTCGGCGGCACCGGCCGAGGCGGGGCCGGTCCGGCTCAGCCTGCCCGCGCCGACCGGGCCGTATCCGGTGGGCACGGTGCCGCTGCACCTGGTCGACCGGTCCCAGCCGGACCCGCTGGCCGGACCGGGACGCTACCGCGAGCTGATGGTCAGCGTCTGGTATCCCGCCCGGGACGTCCGGCGCTACCCGCTCGCCCCGTGGATGACCGGCGCGTCGATGCGCGCCCTGCTGGACTCCGCCGGGTTCGACCCGGATGCCGTGACGGCGCCGCTGACGGCCGGGCACGAGGGCGCTCCGGTACGCCGTACCGGCCGGCGGTTGCCGGTGGTGGTGTACTCGCACGGCGCGGGGAGTCACCGTTCGGACACCACCATCGTGGTGCAGGAACTCGCCAGCCACGGGTACGTGGTGGTCACGGTGGACCACACGTACGACGGGTACGGCGAGTTTCCCGACGGGCGGGTCACCGTCCGGGAGTTCGACTACGGGTCCACCCCGTGGACCTACAGCCGGGACGTCCGGTTCGTCCTCGACCGGGTCACCGATCTCGCCGCCGGGCGCAATCCCGACGTCGACCACCGGCCGTTGCCGGCCGGGCTGGGCGCCGCCCTGGACCTGGAACGGATCGGCATGTTCGGCTGGTCCAAGGGCGGCACCGCGACCGCCCTGACCATGGGCACCGACCGGCGGATCCGGGCCGGGCTGAGCATCGACGGTCCGATGGAGTCCGGGCCGCGGCCCGACACCGACCTGGACCGGCCGTTCATGCTGATGACCGCGGAGTTCACCCGGGATGCGGAGCCCGTCGCCGAGTTCTGGTCGCACCTGCGCGGCTGGCGGCGCACCATCCAGGCCGCCGGCGCGGTCCACTCGTCGTACGGGGACAACCAGTGGCTGGTGCCGCAACTGGCCCGGGTCATCGGGATGAGCGACGAGGAGTTGCGCGGCTGGATCGGCATCCTCGACCCCGCCCGGGCGGTACGCATCGGGCAGGCGTACCCGTTGGCCTTCTTCGATCTGCACCTGCGGCACCGGGGCGGGCACCTGCTGGACGGTCCGAGCCGGGCCTTCCCGGAGGTGACGTTCGTTCCGTGAGGCGGCGGGGCCCCGGGACCAGGTGGCTGGTCCCGGGGCCCGTCCTCATCGGACTCAGGGGCTGGTGCAGGTGACGTTGCTCGGCGGGGTGGAGCCGTCACCGGTGGCGGTGAACCCGAAGGTGGTCGTGCCGTTGGCGGCCAGCGTGCCGTTGTAGGCGGCGTTCTTCACGCTGACGGTGCCGGTGGTGCCGGTGTTGGTCCCGTTCCAGACGCTGCTGATGGCCTGACCGTTGCCCAGGGTCATCCGTACCGTCCAGCCGTTGATCGTGCCGGTGGACGTGTTGGTCACGGTGACCTCGGCCTGGAAGCCACCGGGCCAGCTGTTGACGGCGCGGTAGGTGGCGGCGCAGCCACCCGGCCCGGGCGGCGGAGTGGTCGGTGGTGCCGTCGTGGGCGGTGCGGTGGTCGGCGGCGCCGTCGTGGGCGGCGTGGTGGTCGGCGGTGCGGTGGTCGGCGGAGTGGTCGAGTCGAACTGCGAGAAGAACCGCCAGATCTCACCCGACGTCCAGGTCCGGGAGTCGTTCGGGCTGCCGGAACCGTCCACCGGGCTGGGGGTGTGGTCGCCGTCGAACGCCGCCCACTGCACGGGGTAACCGGCCCGGCAGCCGGAGTAGGCGGTGGTGATGTGGGTGAGGCTGTTCTGGCCCGGCTCGCGCGGGCTCTGCGCCGTGCAGCCGTTGTTCCGGACGAAGGTGTCGCGCAGCGACCGGCCGTTGGAGATGTTCAGCACGCTGTCGTGGGTGCCGTGGATCCCGAAGTAGGCGACCGGTTGGGTGCCGGGGTTGCATCCGCTGAGGTTCGCGCCGGACAGGACGGTGACCGCGCGCACGATGGTGGGCCGGGCGCAGGCCACCGCGTAGCTCATGGCGCCGCCGTAGCTCCAGCCCAGCGCGAACCGCTGGGTCGTCTCGACGCAGAGGTCGTTCTCCACCTGCCGGAGGATGTCGTCGAAGAGGGTCAGGTCCCGATTGTTGGTGTTGGCCCAACCGGCGTCGATGCCCTGGGGCGCGACGAAGATCGTGCTGTTGTTCGACAGCGGCTGGAGTCCGTAGTAGCCGGCCGAGGCGACGTTGTTGGCCGAGCCGTTCAACCAGTGGAAGGCGACGACCAACCGGTACGGGTGGTTCCGGTCGTACCCGTCCGGGATGCGCAGGATGTAGCTGCGGTTCTGTCCGCCGCTGGAGATCGTGCGCGTGCCGTTGGAGAGCGTGGGGGCCTTGCCGCAACCGGCGGTCGCCGCGAGGGTGCCGTTCGCCGCGGCCAACTCCGCCCCGGGTGCGCCGCCGCTCAGCGCGGTGCCGGCGACGGCCACGAGGAGAACCACCGCCGCCGCCATGGACGATAGGAGGTACCTATGTTTCACCTGCTTGGCTCCTTCTGGTGAGCACCCTGCCTCGGGGTGGTGACAACTCGGTCATACGTATGAACTTTTATGACCATCGATGTACAGGTTGTCAGAAGAACATCCCGTTCGCCAAGCAGAGGTTTTTCCGGAAGTCGCGCCGGGCCAGGTGGCCGCCGGCGAAATCCACTCGACCGTCGGCCGGTGCGCGCCCTAGGGTCGCCCGATGGGCGACACCGGGATCCAGGTGCGGGAACTGACCGTCGACGACCTACCGGCGGCGTGGGACCTGGGCCGGCTGGCCTTCGGCTCGGCCGCGACCAGCGCGCCCGAGGACGCACTCGTCCCGCATCCGGGCGTGATCACCCGGTACGGGGCCTTCGACGCCGACGGGCGACTGCTCGGCCGGGCGATCGACGTGCACGACGAGCAGTGGTGGGCGGGCCGCCGGCTGGTGGCGGCCGACGTCGGCGGCGTGGCCGTGCTGCCCGAGGCGCGCGGTCGGGGCGTGGCCCGGGCCCTGCTCACCGCGCTGCTGGCCGGCGCCCGCGAACGGGGTGCCGCGGTCAGCGCGCTGTTCCCGACCGTGGCGGCGCCGTACCGGTCCTGCGGGTGGGAAGTGGGCGGCTCGCTGCGTACCGTCGACCTGCCCACCGCGGCGCTGGCCCGGCACCGGCCGGCGGAGGGCTACCGGGTGCGGCCCGGCGACAAGGCCGACCTGCCGGCGGTGCGCGACCTGTACGCGGAACTGGCGCGGCACCGGTGCGGGCTGCTCACCCGGGTCGGCGGCCGGTTCGACCGGCTCGCCGACAACGGCCTGCCGGAGGGCATCGACGGGCTGACCGTGGTCGAGCGGGACGGCCGGCTGGTCGGCTACACGCTCTGGGAACGTGGCGAGGGCTACGACCACCGGGCGGTGCTCACCGTCGACGACATCCAGGCCGCCGACGCCGGCGCGGCGCGGGAACTGATCGGCGTGCTGGCCAGCTGGCGCAGCGTCGCGCCCACCCTGCGACTGCGCCCGCCGGCCTTCGACGCGGTCGTCGCGCAGCTACCGGTCGAGGCCACCCGCGAACACCGGCAACAGACCTGGATGCACCGGCCCGTCGACGTGGTCCGGGCCGTCGAGGGTCGCGGCTGGCCACGGTACGCCTCGGGAAGCCTCGACTTCGGGCTGGACGACCCGATCGCACCGTGGAACAGCGGCTCCTGGCGGTTGACCCTCGCCGACGGGGCGGCGACCCTGCGCCGGTTGCCGGACGAGGTACCGCTGCGGCTGTCCGTACGCGGATTCGCCCTGCTTTACACCGGGGCGGCCGATGCCGCCGCGGTGCTCGCGGCCGGTCTGGCCGAGGCCGGTGCCGGCGCCGACCCGACCGCGCTGGACCTGCTCGCCGCCGGCCCCCGCGCCGAACTCCTCGACTACTTCTGACCGACCCCGCGCTGCCCGTGCCCCGCGCCGCCCTGCCGGGAGGAAGCAGCAGTTTCCCCGACATTGCTGTAACGACGCGGCGGGATGCAGCAAAGTCCCCGACATTGTCGGGTCGGGATGGGGTGGAGGGCGTTGGGTGGCGAGGGTCGGTGGGGGGTTGCGGGCACCGGCGGCAGGCTGCGGGCCGTCACCGCCGGTGCCCGGTCCGGGTCAGCGACCCGGCTTGCCGGGGCCGCCGAGGGCGTGGTCGGCGAACGCCTTCAGGATGGCGTCCTCGTCGGCCTGGGTGAGCTTGCCGTCCTTGACGGCCTGGTCCAGCCGCTGCTTGAGCTGCGCCTGGCGGTCGGCCCGGTCGGCCGGCTTGGGCTTACCGGCGTCCTTGCCGTCCTTCTCGTGCCCGGCCTTCTTGTGCTCGGCGCGCACCTTGTGCAGGGCGGTGGTGACCTTCTCGGTCGGCACGCCCAGTTCCTTGGCCAGTGCCGCAGCGAACCCGTCCTGCCGGTGCCCGCCGGCCTTGTCCTTGTCGGCCCGGCCCGTGCCGTCCCGGTCCTGGTCCGTCCCGCCTCCGGCGCGGTGCTGGTCCGTCCCGCCTCCGGCGCGGTGCTGGTCCGTCCCGCCTCCGGCGCGGTGACCGTGCCAGCCGCCGGCCGTGCCGGGACCGCTGCCCTGGCCGGGGCCGCCGGGCTTGCCGGCCCAGCCGGGGCCGCCGGCCGGGCCGCGGCCCAACCACCCTGCGCCCGGCAGGACGCCGGCCTTGACCGCCTTGGTGATCGCGTCCGCCTGCTGCTGGGTGAGCTTGCCGTCCTTGACGGCCCGGTCCAGCCGCTGCTTGAGCGCGGCCTCCCGGTCGGCCGCGGTCTTGTCCTGCTGTGCCTTGTGGTCCGCCTGGCGCTGCTCGCGCAGCTTCCGCAGGGCGGCGGTGACCTTCTCCTGCGGCACGCCCAGCTCCTTGGCCAGCGCCGCCGCGAAGGCGGTCTCCCGCTGGTCACCGGCGGTCGCCGCCGAGCCGGACGCCGATGCCGAGCCGGACGGTGACGTCGACGGGGCGGGTGTCGCGTCGGCGCCGAACGCCAGGGTCGGTGCGGCGATGCCGGCGCTCAGGACGCCGGCCGCTGCGAGCCCGGCGAGCATGGTCTTGCGGTTGATCGGCCTGACCATCGATCCTCCTGGGGTTGTCGGTCCTGCTGTCCGTGACCGGGGGAAACCTGCACGACCAGGCTGGAAAACGGCCGTGCGGAACCTGTCACCTGCCTGAGAATGGCAGCGATTTCGTCCGCCTCTCGGCCGGTAATGCGGCTTTTGAGTGCTTTGCGGTGATGTGGCTCACGCCAGCCTCAGCGGACCGCCGGCTGGACGGTCAGCGTGCCGGCGTTCGCGTCGAGCCGGGCCGGTACGCCCACCGGGACGGTGAGCTGGCCCACCCCGTGCCCGATCGGCAGCCCGCCCAGCACCGGTACGCCCAGCCCGCCGAGCAGCTCGGACAGCACGTCCACCACGGTCACCGGCCAGCCGTCCGCGCACCGGGTGAACTGGCCCAGCGCCACACCCGCGATCCGGTCCAACAGACCCGCCCGACGCAGTTGCATGATCATGCGGTCGACCTTGTACGGCGGCTCCGCGACCTCCTCCAGCAACAGGATCGCCCCGGTCAGGTCCGGCATGTCCGGGGTGCCGATCGACGCGGTGACCAGGCACAGGTTCCCGCCCAGCAGCGGCCCCTCGGCCACCCCGGGCAGCACCACCGACGCGGTGTCCTCGGTGGGTACCCGGTGCACCGTCACCGGTTCCGGACTCATCAGCGCCGCCCGCAGCGACTCGGCGGACGCCGCCGGGGTGCGCTCGTCCAGCCAGGCCGCGCCCGGGCCGTGCACGGTGGCCAGCCGGGCGCCCCGCCAGAGGGCGAACTGCAGCGCGGTGATGTCGGAGAAGCCGGCCACCACCTTCGGGTCCCGGCGTACCGCGGCCATGTCGATCGCGTCGACCATCCGTTGGGCGCCGTAGCCGCCCCGGGTGCAGAGGATCCCGCGGATCTCCGGATCGGCGAACGCCGCGTCGAAGTCGGCCACCCGCAGCGCGTCGTCGCCGGCCAGGTAACCCCGCCGGGCGTACGCGTTGGGTGCGGGCACGGGACGTAGGCCCCACTCGGTGAGCAGCTCGATGCCGCGGGCCACCCGCTCGGGCCCGATCGGCCCGGACGGCGACACCAGCATCACCGCGTCGCCGGGGCGCAACGCGGCCGGTCGTACGGCATGATCGTCGGTCACAGCGCCCGAGCCTATCGGGGGCCGGAACGCCGACCGGATAGCCTCGACACCGTGGCGACCGCACTGGTGATCGAGAACGATCCGACGAACGACCCGCGCCGGTTGGGGGAGTGGCTGACCGAGGCCGGCCTCGACCTGCGGGTGCTCCGGCCGTACGCGGGCGACGCCCTGCCCGACGACCTCGCCGGGTACGACGCGCTGGTGGTGCTCGGTGGCGCCCAGACGGTGTATCCGCGGCCCGACGGCGAACCCGGCGCGCCCTGGTTCGCCGGCCTGGAGGGGTTGCTGCGCAAGGCGGTCCGGCACCGGGTGCCCACCCTGGCGGTCTGCCTCGGCGCACAGTTGCTGGCCCACGCGCACGGCGGCACGGTGGTCCGCGGCGCGGCCGGCCCGGAGGTCGGACCCGGGGTCGTCGGCCGGCGGGACGCCGCCGAACAGGATCCGCTGTTCCGTTACGTGCCGCTGATCCCGGACGTGCTGCACTGGCACTCCGACGAGATCACCGACCTGCCGCACGGCGCCGTGCTGCTGGCCGCCGGCACCCGCTACCCGAACCAGGCGTTCCGGTTGGGCGACCGGGCCTGGGGGCTGCAGTTCCACATCGAGTGCGACGCCGAGATGGTCGCCGGCTGGTCGACCGACTCGGCCACCCTGGCCGAGCTGGACTACGACCCGGAGTTGGTGGTCGCGGCGTGCGCCCGGGTGCTGGCCGACGTGGAGGAGGCGTGGCAGCCGTTCGCCGCCCGGTTCGCCGCCCTGGCCCGCGGCGAACTCGACGCCGGTGACCCGCGGCGGACCCTGCCGCTGCTCGGCCAGTAGCGACGATGAGCAGACCGACCAGCGCCCAGGCCCGACTCGCCCGGTACGGGTTCGGCCTCTCCGACGGCGAGCGCACCGGCCGTCCCGACGGCTCGGCCGGTGCCGCCGACCTGCTCGGCCCGGACGGGCTCGGACTGTGGCGGCTGCAGACCCAGGAACCGGTCGACGAGCCGGCCGCCGATCTGCTGACCGCGCTGTCCCGGGCCGCCGACCCGGACCTGGCCCTGCGCCAACTGCACCGCATCGTCGAGGCCGAACGCCGTCTGGCCGGCGTGGACAACGGCCGGAACCCGGCGGCGTCGGCCGGCACGGGCGGGCAGCCGGCGACCACGGGTGCCGGTGCGACGCCGACGACGGCCGCCGAAGAGCCGGCCACGGCCGGCGCCGGGTCGGCGTTGATCGCCGCGCTGCACGCCGATCCGGGGCTGCGGCGCCGGCTGATCGCCGTCCTCGGGGCGTCGTCGGCGCTGGGCGACCATCTGGTGGCCAATCCGGACCAGTGGCGGGCGCTGTCCACCGTTCCCGGCGGCGGCGCACCCCGGGCGGACGGCGACCTCGACCCGGAGACGGACGGGCGGACCGGCACCGGGACGGGCGGGAACGCGCCGATCCCCGCGCTGCGCCGGGCGTACCGGCTGGCGTTGTTGCGCGTCGCGGCGGCCGACCTGACCGGCGCGAGCACGCTGGAACAGACGATGGCGGCGCTGTCCCGGCTGGCCGACGCGACCCTGGCCGCCGCGTACGACCTGGCCGTGGCGGAACTGCCGGCCGGTACGTCGCCGCCCCGGCTGGCCGTGGTGGCGATGGGCAAGTGCGGTGGCGGCGAACTCAACTACGTCTCCGACGTGGATGTCATCTTCGTCGCCGACACCGACGAGGACCTGACCGCGGCCACCACCGTGGCCACCCGGCTGATCCACGTCTGCGGGCTGGTGGCCTGGCCGGTGGACGCCGCGCTGCGGCCCGAGGGCAGCCGGGGGCCGCTGGTGCGGACCCTGGCCAGCCATCTCGCCTACTACCGGCGCTGGGCCCGTACCTGGGAGTTCCAGGCGTTGCTCAAGGCCCGCCCGGCGGCCGGAGACCTGGACCTGGCCGCCGAGTGGATCGACCAGCTCTCGCCGCTGGTCTGGCACGCGGCCGAACGGCCCGAGGCGGTCGAGGACGTCCGGGCGATGCGCCGCCGGATCATCGACAACATCCCGCCCCGGGAACTGGAACGCGAGATCAAGCGGGGGCCCGGCGGGCTGCGGGACATCGAGTTCGCCGTGCAACTGCTGCAACTCGTGCACGGTCGCGGCGACGAGTCGCTGCGCGTACCGGGGACCATCCCGGCGCTGCGGGCCCTGGTCGGCGGGGGGTACGTGGGCCGCGCCGACGGGGAGGCGCTGCTGCGCGGCTACCGGTTCCTGCGCGCGGTCGAGCACCGGCTGCAGTTGCAGGGGTTGCGGCGGACCCACACCGTGCCGGCCGAGCGGCCGGCGCTGCGCTGGCTGGCCCACGCGCTCGGCTACACCGCGCTGCCGGGCCGGGACGCGGTCGAGGCGTTCCGCGCCGACTGGGTCAGCCACGCCACCGAGGTACGCCGGCTGCACGCCAAGCTGCTCTACCGCCCGCTGCTGGAGGCGGTGGCCCGGGTGCCCGCCGAAGGACTGCGGCTCACCCCGGAGGCGGCCGGCCGACGGCTGGAGATCCTCGGCTTCGCCGACCCGACCGGGGCGCTGCGGCACATCCAGGCGCTCACCGGCGGGGTGACCCGGACCGCGGCGATCCAGCGCACCCTGCTGCCGGTGCTGCTGCAGGAGTTCGCCGACGCGCCGGAACCCGACCGCGGGCTGCTCAACTACCGTTCGGTCTCCGACAAGCTGGGTAGCACGCCGTGGTACCTGCGGGTGCTGCGCGACTCCGGGCCGGTGGCCCGCCGGTTGGCCCGCACGCTGGCCCTGTCCCGGTACGCCGCCGACCTGCTCGGTCGGGAACCGGAGGCGTTGCGGCTGCTGGCCGAGGACGGCGAACTGGTCCCGCGTGGCCGGGAGGTGCTCTGCGACGGGTTCGCCGCCGCGGCCGCCCGGCACCTGGCCGGCGGCGAGGCCGAGTCACCCGACCCGGTCGAGGCGATCCGCGCGGTCCGGGCGCTGCGCCGCCGGGAACTGCTCCGGCTGGCCTGCGCGGACGTGCTGTCCCGGGGCGGCTCGCTGGCGCCGGACCGCCCGCTGGACCTCGACACCGTCGGTCGGGCCCTCACCGACGTCGCCGACGCGACGCTGTCCGCCGCGCTGAAGGTGGCCCGGGCGGCCGGGCCCGCGATGCCCGGCCTGCGGTTCGCCGTGATCGGCATGGGCCGGCTCGGCGGGTGCGAGCTGAACTATCTCTCCGACGCGGACGTGCTGTTCGTCTACGACCCGCCGCCCGGGGTGGCCGACGACGCGGCCAGCGCCGCGGCCCGGGCCGTCGCCGAGGAGATGCGCCGCCTGCTCGCCGTGCCGGCGCCCGACCCGCCGCTGGCCGTCGACGCGGACCTGCGCCCCGAGGGCCGGCAGGGTCCCCTGGTCCGCAGCCTCGCCGCGTACCAGTCGTACTACAGCCGGTGGGCCAAGGTGTGGGAGGCGCAGGCGCTGCTGCGCGCCCGGTACGTCTGCGGGGACGCCGACCTGGCCGCCGAGTTCGTCACCGTCGCCGATCCGGTGCGCTACCCGGCCGGTGGGCTGAGCCGGGCACAGGTGACCGAGATCCGGCGGATCAAGGCCCGGGTGGAGACCGAGCGGCTGCCCCGGGGTGCCGACCCGAACACCGACACCAAGCTGGGCCGGGGCGGGCTGGCCGACGTGGAGTGGGCGGTGCAACTGCTCCAGTTGCGGCACGCCGGTGCGGTGCCGGCGCTGCGCGGCACCCGTACCCTGGACGCGCTGGCCGCGGCCCGGGCGGCCGAGCTGGTCGACCCGGCCGACGCGGCGGCGATGGCCGCCGGGTGGACCCTGGCCGCCCGGGTACGGGACGCGCTGATGCTGGTCCGCGGGCGCGGCGGCGACCAGTTGCCCCGGCACGGCGTCGAGCTGGCCGGCGTGGTCCGGCTGCTCGGCGCCGACGACCCGGGTGAGTTCCTGGACCACTACCTGCGCACCGCCCGCCGCTCCCGGGCGGCCATGGAACGTGTCTTCGGCGCCTGACGTCAGCGACGCTGCTGGCACGGTACGCAGTAACGGGCGGACGGCAGGACCTCCAGGCGGGCCGTCGGAATGTCGCGACCACAGGCCGCGCAGACGCCGTAGCCGCCCTCGGCCATCCGCTCCAGCGCCTGGCTGGTGTCGGAGATGCCCTGCCGGGCGGCGGCGACCAGCCGGCGCAGGGTGTCCGGGTCGTGGCCGCCGTGGCCGGGCTGCCGGGTGTAACCGGTCAGTTCGGTGAGCTGCTCGGTGTGCTCGCTGAGCTGACGTTCCAGCAGCTCGCGGAGGGTTGCGGTGCGGTCGTTCACGGTGTGCGTCATGGTCGGGACTCCTTACGGACGAGATCGGACTTCAGGTGCCGGCCGGGTGTCGGACCGCCGCCACGGCGGCCATTCCGGCACCGGTCAGCGCCGCGGTACGCGGCAGGGCGGCGCGATGGACCGGCACGCCCAGGACGGCGACCAGCCGGGCGATCAGGTCGGGTCGAGTGGCGCCGTCGCCGACGACGAGCACGCCACGGGTCAGGGCCGCGCCGACCAGCGGCCGTGCCGCCGGTTCCTGGCGCAGCTCGCGGATCAGCCGGATGGCGGTCTCCGCGAGCATGTCCTCGGTCACCGCGTGGTTCAGGTCGCGGGTGCCCACCTCGGCGCGCCGGGCGGCGACCACCCGACCGTCCCGCAGGACGGCCACCTCGGTGAGTTGGGCACCCACGTCGGCGAGCAGCAACGTCCCGGCGACGGCACCGGCGCCGACGGCGCCCGCGCGGACCGTGTCCACGAAGATCAGTCGGGACGGTGCGAGCACGGCGCTGAGCACGCGGCGGGTGGTGTCCAGCTCGGCCGGCGTGGCGAGCACCGGCCGGCAGGCCACGACGAGCGCCCCCACGGACACCGGGCTGTGATGCTCCCGCACCAACCGCCGCAGTTCGCTGACGCAGGCCGCCCCGTCGACGATCCGGCCACGTTGCACGACCGGCCGTCGCAGGCCCTGACCGACCGGAACGTTCAGGACCCCACCGGGCCCCAACCAGATCCGCAGTCGCGCGCTGCCGAGGTCCACGGCCATCGGCTCCGGGCGGACGGCCACCGGCGGGCGGGTGGTGTGCGAATGACCGACCACCAGCTCCGTGATACGCGTGGAGGCTTGGCGGGAGGTGACGTCGCCGGGCATACCAACCTCCTTTCCGGGGGTGGGCTACGACTTCGCGGCCGTCGGCGGGACGGCGCGTGCGGGAAGGGGAGCGGCGCGGGTAGGGGACCGGGGCGGGAGCGCCCTCAGATCGCGGCGCCCGGCGGTGTGACCGGACGCAGGCGCGCCGGCACCTGCCGGCGGCAGCGGTGGCGGCGGACGACCGACGGACAGGGGGGCGGCAGCGCCACCGGCAGCGGGGTCGTCATCACCGCCTCCTCGCTCCTCGGGTTCCGGGTCGGACCTCCAGCGTCGGCCGGAAACGCGGAGGTGACATTGCACGGCACCGGCCAACAACGGGCCGCCCGGTTGCCGACCGCCGGAGAACACGACCGCCCGTCGTCGGGCCGCCGGCACCGACGGTAGCGATCCGGATCAGGGGATCGGCGGCTCCCGAAACCCCTCGCGTCGCCGGCGGCGGGTGGCGTTCCGCGGGCGGCTATGGTTGGCCGCATGCGCGGTCGACCATCCCTCCTCGGCATCGAACGGTCGTTCGCGCTGCCCATGCTGGCCGTGCTGACGGTCGTCGTCGCGGCGGTCCGGGCCGGCCGCCCCTCGGGCATGTGCATCGTGTTCCGGCTGAACCGCGCTGTCGCGAGCTGTGTTCCCGCCTGGTCGGCCGACCGGGCTCCGCCGGGCGTTCCGTCATCCGCCCGACCGTCCACCGCTCTGCTCTGACGCCGACCCGCTCCGGGCCGGCTGCCGGCAGCCGGCCCCGCAGGAGTACCCCATGGAGATCGAACGCACGGCATTGCCCGGCATCGGAGCGCGGTACACCTTCACCACCGCACAGCGCCGCCGGATCGGCATCGTCGAATACGACGTCGGCGACCGTCGGGACGTGGTCTACGACGACCCGGACGACCCCGACCTCATGGTGACCCTCGCGCTCACCCGGGCCGAGAGGACCGCGTTGGCCACGCTGCTCGGCTTCCCCGAACTGACCCGCGACGCGCCGTCCTGACCCGTGACGCGACGCGGCGCGTCCTGACCCGTGACGCGACGCGGCGTGGCGTCCTGACCCGCGACGCGGCAGCCCGACCGGCGACGCGCGGCGTCCTGATCCGCTACGTCGGCAGCGGCTGGCGCGGCCAGTCCAGGGCCCGGGCACCGAGCACGGCGGCGTGCAGGGTGAACCGGTCCCGTGGATCGGTGGGGTCGTAGCCGCTCAGCGTCCGGATCCGGTCCAGCCGATAGGTGACGGTGCGGACCGACACGTGCAGGCGGCGGGCCGCCTCGGTGGCGACCTCGCCGCTGGCGAAATACTCGCTCAGGGTGCCCAGCAGCGGCCCGGCGCCACCCCGGGCCCGGCTCAGTGGTGTCAGCACCGCCCGGACGAGGTCGACCATGGCCGGCTGGTCCCGCAGCAGGACGCGGTAGATGAGCAGGTCGTGGGTGTCGATGACCGGGCTGTCCGTGTGCAGCCGCCGGGCCGTGGCCAGGGCCTCGCGGGCCTCCTCGTACGAGCGGGCGATGCCGTACAGGCCCGGGTGCGGGCGGCCCACCGCCACCTGCCACGGGCGACCCCGCGCCAGCCGGTCCAACTCGGCGTGCATCATCCGGCCCAGGTTTCGTACCGATCCGCCGTCACCGGTGCTCCGGTCGACCGGCAGCGCGTCCGCCGGCGCGATCACGACGAGCAGCCCCTCCTTCGTGGCCACCAGGACGTCCCGGTCACCCAGCCGGTCGAAGATGACCCGTTCCAGGGCACTGATCGCCGCGTCGGTGTCCGGGAGCCGCCGGCTCGGTGCGGCCAACGCCACCTGATGCACCCGGGCGAGATCCAGCCCGAACGGCTCGGCCCGTTCCACCAGGCCACCGAGGTCCGAGTCACCGCGCAGCAGGTCGTCGACGAGTTCCCGGCGTAACGTCTCCTCCCGGCGGACCAGCTCGCGACGGGCCACCACGTACCCCTCGGCCAGCGTGGCCACGGCGGTGTCGACGACGTGGAGTACGGCGTCCGCCGCCGCCCGTACCGTCTCGCTGTCGGTGGACCGGTCCAGGTGCGGCAACTCCCGCCAGAACCGCCGCGCAGCGGACAGGTAGAGGCGGACGACCCGCCCCGCCGACACGCCCTGCTCGGCGGCGTGCCGGCCGAGGGCCCCCACCGCGTCGAGTTCACCGCGACGCGGCCGGCGGCCGGTCACCGCGGCGTCCGTCAGCAGCCGCAGATAGTCGCCGAGCAGCTCCACCGGCACGCCACCGGCGTCGACGCCGGCGGTGCGGGCGACCTCGACCAGCCAGGCGTCCTCCGGGCGCGCCCCGGCCGGGTCCGCCCGGCGGGCACTCTTCGTCATCGCACCTCTCCCCGCACGAGGTCGGCACGGATGCCGACCAATCCGTCCAGCTTATGGCGATCGGTTGGCACCTGGACGCCGGTCAGGCGCCCGGGACGTGGTGCCGGGCCGTCAGGCGAGGATCTCGGCGACCGAGATGGCGGTGGCGGCGCGCCGGATCCACGTTTCGAACTGGTCGGGGTCGGTGCATTCGGTGATTCGCTGGCGTGCCGCGTCGGACACCGTGCGGTCACGTGCCGCGAGCACCGTCAGCAGCGCCATGGCCTGGCCCTTGGCCTCTCCCTCGGCTTTGCCTTCGGTGAAGCCCTGCTGGAAGTAACGGCGGGCGAAGTCGCTCTGGTATTTGTAGTTCGCGATTTTCATCGGGGCCCTCCAGGTGGTGCCGTGCCGCCTGTGGGAGGCGGCGAGCACGACGTCAGTGTCGGGTGATGTTAGTAATCGGTGCGCGCGACTCACCGTCGACACGCCGACTACCTTTGCTTGTCCGCCGGCGAAGCTCCGGACAAGGGCAACCCCCGAAAAGTGTCCCGGGGTTGCCGATGCGGTGATCTAACGGGAGTGGACCATCAGACGTACTTAGAGCCGAAATCTAGATCTCTTCATCCGTGTCTGGCCGATGCTTTGCAATCCAAGCTTCTACGTCATCCGCATCCCAGACCTTGCCCATTGCCAGCTCTGCAACAGGTTCGGGGAATGAGCGGTGGTTTGTGATCTGGTAAACGCGCTGACGCGAGATGCCGCCCAAGCGGTCCCTGATCTCCTGTGAGCCCATCAGGCGGTAGCGCTTGCCCATGACCAGGAGGCTAGGCAGGCGTCAGGAAGCGTGTATCAAGATGATAGACGCCTAGTGTACGCACGCCTGCTAGGCGTACACTCTTAACACACGCCTAGTACCTACGGGACGGGAGACGCAGGCATGGGCTTAAGAGGAAAGTGGTTCCTACGTGGCGACGGCACCGTTGATCAAGTTGAGCGGAGGGAGGAAGCTCCGGTAGCCGGCGACAACCAGAAGCCACCGACGCCACCGAGGAACGGCGCCAGGATGACGCGGGGCGCGCCGCGGGAGCCAGAGCGACCCAACGGAGGGAAGTTCTAGGTGTCGGGTAGCCATGAGGACACGTCGAGGCAGGCTCAGGCGATAGCCGCCACTCTGACAATCCGTCTACACGACGAGGGAAAAACGTGCCTGTCTTGCCAGCCTGAAGGCTGCGAACAACTCCAATGGGCAACGCAAAGGATGATAGACCTTCAGGCTCGGGAGGGAAGCAATGATTCCTGACGACAACGAAGAGATGTACGAGGAAGAAGACGTAGGTCTCATTCTGAAGGCAAGGCTGATCCTGGCCAATCATCTTCCCGTAGGGTCGGCAACGTGCCGACTCTGTGGAGTGGTCTCCTGTACCCCTGCCGTCAACTCTCTGCGTTTCCTGTACGAGATGGACGACATCTTCATTCCCGTACTGCCGCAGGAAATCATCCGAATAGCAGAAACCATCATCAGAGAGAATTGAACGCGGAAGGCCCCCGGGTGGCACCCGGGGGCCTTCCGATGAGATGTCGCCGTCGAGCAGGCTGTCAGGCGAAGATGTCGTCGACCGAGCCGGCGGTGACGGCACGCCGGACCCAGGTTTCCAGCTGGTCGGCGTCGGTGCATTCGGTGATCCTTTGCCGGTCCGCGTCGGACACCGTGATGCCCCGTGCCGCGAGCACCGTGAGCAGCGCCCGGGCCTCGCCCTCGGCCTTGCCCTCGTAGAAGTAGCGGCGGGCGAAGTCGCTCTGGTATTCGTAGGTCGCACTGGTCATCAGGGCCTCCAGGTGGTGCCGGGCCGCCTGTGGGAGGGCGGCGAGCACGGCGTCAGTGTACAGGTTGGCCTGGTGTTGATCCATCGTTCCGAGGCCGTTGAGCAGGGCTTGGAAGATCTTGTCGCGGTCTGGATGGGTGCCGTGGGCCAGGGCCGAGAGCACGGCCAGTTCGGGGCTGTCGGCGGCCTCGGCGGGATCGGTGACGGTGGGGATCCGCTGCGGGCCGATCACGAGCGGGACCAGGGTCCAGCCGGGGTGGCCGACGTCGATGGGGGTGGCGCACCAGCCGGCGGTGCGTTCGTCCGGGCAGACCACCAGCAGCATGGCCGGGCAGTGGGAGCGGGCGTGCAGGGTGCTGAGGTAGACCGGCCAACTACGTCGTTTGCGCTGATCGGGGCGGAGTTGGATCTCGATCACCACGGACAGCACGGACGTGTCGCCGCGGGTGAGGGTGATGACACTGTCGGCGCGGTATTCGGTGGGAATGAGGTCCGGCAGGTCGCCGGAGTCGAGGCGGACGTTCTGGTAGGCCGGGACGGTGATTCCGAGCGGGCCGGCGAGCAGTTCGGCGGCGAGGGCCGGTCGATGCCGGAACAGCTCTATCAACGCTTCGTGTTGTTGTGAGGGCACCGGGTGATGCTAGTGACCAGTGTGAACAACTCTCGGTCGACACGCCGGACACTTTGGGTCATCGGGTCCGCGGAGAAGTCGACGGCCGGCTGCCGTAGGTGTGGGCGGACACGGAAAACCCCGGGGCGGTACCCGGGGGTTTCCGATGCGGTGTCGCCGCCGCTGGCTCTCGTCAGCAGTCGAAGTACATGGCGAACTCGTGCGGGGTCGGGCGCAGCCGGACCGGGTCGACCTCGTTGGCCCGCTTCCAGTCCACCCAGGTGGAGATCAGGTCCGGGGTGAAGACGCCGCCGTCGAGCAGGTACTCGTTGTCGGCCTCCAGCGCGTCGAGCACCTCGGGCAGCGAGCCGGGGACCTGCTTGACCGAGCCCCACTCCTCCGGCGGCAGGTCGTAGAGGTCCTTGTCGATCGGCTCCGGCGGCTCGATCTTGCTCTTGATGCCGTCCAGGCCGGCCATCAGCATGGCCGAGAAGGCCAGGTAGACGTTGGCCGACGGGTCGGGCACCCGGAACTCGACCCGCTTGGCCTTGGCGTTGCTGCCGGTGACCGGGATGCGGGTGCAGGCCGACCGGTTGCGCTGGGAGTAGACCAGGTTGACCGGCGCCTCGAAGCCCGGCACCAGACGCCGGTAGGAGTTGACCGTCGGGTTGGTGAAGGCCAGCAGCGACGGCGCGTGGTGCAGCAGGCCACCGATGTACCAGCGGGCCATGTCGGACAGGCCGGCGTAGCCGGTCTCGTCGTAGAACAGCGGCTCGCCGTTCAGCCACAGGCTCTGGTGGGTGTGCATGCCCGAGCCGTTGTCGCCGAACAGCGGCTTCGGCATGAAGGTCGCCGTCTTGCCGGCCGCCCAGGCCTCGTTCTTGACGATGTACTTGAAGAGCTGGAGCTGGTCACCGGCGTGCAGCAGGGTGGAGAACTTGTAGTTGATCTCGGCCTGGCCGGCGGTGCCCACCTCGTGGTGCGACCGTTCCACGGTGAACCCGGTGTCGACCAGCCGGCGGACGATCTGGTCCCGCAGGTCGGCGTAGTGGTCCACCGGCGGCACCGGGAAGTAACCCCCCTTGTACGCCGTCTTGTAGCCGCGGTTGCCGCCCTCTTCCTCGCGGCCGGTGTTCCAGGCGCCCTCGATCGAGTCGATGTAGTAGAACGCCTGGTGGGCCGAGGTCTCGTGCCGGATGGAGTCGAAGATGTAGAACTCCGCCTCCGGTCCGAAGTAGGCGGTGTCGGCGATGCCGCTGGCGGCGAGGTACGCCTCGGCCTTCTTGGCCACGTTCCGCGGGTCCCGGGAGTACGCCTCACGGGTGAACGGGTCGTGGATGAAGAAGTTGAGCGCGACGGTCTTCTGCACCCGGAACGGGTCGACGAAGGCGGTGGCGACGTCCGGCAGCAGCAGCATGTCCGACTCGTGAATCGCCTGGAAACCGCGGATCGACGATCCGTCGAAGGCCAGACCGTCGGTGATGACGCTGTCGTCGAACGACTCGACCGGGAGGTTGAAGTGTTGCATCACCCCGGGCAGATCGCAGAACCGTACGTCGACGAACTTGACGTCCTCGTTCTTGAGGTATCGCAGCAGTTCCTCGGGATTGGCGAACACACGTTCCTCCTGGCACGTCCACGTGGTGGCTGGGCTCGCTGGCGACGGTATGGCTGCGCGGTTGCCCGGGCATGTCTCCTGTGTTTCTGCCGTGTTACGTCGCCCCCGGACGGCCGGTGCGGTGCCCGATCGTACGGTTATCGCCCGACAATAGCCGAACAGGGTAGTTCGGGGAACTTTCACCTTTCGTCCGTTTATCAGTGCTCGATCGCGGCCCTGGCCGCGGCCGGCGATCCGTCGGTGCTCCCCGGCCCGCGAGCCGTCCGCCCGGCGCGACTACCCTCGACCACCGTGGCGACAGGGAACGACGACAGCAGCGCGACCTCGTTCGACGGCTCGACCGAGCCCACCGGCGGCCGGGAGGCCGCCCCGGGCGGGCCGACGCCGCTGGCCTGGCGGGCGGGCGCACCCGTCGACCTGGGCCGCCGGTTCGGCGCGCTGGGGATCGACTGGATCCTCTGCCTGCTCGCCTCGGGCCTGATCACCGACCCGCGGGTGGCCCCGTCCGGACCGGTGCTGATCCTGATCGCCGTGTACGGCTTCTTCGTCGGCCTGTTCGCACAGACCCCGGGCATGTACCTGATGAAGATCCGCTGCGTGGCGTACGCCGACGGCGGTCGGATCGGGGTGTTCCGGGGACTGCTCCGCGGCGTACTGCTCTGCCTGGCGGTGCCGCCCCTGATCATGGACGAGCAACGCCGGGGACTGCACGACCGCGCGGTCGGCTCGATCGTCGTACCGGTGCCGCGGGACCCGGCGGAACGCTGAGGGTCGCCGGACGGGTCAGCGACCGCGCATCTGACGGAACGCGCCCTTCGGCGGGCACATGTTCTTGGGGATCGCGCCCTTGGGCATCTGCGGCCGGGCCGACAGCGCCTTCAGCCGCTTGTCGAGCGCGTTGATGTCCTTGCCCTTGAGGTGCGGCGGCAGCCGCATCAGGGTGGTCCGGAGCTTACGGATGGGCAGCTCGCTGTCGCCCTGGCCGATCACGTAGTCGTGCAGCGGCGCGTTGCCGATGACCTTGGCCAGCCGGCGCTTCTCCTGGCCGAGCAGGCTGCGCACCCGCTGCGGGTTGCCCTCGGCGAGCAGGATCACGCCGGGCTTGCCGATCACCAGGTGCACCATGTCCATCTGGGTGGTGGAGCTGACCACCGGGGTGACCCGCCAGTCGCCGCGCATGTTCTCCATGATCTGCGCGGCCGCGCCGGGCTGCCCCTCGGCGGCGCTCATCATGGCGGTGTTGGACCGCAGGTTCAGCACGATCAGCAGGCCGAGCAACGCCAGCAGGACGCCGATCGGCAGCCAGAGCCAACCCCAGGCCATCACGGCGACCGCGGCGAGCGCGAGCGGGATCAGCACCGCGCCGGCGGCGAGTGGCAGGAACCACTTGTCGCGTTTGGCGGTGAACGAGAACACCATCCCGATCTGCTTCAGCCGCTGGCCGAACGAGACCTTCTCCTGGGGCTTTGCCATGACCCGAAGTCTAGTGGGCCGCCCCGCCCGCGTTGACCCGCGGCCACCCCGTCGGGCCACGCCGTGGGGCCACCCTGTCGGGCCACGCGGCCACCCTGTCGGGCCACGCCGTCCCGCCACCGGACACCGGGGTGGGAGCGGGTAAGTACCTTACGGCCTCCCACCCGCCGGGCGGGCCGGGGTAAGGAGGGCAGGCGGGTCGGGAATGCGGCTGGGTACCGATGTGGGCGGGGGTGCTGCGGGCGAAAAGTAGGTGTCGGCAGAGGGAAGACCGACCAACCACCCGCAGGGAGCACACCATGCACGGCATGAACGACGTCCACCTGATGCTCGACATCCACCGCGAGCGGTCCAGCGAACTGCGTGCCGAGGCGGCCGCCGACCGGTTGGCGCGCGCGGTACCCCGGCACGGGCCCGGCCGGACCTGGCGCAGCCGCTGGCACGTCGGCGGCTCGCGTACCCCGGACCTGTCGTGACCGGGCCGGCCACCGCGCCGGCGCTGTCCCGCCCGGGTCCGACGACGCCCGGCGGCGAGGTCACCGACCACGCCCGCCGGGCGTCCGGCGCCGGCCCGGCGTCCGGCGCCGGACCGGTGGCTCTGTCCGAGGGGCATGGCATCCTCGATCCCGTGACCATCCGAGACAGCGGCAAGGTGCTGGTCGGGCGGCGGGCCGAACTGGCCACGCTGCTCGACGCGGCCGGGCGTACCCGGGACGGCGACCCCGCCGTGGTGCTGGTCGGCGGCGAGGCGGGGGTGGGCAAGACCCGACTCGTCGAGGAGTTCGGCCGGCGGGCCGTGGCCGGCGGCGGGCAACTGCTGGTGGGGCACTGCCTGGAGCTCGGTGAGGAAGGGCTGCCGTTCGCGCCGTTCGCGGCGGCGCTGCGGGACGTGCTGCGCCGGGCCGGCCCGGCGGTGTTCGCCGGGCGGGAACGGGAACTGGCCCGCCTGCTGCCGGAACTCGCCCGGGTGCCGGCCGCCGTCCCCGGGGCCGGGCCGGACCTCGACGAATTCGACCGCCCGCCGGGCGGGCGACGACCGACGGACGCCGGCGACGTCGAGTCGTACCGGGTGGATCCGCCGTACGCCCACCGCGGCTACCTGTTCGACCTGGTTGCCGGGTTGTTCTCCCGACTGGCGACGCGAGCCCCGCTGGTGCTGCTGATCGAGGACCTGCACTGGGCGGACCGGTCGACCCGGGACCTGATCTCGTTCCTGGTGCGCGCGGCCCGGCCGGCCCGGGTGATGCTGGTCTGCACGTACCGCACCGACGAACTGCACCGGGGCCACCCGCTCCGTCCGTTCCTGGCCGAACTCGACCGGGCCCGGGGCGTCGAGCGGTGGGAACTCGACCGGTTGGACCGGGACGGCACGGCGGAGATCCTCACCGGCCTGCTCGGCACCGAACCGCCGCCCCGGGCCGTCGACAGCATCCACGACCGCACCCAGGGCAACCCGTTCTTCATCGAGGAACTCGCGGCCGCCGGCGACCCGGCCGGCTGTGTCGACCTGCCCGGCACCCTGCGCGACCTGCTGCTGGCCCGGGTGGACAAGCTGCCCGAGCCGGCGCAGCGGGTGCTGCGGATCGCCGCGGCGGGCGGCACCCGGATCGCGCACGGCCTGCTCGCCGAGGTGGCCGGTCTGCCGGACACCGAGCTGGAGGAGGCGTTGCGCGCCGCCGTGGCGGCCCAGCTGGTGGTCGCGGATCCGGACGGCGGCTACGAGTTCCGGCACGCGCTGGTACGCGAGGCGGTGCACGACGACCTGCTGCCGGGCGAGCACGCCCGGCTGCACGCGCGGTACGCTGCGGCGATCGAGGCCCGCCCGGACCTGGTCGCCGCCGGGCGGGCACCCGCCGAGGTCGCACACCACTGGTACGCCGCGCACGACCGTCCCCGGGCCCTGGTGGCCGCCCTGGCGGCCGCCCGGGCCGCGCGCACCCGCTACGCGTACGCCGAGCAGAGCCGGCTGTTGGAACGCGTGCTCGAACTGTGGGAGCAGGTCCCGGACGCCGCCGAGCGGCTCGAAATGGACCACCTGGCGCTGCTGGAGGAGACGCTGGTCGCGACCTCCAGCGCCGGCGACTACACCCGGGCGCTGAAGCTCGACCGGGCCGCCCTGGCCGAGGTGGACCGGGCCGTCGAGCCGCTGCGCGCGGCCCGCCTGCTGACCCGGCGCGGTCGCCTGCTGCGGGTGCTCGGCAAGGCCGACGGCCTGGAGCAGTCCCGCGAGGCGTACCAGCTTCTGGCGGGACCGGGCGGACCCGGCGGTCCCGGCGACGGTGACCCGGACGGTGGCCCGGCGCACGGCGCGGTCGCCGATCCGGAACGGGCGCGGTTGCTGGCCGACCTGGCCGGCCAGTTCAGCCGGGCCGACCGGGCCGAGGGTGCCCGGATCGCGGCCGAGTCGATGGCGGTGGCCGTCCGGTCCGGTGACCCCTCCGCGCTGGTCGCCGCCACCCTCGCCGTGGCCAAGAACCGCGGCCCCGGCACCGCCGCCGAGTCGGCCCTGGCCGACCTGCGTCGGGCGGAGCAACTCGCGCGGACGGCGCAGGACCCGTCCGCGGTGGTGAAGACCCTGGTCGACATCTCCGACCTGCTCTGCAGGGCGGGCCGGTACGAGGAGTCGGCGCGGGCGGCGGCGGACGGCATGACCGAGGCCCGGCGGTACGGCATCAGCCGCTCCACCGGCGCCTTTCTGCTGTCCAACCGGGCCGAGGCGCTGCTGGCCCTGGGCCGGTGGGACGAGGCCGACGAGATCTGCGGCGAGGCGGCCCGGCTGGACCCGATCGCCACCCTCGGCCTGCACTGGTTGGAACTGCGGGCCCGACTGTGGCTGGCTCGGGGCGACGCGCGGGCCGAGGAACTGTTCGCCCGCGCGGTCGGCTTCCTCGGCCGACCCTTCCTGGACGCCCAGCAGCGGCTGCCGCTGCGCGAGCTGCGCATCTGCGGTGCGCTGGCGGTCGGCGCGGCGCCGGAGGCGGTGGCCGCCGCCTGGGAGGGGCTGGCCGACGAGGCGCTCGACCAGCAGCCCCGCTACGGCTGGCCACTGCTGGCCGCCGTCGCCGAGGTCGCGCGGTACGCCGGGGACGAGTCGTTGCGGGCGCGGGTGCGGGAACGGGCCGGCCTGTCCGGCGACGACGCCCACGCGCAGAGCACAGCCGCGGCCGGTGACCGGTCCGTCGGGCCGGCGGGGCGGCCCCGGGTGCTCGTGGCCCGGTACCCGGCCGAACTCGCCTGTGCGGCGCAGGTCGCCGCGTCGACCGCGGAAACCGCCGAGGCGTTGCCCCGCTGGCGGGCCGCGGTGGCCGCCTGGCGCGCCGACGGGCAGCCCTACCGGTTGGCGCGGGCGTTGCTCGCGCTGGCCGAGGCGGCCGCCGGTGCGGGGGACCGGTCGGCCGCCGCGGCGGCGATCGAGGAGGCCGGTGACATCGCCGACCGGCTCGGCCTGCGGCCGCTGCGGGAACAGGCGGCGGTGCTGGCCCGCCGGGTCGGGCTGCGTGACGCGGGCCGACCGGGACCGGCAGCCGACCTGCTCACCGTCCGGGAACGGGAGGTGCTCCGGCTGGTCGCCGAGGGGAAGAGCAACAGCCGGATCGCCGAACAGCTCTACATCTCACCCAAGACGGCGAGCGTGCACGTCTCCCGGATCATCGCCAAGCTGGAGGTCAGCAACCGGGTCGAGGCGGCGGCCGTCGCCCACCGCCTCGGCCTGCTGGACCCCGCCCCCGCCGGCTGACGACGGAGGCGCACGCAGGTGTGGTCAGGTAGCCGGACGACGGCGCGGGTCGGGTCAGCGGGCGTCGGCCGGGACCGTCGCGTCGCGCGCGTCGAGGGCCTGCCGGTAGAGCCGGCCGGCCCGGTACGACGAGCGCACCAGCGGTCCGCTCATCACCCCGGCGAAGCCGATCTCCTCGGCCTCGGTCTTCAGCTCGACGAACTCCTCCGGCTTCACCCAGCGCAGCACCGGGTGGTGCCGCGGGGTGGGGCGCAGGTACTGGGTGATGGTGATCAGCTCGCAGCCGGCGTCGTGCAGGTCCCGCAGGGCCTGCGACACCTCGGCCCGCTCCTCGCCCATGCCCAGGATCAGGTTGGACTTGGTGACCAGCCCGGCCGCCCGGGCCTGCCGGATGACGTCCAGCGACCGCTCGTAGCGGAACGCCGGCCGGATCCGCTTGAAGATCCGCGGCACCGTCTCGACGTTGTGCGCGAGAACCTCGGGCCGGGAGCCGAACACCTCGGCGAGTTGCTCCGGCACCGCGTTGAAGTCGGGAATCAGCAGTTCGACGCCGCAGCCGGCCTGCAGGGCGTGGATCTGCCGGACCGTCTCGGCGTACAGCCAGGCCCCGCCGTCGGGCAGGTCGTCCCGGGCGACGCCGGTGACCGTGGCGTAACGCAGACCCATGGTGGCGACCGACTCGGCGACCCGGCGCGGCTCGTCGGCGTCGAACTCGGCCGGTTTGCCGGTGTCGATCTGACAGAAGTCGCAGCGCCGGGTGCACTGGTCACCGCCGATGAGGAAGGTCGCCTCCCGGTCCTCCCAACACTCGTAGATGTTGGGGCAGCCGGCTTCCTGGCAGACGGTGTGCAGGCCCTCCTTGGCCACCAGACCGCGCAGATGGGTGTATTCCGGTCCCATCTTCGCCTTGACCTTGATCCACGGCGGCTTCCGCTCGATCGGCGTCTCGGCGTTGCGCGCCTCGATGCGCAGCAGGCGCCGGCCCTCGGGAGCGGCGTGCCCGCTCGGCCGGGGGGCCTCGGTGGTCAGGGTTCCGCCGCGTCCGCTGCCGGTCGCGGTGGGCTGCTCGGAACGCTCGATGGTCACAACTGCGAGCGTACGCCCGGGTAGCTGGTCGATGAACCGTTGGCGACCGGGCTCACCTTCTTTGATCATGTGACACCCCTCACCAGGCGCTCGAAATTCGGTGTTACAGGCGTGACCGGACCCACTACCGTCGGCGCCAACAGCGACGACGGAGCCGAGTAGCGCCTCGACCACCGGAGTCGGAGAGAGCCGCCGGTAGCTGCGAGGGCGGTACTCCGGCCGGGGTGCGAAGACCCTCCCGAGCTGCGGGAGGAACGGCGCCGCCCGGCGCCCAGTAGAGCCCGCCGGCTGGCCCCCGTCACGGGCGACCAACAAGGCCACCGGCCGCGGTGTCGGTGGTGAAGGTGTGGTGGCACCGCGAGTTCCCGCTCGCCCACGCCTCCCGGGGTCGCGTTGCGCACATCGAGGAGGTCGTCCACATGCAACGCATCCTGTCCAACGAACTGCCCGCGTACGTCGGCGAACGGGTCACCGTGGCCGGTTGGGTGCACCGACGGCGGCTGCTCAAGGCGGTGGCCTTCCTGATCCTGCGGGACGCCGGCGGCCTGGCCCAGATCGTGGTCACCGAACCCGAGGCACGCGACCGGCTGGCGGCGCTCACCGAGGAGACCGTGGTCGAGATCGTCGGTACGGCGGTCGCGAACGACACCGCACCGACCGGCGTCGAGCTGCACGAACCCGTGGTACGGGTGCTGGGCTCGCCGGCCGTACCGCCGCCGTTCGACCTGTACCGGCCGACCCTGACGGCGACCCTGCCCACGCAGCTCGACCACGCGCCGCTGGCCCTGCGCCACCCGCGCCGGTCGGCGGCGCTGCGGATCTCGGCCGCCGCGGCCGGCGGCTTCCGGTCCGCCCTGGACCGGCTCGGCTTCGTCGAGACACACACCCCGCGGATCGTCGCGTCGGCCACCGAGTCCGGCGCGAACGTCTTCGCCCTCGACTACTTCGGCCGGCCCGCCTACCTGGCCCAGTCGCCGCAGTTCTACAAGCAGCTGATGGTCGGGGTGTTCGAGCGGGTCTACGAGGTCGGACCGGTGTTCCGCGCCGAACCGCACGACACGGTGCGGCACCTGGCCCAGTACACCTCGCTCGACGCGGAGTTGGCGTTCGTCGCCGACCACCGGGACGTGATGGCGGTACTGCGGGAGGCCCTGGCCGGGATGCTCGGCGCGGTCGCCGACCGAGCCGGCGCGGCCCTCGACACGCTCGGGCCGGTGGCGCTGCCCGAGGTGCCGGCGCAGATCCCGGCGGTGCACTTCACCGAGGCGCTGCGGATCGCGGGCGCGCCGCCGGACGAGCCCGACCTGGCCCCGGCGCACGAGCGGGCGCTGGGCGAATGGGCCCGCCGCGAGCACGGGTCGGGCTTCCTCTTCGTCACCGGCTACCCGATGGCGAAGCGGCCGTTCTACACCCATCCGGACCCGGCCCGGCCGGGCTACTCAAACGGGTTCGACCTGCTGTTCCGGGGCGTCGAACTGGTCACCGGCGGGCAGCGGCTGCACCGGCACGCCGACTACCTGGCGGCGCTGGCCGCCCGGGGCGAGCCGACCGGGCCGTACGCCGGTTACCTGGACGCGTTCGCGCACGGCATGCCGCCGCACGGCGGTTTCGCCATCGGCCTGGAACGCTTCGTCGCCCGGCTGACCGGGGCGGCCAACGTCCGGGAGGTGACCGCGTTCCCCCGCGACCTGCACCGCCTCACCCCCTGAGGCGGCGACGGGCGACCCGGGCGTTACGGGGCGATCGGCGGTTGCCGCTTGTGGTCGGTGGCCCGATAGCGGGCCTCCAGCCGCTCCGCCACCTCGGCCGGGACCGGCCGGCCCTCCAGGTAGTCGTCGATCTGCTCGTACGTCAGGCCCAGCGCGTCCTCATCGAGCCTGCCGGGTGCCAGGCTCTCCAGGTCGGCCGTGGGTGGCTTGCCGACCAGGTCGGCTGGGGCGCCGAGCGTCTCGGCGAGCGCCCGGACCCGCCGCTTGGTCAGCCCGGTGAGCGGTACGACGTCCGCCGCGCCGTCGCCGTACTTGGTGAAGAACCCGGTGGCCGCCTCGGCCGCGTGGTCGGTGCCGACGACCAGCCCCGCCGTCGCCCCGGCCACCGCGTACTGGGCGATCATCCGCTGTCGGGCCTTGACGTTGCCGAGCACGAAGTCCTGCGCGGCGGCGTCGGCGAAGGTCAGCCCGCCGGCCAGCAGCGCCGCCAGGGCGGCGTCGCTGGCCGGCTTGACGTCGACCGTGAGCACCCGGTCCGGCCGGATGAACGCCAGTGCCGCCTGCGCGTGGTGCTCGTCGGCCTGCACCCCGTAGGGCAGCCGCATCGCCACGAAGGTCGCCGGGTGGCCGGCCTGCCGGGCCCGCTCGACCGCGAGCTGGCACAGCCGGCCCGCGGTGGTGGAGTCCACCCCGCCGCTGATGCCCAGCACCAGCGTGGACAGCCCGGCGTCGACCAGACGGTCGGCGAGGAAGACGACCCGTCGCTCGATCTCCGTGGCGGCGTCGAAGGTCGACGGCACCCGCAACTGCTCGGCGATGAGCCGCCGCTGGGTGGTGGACGCGATGTCGGTCATCGGATTCCTTCCGGTCGGACGGGGTCGGGCGGGGTCGGGCGGATCAGGCCGGGCCGAGCAGGTCCCAGGAGTTGCCGGCCAGGTCGCGGAAGACGGCGACCTTCCCGTACGGCTCGGAGCGCGGTGGGCGGACGAACTCGACGCCGGCGTCGAGCATCCGGCGGTGGGTGGCGTCGAAGTCGTCGACCCGCAGGAAGAAGCCGACCCGGCCGCCGGTCTGCGCGCCGACCGCCGCCTCCTGCCGTTCGCCGTCGGCGCGGGCCAGCAACAGCCCGGTCCCGCCACCCGGCGGACGGACCACCACCCACCGCTTCGGCCGGCCGTCGGTGGTCAGCGAGGGGGAGTCCTCGACCAGCTCGAAGCCGAGTACGCCGGTGAAGAAGGCGATCGCCGGGTCGTAGTCGGGCACGACCAGGGTGACGAGATCGAGATGCACCGGCCCAGCCTGCCACGACCACCGCCGTGGCTCAGCGCGGCGGGGGTTCAGTCCTGGACGGTGACCAGGGTGGGCAGGTGGCGCTCGACGACCGGGAGCACGTCGGCCACGGTGACCGGGCGGCCCAGCTCGGCGGTCAGCGAGGTGACACCGGCGTCCCGGATGCCGCACGGCACGATCCGGTCGTACCAGCCCAGGTCGCAGTCGCAGTTGATCGAAAAGCCGTGCTGGGTCACCCCACGGGCCACCCGGATGCCGATCGCGGCGACCTTGCGGGCCGGACCGCGCTCGTCCTGCGGCACCCAGACCCCGCTGCGCCCCTCGATCCGGGTGGTGGTCAGGCCGAACTCGGCGCAGACGTCGATCAGCAACTGCTCGGTACGCCGGACGTAGGCCACCACGTCGACCGGCTGGCCGCTCTCGGCGCCGGGCAGCGTGATGATCGGATAGCCGACCAGTTGCCCGGGACCGTGCCAAGTGATCTTGCCGCCCCGGTCGACGTCGACCACGGGGGTGCCGTCGGTGGGCCGGTCCCACGGCTCGGTCCGCTTGCCGGCGGTGTAGACGCTCGGGTGCTCCAGCAGCAGCACCGTGTCCGGTCGCTCACCGGCGACCACTGCGGCGTGCACCCGCCGCTGCTCGTCCCAGGCGGCCTCGTAGTCGACCAGGCCGGCCCGCACCGCCACCAGCCCCGGAATCGTCGTCGTCACACCGCCCAGCGTAGTCCCCGCACCCCGCCCCGGACCCGGTGAGCCGGCTCACCCACACCTGATGATCCGGAAGACTTTTGCTGGTCCAGGCAAGCAGAACTCTTCCGGATCATGGAGGGGGTTCCGGTAAGGGGCGGTCGCGGTTTTCCACAGGGGGTGACCACGGGGTGGCGGGAGTCGGTGCCGGAAGGCCAGCCTGTGCCACATGTTCGACGAACTCGTGGCCCGGCAGCACGGGGTGGTGACCCGGCAGCAGGCGTACGCGGCGGGGCTGACCAGGGCACAGATCGAGGCACGGCTGCGGTCCGGGCGCTGGCAGCGGATGATCGGGTGGACCTACGCCACCTTCTCCGGCGTCCCGCCGCGCCGGGCGGTGCTCTGGGCGGTGGTGCTCCGGGCCGGGCGGGGTGCCACGCTGAGCCACGAGACCGCCGCCGAGCTACAGGGCCTGACGGACCGGCCGGCTCCGCTGGTCCACGTGACCGTCCCCGCAGGTCGTCGGGTGGAGCCGATGTCCGGCGTCGTCGTGCATCACGCGGCCGCCATCGACCGGGCTCGGCACCCGACCCGGCTGCCGCCGCAGACCCGGATCGAGGAGACGGCGCTCGACCTGGCCCAGCGGGCACGCACCCTGGACGAAGCGGTCGGCTGGCTGTCCAGGGCGTGCGGCGGTCGGCTCACCACGGCGAGTCGGCTGCTCCGAGCCATGGCGGTCAGGGCCAGGGTGCGGTGGCGGGCCGAACTCACGGCGGCGCTCGGCGACGTCGCGGACGGCTGCCACTCGCTGCTCGAACTGCGTTACCTGCGGGGCGTCGAACGGGCACACGGCCTACCGACCGGTGAGCGGCAGGCCGCTCGGTCCAGACGCGGCGGTCGGTGGTACGACGACGTGCGTTACCGCCGGTACGGCACGCGGGTCGAACTGGACGGTCGGGCCGCGCACCCGGTTGACCGGCGGCGGCGGGACGCCCGGCGGGACAACGCGGCCGCCGTCAACGGCGAGACGACGCTGCGGTACGGCTGGTCCGACGCGACCACCGGCGCCTGTGACACCGCCGCCGAGGTGGCAACCGTGCTGCGCCGTAACGGCTGGGTCGGTCGCCCGCGTCCCTGCCGAACGGATTGCCCAGCCCCAACACAGACCCGCTGACCCCGACCCGTTCGACCACCGCCCGGCGCACATCACGTGATCCGGAAGAGTTTTGCTTGCCTGAACGAGCAGAACTCTTCCGGATCATGCAACTAGGCGGATGGGACGCGCCAGAGCCAGACGTCGTCGACGCGGTGCGGGGGACCGAGCAGGTCGGTGCCGGCGCGCAGCAGGGCGTCGTGGTGGACCGGGTACTTCGCGCCGTGGATCCGGTCGGCCAGCACCACCGCCTGGACCCGCCAGTGGCGCAGGTCGTCGGCCGCCGCGGCCCGTTCGGCGGGACCGATCGACGGCACCTCGCCGGTCCGGCCCACCTCGGCCAGGAGCGCGTCGGTGGCCCGGGGCACCGGGCCGATCCGGCCGCGGTCGTCCGGGCCGCCCGGGCCGAGGAAGAAGCCGGACGGGATGGCGAACTCGCCCTGCCGGTGCGCCAGCGCGTACGCCTGCCAGCGCTGCCCGTCCGGGGTCACGTCCAGGGTGAACGGCAGCGGTGCCAGCACCCCGCCCGGGCTGACGTAGTCCCGCCAGGCGCCGGAGGTGATGAACGTCGGCACGGGTTCCCGCCGCACGGTGAGCAGGCTGGTCGGCAGCAGGGGCAGCAGCGCCAGCGCGAAACCGACCGCCCAGCCGAGGCGTACCCGGCGGGGGGCGGGCGGGTCGGCGAGCAGGGTGTCCACCGCGTACGCCAGCAGCAGGCCGAGCACCGGCCCGACCACCAGGGCCAGCCGGGACGGCAGCGCGGCGTTGAACACCGGCAGGTGCCCGACCAGGGCGTACGGCAGCGGGATGCCGGGGAACATGCCGAGGAACTTCACCCGGGGTCCCCAGGACAGCACGGTGAAGACCCCGGCGGTGACGGCGAGCGCGCGCAGGGTGGCCCGCCGGGCCGGGTCGGCGCGCCGCCACAGCAGGACGAAGCAGGCCACCGCCAGGATCAGCAGCGGCAGCCCGAAGAACGAGTTCTCCTCGGTCGGGTTGGCCGCGAGCCGGGTGCCCAGCCCGGCCGCCCCGGCCACCGACCGCCGGGGGTACGCCCCGTACGCGGCGACGTCCTCGGCGTGGATGGTGGGGCTGAACCCGGTGCCGTGGAACCGTTGCGGACCGAGGAAGTGCAGCCACAGCGGGTAGGCCAGCAGGACCAGCGACACCGCGCCGGCGACCGCCAAGCCGCGGGCGAAGCCGGGCAGCAACTCCCGGGTCTCGGCGCGGCGGGCCGGGTGCCACGCGCGGGCGCCCAGGAAGACGGCGCAGGCGAGGGCGGTGAAGAAGAGCGCCTCGGCGGCGATGGAGAAGGTGACCGCGACCAGGACGCCGAGCACGATCCCGGCGCGGATCCGGTGTCGCGGGCGGGCCAGCCGGAAGACCCAGTGGAGCAGGAGCGGGACCAGCCAGCCGGCGGTCCAGTTGAGGTGCGCGTTGGCGTGCGTGACCATCCCCGGCGCGAACCCGATGAACAGCGCGCCGACCCCGGCGGCGATCCGGCGGCGTACCAGGGGAGTGAGCCGCCCCCCGGCGGCGCCGGCAGCGTCGCGGCCCGGGCCCGCGGCGCCGGTGCGGGGGGCGAGCAGGTGGCGGGAGAGGAACCAGTACCAGGCGCCGGCGGTGGCGACGAGGTTGAGGGTGAGGATGACCAGGAAGGTCGCCGGCGGGCCGATGAGGTAGGTCAGCGGGGCGAACACCGCCGCGTACACGGTGATCGAGGTGTTGACCGCGAGGTTGACCCCGTCCGGCACGTTGATCAGGTACGTGAACAGCGGGTTCTCGCCGTGCGTGAGGGCGTGCGCGCCGAAGGCCAGCAGCCACTCGAACAGCGACTGGTCGCTGGAGTTGACCGCGACGGCCCGCTGGTTCGGGTCGGCCCACAGGCCGCTGGTGACCCAGCCGGCGAGCGTCACGGCGAGCAGGACGACGACCAGATCGACCCGACGTCCGGCGCGTCGGTCCGGATCGGTCGCCGCCGGGCGGGACGGTTCCGGCGACGGGTCGGTGGTCAGGGCGGGGGAGAGCGGCACGGGCGGCAAGGCTACCAAGGTTCGCTGAATTGCCCGGTCAACCCGGCGGGAGTGCGGCGGAAATGTGGTCGGGCGCCATCGACACACAGCGGCATTGATGGATATGTGCCGGCCGCCCATGTCACGCGCCGGTAAAACCGTCGTAATGTTCCGGCAATTCGGGGGTGACTCGGCTCACAACTCGGGAGGCCGCTCGTGCGTCGCCACAGATCCGTCCTCGTCCGGCTGGCCCGGGCGCTCGCCGTGCCCGTCCTGGTCGCAGGCGTGGTGCTCGCCGCCGCCGCGCCGGCGCAGGCCGCCGCGCTGACCCAGGTGGCCAGCTTCGGCTCCAACCCGGGCAACCTCAACATGTACGCCTACCGGCCGGACGGCCTGCCCGGCGGCGCCCCGGCCGTGGTACTGCTACACGGTTGCACCCAGAACGCCAGCACCTACCTCACCAACTCCGGCTGGCAGAAGTTCGCCGACCAGTGGAAGTTCGCCCTGATCGTGGCCGAACAGAAGAGCGCCAACCAGGCGCTGTCCTGCTTCAACTGGTTCACCGAGGGGGACATCACCCGGGGTCAGGGCGAGGCGCTGTCGATCAAGCAGATGGTCGACTACGCGAAGAGCAACTACGGCACCTCGGCCGGCCGGGTCTACGTCAGCGGGCTGTCCGCCGGCGGGGCGATGACCTCGGTGATGCTGGCCACCTACCCGGACGTCTTCGCCGCCGGTTCGGTGGTGGCCGGCATCCCGTACCGGTGCTCGCCACCGGCGTCCACCAGCACCTGCCAGTACAGCGGCGTCGACCAGACCCCGGCGAGGTGGGGCGACCTGGTGCGGGCGGCGTATCCCGGTTACTCCGGTCCCCGGCCGCGGGTGTCGGTCTGGCACGGCACCTCGGACAGCACCGTCGTACCGGCGAACGCCACCGAGTCCCGCGACCAGTGGACCAACGTGCTCGGCGTGTCGCAGACCCCGACCAGCACCTCGTCGCTGCCCGCCGGGACCAGCCTGGAGGTCTACGGCAACGACGCGGTGCGGGTCTACCGGGTGTCCGGGATGGGCCACGGCACGCCGGTGGACCCGGGCTCGGCCGCCGACCAGTGCGGCACCGCCGGGGCGTACTTCCTGGACACCATCTGCTCGGCCTACCGGGACGCGCTGTTCTTCGGGTTGAACACCCCGGGCGGCGGCGATCCGGGCGGTCCGGGGGCGCCGGCCGCGCCGACCGGCCTGACCGTCACCGGTACGACCGACAGTTCGGTCTCGCTGAGCTGGTCCGCGGTGAGCGGCGCCACCGGCTACCACGTCCACCGCAACGGCACGAAGGTGACCACGTCCCCGGTGACCGGCACGGCGTACACCGATTCCGGGCTCAGCCCCGCGACCGGCTACAGCTACGCGGTGAGCGCGGTGAACGCGACCGGCGAGGGCCCGACCTCGGCGACGGTGTCGGCCAGCACCGGCGGCGCCGCGCCGGTCTGCGTCACGGCCAGCAACTACGCGCACGTCGCCGCCGGCCGCGCCTACCAGTCCCTCGGGTACGCCTACGCGAACGGCTCCAACCAACGGATGGGCCTGTACAACACCTTCAACACGAGCACCCTCAAGCAGACCGGCCCGAACTACTGGGTGATCGGCTGCTGACCCGCCGGCCCGGTCGTCGTGGCACTCCGGCCGCGACGGCCGGGAGCCGAGCCCCGCGGGTGGGTCAGGCGACGGCGTCGCGGATGAGGGCGCGCAGGTCCTCCATCGGGTCGTCGCCGTCGCCGCCGACGCGCAGGAGGTTCTTGGTGGCGGCGACGGTCAGGCCCCGGTCGGGGAACGCGCCGGCCAGGCTGCCGCCGCTGCCGCTGCAGCCGAACCCGCCGGCCTCGACGGCGTACCCCAGGGTGCGGGAGGTTTCCATGCCGAACACCCAGTCCGGGCCGGTGACCGCCACCGCCGACACCTCGGCGAGGCGGGCGGGGGAGATGAGGCGTACCCCGTCCACCTCGCCGAGCAGGGCGGCGTACATCTTCGCGGCGGCGCGGGCGGTGAGCGTGCCGGTGGCCGGCAGGTCGGCGCGCAGGATCTCCCGGCGGTTGGCCAGTTCGGCGGTGGTGAGGGCGCCGGGTGGCAGCACCCGCCCCAGGTTCTCGACCTGCGCGGCGAACCCCGCCATGGCCGCCGCGTAGCCGTCGTCGACAAGCGGCGCGACCCGGTCGAGCCGGTCGTTGGGTACGCCGAAGTACAGCTCGCCGGCCACGCCGAGCGGGGCGGCGACGTCGTCGGCCAGTACCCGCGACACGGTCCGGCCGGTGGCCCGGCGCACCGTCTCGCCGACCAGCCACCCGTACGTCCAGGCGTGGTAGCCCTGCCGGGCGCCGGGCTCCCACAGCGGTTCGGCGGCGGCGACGACCGCGCACATCCGGTCCCAGTCGGCGAGGTCCGCCGGCGTGATGTCGGCCGGCAGGGCCGGGACGCCCGCGGTGTGGGTGAGCGCGTGCCGCAGCGTGATCCCACCCTTGCCGTGCGCGGCGAACTCCGGCCACACGTCGGCGATCCGCAGGTCGTAGTCGAGTTCGCCGCGCTCGGCCAGCACGTGCACGACCGTGCCGGTCAGTCCCTTGCCGGTCGAGTAGCTGAAGAACGGGGTGTCCGGGGTGACCGGCCGCCCGGTCGCGGGATCGGCGACCCCGGCGCAGACGTCGACGATCTTCTCGCCGTGCAGGTAGGCCGCGACCTGGACGCCGAGCTCACGGCCCGAGACCACCAGCTCCTCGACCCGCTCGCGGACCCGGTCCTGCAACGTTGTCCAGTCGTGTGCCACGTCGCGTCACCCTGCCACAGCACTCGCCCGCCCCGACACCGAATTTGCCGTGCCGGGTGGCCGGGTTGGGTACATCTGTTGCCGCGGTGACGACAACAGGTGCACCCAACCCGGCCCGACCGCCGGCTACGCGGCGAGCCGGTCCGGGTCGAGGGCGGCGCGCAGGGCTTGGGGCAGGGTCTCGTGGCGGTAGTCGAAGTCGGCCCGGCGCAGCACGCCGGGCAGCACCCGGGCGCTGTTCAACATCTCCTGCGCCAACCCGCCGAAGGCGACCTTCAGGGCCACCCCGGGCACCACGAACGGCGCCGGCCGGTGCAGCGCGGCGGCCAGCTCCCGGGTGAACTCGGCGTTGGTGACCGGGGCCGGCCCGACCAGGTTGACCGGTCCGGCGAGGTCGTCCCGGTCGAGCAGGAAGACCACCGCGTCCAGCCAGTCGGCCAGCGATATCCACGGCACCCACTGCCGGCCGCTGCCCAGCCGGCCGCCGACGCCCAGCTTGAACGGCAGCAGCTGCGGCTTGAGGAAACCGCCGTCGCGGTGCAGCGGGTAGCCGCTGCGCAGCCGCAGCACCCGTACGCCGGCGTCCTCGGCGGGGCGGGTGGCGGCCTCCCAGACCCGGCACAGGTCGGCCAGGAAGTCGTCGCCGGCCGGCGCGTCCTCGGTGACCTCCCGGTCGCCGGTGTCGCCGTACCAGCCGATGGCCGAGGCGTTGAGCAGCGCCCGCGGCCGGTCGGCGGCGGGCAGCCCGGCGATGGTGGTGGCCAGCAGGCCGGTGGTGTCCAGCCGGCTGGTGCGCAGCAGGCGCTTGTAGTCCTCGGTCCAGCGTTTGTCGCCCACCCCGGCGCCGGCCAGGTTGACCACGACGTCGGCCGCGGCGACCGTACCCGGGTCGAGGTGACCGGACGACGGGCTCCACCGTTGCTCGTCGGTCGCGCCCGGCGGGCGCCGGACCAGTCGGGTCACCTCGTGCCCGGCGGCGCTGAGCCGGTCGACCAGCCGGGTGCCGAGGAAACCGGACGCGCCGGCCATCAGGATCTGCATGGTTCCCATCTTCGCCGATCGGGCCGTATCCGCATGCCGGCGGGCCGGTTCGGTGGCGCACCCCGTCAAATGATCATTGATGGTGATCAAAGACCGTGGAATTTCCAGCGATTTCCGAAAGTTTCTCGAAATTGCGACTGTTCGATACTTTGATTGGTCCGCAACGAGTTGTGGCGAGAGGACCTTGAGTCGATGTCGCACATCGAAAGGATCAGCGGTGAATTGTCCGCGCTGTCGTCCGGTGCGGAGGCGGCCGCCGTCGCCCGCCAGGCGGAGGAGACCGCCGCCCGCGCCGCCGAGGCCGGCTTCACCGCCGTCGCGGCCGGCATGGCCCGGGTACGTCACGCGGTGCAGCAGATCCAGGGCCGTCTCGGTGTGCTCGCCAGCTCGGTCGGTGAGGCGGCCCGAGCCACCGCGGCTGTGCCGCAGGGGACGTCGCCGGACGACACGATCACCGGGCTGAAGCCGGTACGGATCGCGATCGACCAGGCCGGCGAGGTCGCCGCCGGGCTCGGCGCCGAGGTCGACCAGGCGCAGCGCCTGGTCATCGTGAGCCTGCAGGGCGGGCAACCCGGGTCGATGCTGTCGGCGCTGGAGGGCATCAGGCAGATCCTGGTCCAGCTCGTGCAGCGGGTCGGCGCCGCCCGGCGGCACGTCGACGCGGCGGTGGCCGAGGCCCGGCAGTTGGGGGCGGTGGGAAACTGACCGGGGCTGGCGGCGCGCCACCGCCGACCAGCCCTCCGGCAGACCCACCGGTGCCCTGGAAGCGGCGCCCGAGCGGCCCGCCCGGCGGGTCGCCGACCGGTCGCCCGGCCGGGATCAGCCCCCGGGACAACGGGACGACCCGGCGCTCGTTGGAGATGCAGAACCCCGACTACCTGATCGAAGGGCATGTATTCGACTGCTACTCGCCCAAACCCGACACGAAGGTGCGCAACGTATGGACCGAGGTCTCCAAAAAGGTTGCTGATGATCAGACTCAGCGGGTGGTGCTGAACCTCCAGGACTGGCGAGGTGATCTTTCAGCGATGCGGACACAGTTCGACGACTGGCCGATGCCCGGCCTGAAGGAAGCCGTGGCACTGACGAGAAACGGTTCGCTCGTGCAGATCGTCCCGCGGCACTGAGGAGAGGCGGCGTCCATGGCTATCCAGTACCGGTTGACGTTGGCGGGCGACCTGCCGTTGGAGGAGATCGCGCACCTCGCCGCGCCGGAGGCAACCGAAGAGCCCGCGCTGCCCGGCTATCCACGGCTGTTCGGTGCCAACCTGAAGGAGGAGCGTGGCTACTACGTGACCATCAGGGCGGGCCGGAACGGCTACTACGGCGGCACGGACGACGACGGGTCCGAATGGGAGTGGGAACCCGACGGACGTCGCGTTCGGCTGACACCCCCCGGGGCCCGGCGTTTTCGCCGGCCGGTGGCCGGGTAGCAGGGCTGGCGACCGTTCGAGGAGGCCGACATGTCCACCGATGCCATCGTGTTGCTCAAGCAGGACCACAAGGAGATCAAGAAGCTGTTCAAGGAGTTCCAGGACGCCGGGGAGGACGCCACGAAGCGCAAGGGCGACATCGTCGGCCGGATCCTCGAAGCCCTGACCGTGCACACGTACATCGAGAACGAGTGCATGTACCCGGAGACCCGCAAGCTCCTGCCGGACATCGAGGACGACGTGCTGGAGTCGTACGAGGAACACCACGTCGCCGACGTACTCTGCGCCGAACTCGCCGCGATGGACCCGGACGACGAGCGGTTCGACGCCAAGACGACGGTGCTGATCGAGAACGTGACCCACCACATCGAGGAAGAGGAAGAGGAGTGGTTCCCCAAGGTCCGCGAGGGCCTGGGGCGCAAGAAGCTCCAGGAGATCGGCGAGCGGATGATCGAGCTGCGTAAGACCGCCCCGCGCAAGCCGAGTGACCCGAAGGCGCTGAAGAAGGCCGTCGACGCCGTCACCGCGTAACACCCACGGGGTAAGTTGAGCGCTTCTCGCATCAATCCGTGACGAGAGGTGTCCGACGGGTGTCACACATCGACCAGATCAGCGGCGAGCTGGCGGCACTGACGGCCGGCGTGGAACGCGCCCGGGGCCAGGCCGCCGCCGTCGACAAGCAGGCCCAGGAGATCGCCCTGCGCGCCGCCGGTGCCGGCTTCGCCGCCGTGGCGGCCGGCATGACCCGGGTACGCGACGCGGTACAGCAGATTCAGGGCCGGCTCGGCGCGCTCGGCAACACGGTCGGCGAGGCGGCCCGGGCCACGGCGGCGGTGCCGCAGGGCGGCTCCCCGCAGGACACCATCGACGGGCTGACGCCGGTGCGCAGCGCCGTCGACGAGGCCCGGGACGCCGCCGCCGGGATCGGCGCGGAGGTCGGCCAGGCGCAGCAACTCGTCACGGTCGTCCTGCAGGGCGGGCAACCCGGGCCGATGCTGTCGGCACTGGACAACATCAAGCAGATCATGGCCCAGTTGGTGCAGCGAGCCGTTACCGCCCGACAGCACGCCGACGCGGCGGTCGCCGAGGCGCGGCAGTTGGGCTCGGCGGGAAACTGACCAGGGCTGGTCGCGATACTCCGCCGACCAGCCCCGCCCCCGACGCCTCGTCGTCGGCCGCGGACCCTGCGTCGACCGGCTCCGACGCCGCCGACCGGGGCGTCCCGTGGACGAGGCAACCCACCGGCGTGCCCGGCGGAACGCCGACCGGCCATCCGACGAGAATTCGGCCACAGAACGACGATCCGACGCGACGCGCGTTGGAACTGGAGAACGCATGCGCCGAAATGCTCGCCACCAGGGGCTACCGCGTTCACCAGAACCCCAGCAAGCCAGAGGTCGTCGATGCGCGGCAGAGGACGGGCGACGCGGGAAACCCGGAAAAGGATCCGGATTATTTGATTGAGGGCGCTGAAGGAAGCTACGTCGACATATATGGGGGAGAAAACGGTTACTACGACGCCGACGGCGGGGATGGCTCGCAGTGGGAGTGGGAGCCGGGCGACTATGTTGATGTGAACTTTGGAATGCAGAAGTTTTTTCCGAACCGAGGACGCCGCGCTGGTGCTGAACGGCAACCATCTATTGTTGACACGCGTCAACGGCGTGGTGAGCAAGCACAACCTGAGCTGGTGGGAGAACTACGGTCTGGCGGACGCCACGTTCGAGTGACCGCCGGACCTGACCGCGTGGACGAAGTCCGTCCATCGGGCGGGGACGAAGGTCAGCGCCGGGCCGTCGGGGTCCTTGCTGTCGCGTACGGCGACCAGACCGAGCAGGTTGTCGGCCACCTCGACACAGTTGCCCTCCGCGCTCCGGCTGCTCTTGCGCCAGTTGGCGCCAGTCAGGTCAGTCATCGAAGGTCTCCTTGATCACGGTTGCTATCAGATCTTCCGATGCACGCCGGTCCAAGGCAAGGTTTTCCAGCATGCACCAAGCGTCGGTGTAGGTTTCCAGCTCCGTTGACTTGTCGAGGTACAGCGCCCCGGTCAGAGACTCGCAGTACACCGTGGATGGATCCGCCGGTCGCGTGCCTATCGCCGGATAGTCCATGATGACGAATGCGCCTGCGACGGAGGCGCCGTGCGGGCCGACCGACGAGGGCAGCACCCGCAGGCTCGTGTTGGCCGGTTGGGTCCCGTTGACCAGGTGGGCGAGTTGTCGACGCCACGCCTCTGTGTCCGCGATCGGTCGACGTAGCACCGCCTCGTCGATGATTGCCTCGAACCTGGGAGCGGCCGGGCGTTGGCGAGCCAGCAGCCGCTGTCGTTCCATTCGCAACGCGACCTTCCGTGCCATCTCCTCGGGGCTTCGTCCTGGCTTGGCCTGGAAGATGACGGTGGCGTACTCGGGGGTCTGCAGCAACCCGGGGATGAGGGCGGGTTCGTAGTTCCGGATGTGTGCGGCGGCGGCTTCCAGGCCCACGTACAGCTCGAACCAGGAAGGGATCACGCCGTCGTAGGCGTGCCACCAGGCCTTCGCCTTGCTCTCGAGCGCCAGGCTCACCAGCACGTCGGTCAGTTCTTTGGGTGTCCCGTAGAGCTGGCATATCAGCACGACGTCATGGGTGCGCAGTGAGGTCTGGCCGCTTTCGAGGCGGTACATCTTCGCCCTCGACCACTCCAGCGCCTCGGCGGCGGCTTGCAGATTGATGCCCGCCTCCTGGCGCGCCTGCCGCAGCAGTCGGCCGAGTTGGCGCCTCGGTACCGAGGAACCCACTTCGGACACGTGATCTCCCAGTCTCAGTTGGCGAGTGGCGGCGTCTCAGATGGAACAGTCTGTCGGCCTCAATGATGCAGCGTCAATCTTTCTTCGTCAATTTCGAAGTGAGACATCTCAGATCTTGGTTGCGGTGGTCCATATTGCTGGTGGCGCGGCTGGTGGGCGGGTTCTCCGGCCGGGCGCCGGGAGCCGGGCGTCAGTCTCGACGTGCTGGGGCGCGGGCTTCAGGCGGCGCGGCCGAACAGGGCCAGGCGTACCCGGTTGGGGCTGTCCGTCTTGGTCATCAGGCTGGTGATGTGGGTCTTGACCGTGGTGACACCGATGTGGAGTCGATCGGCGATCTCGGTGTTGGACAGGCCCTCCGCGACGAGGGTCAGCACGTCCCGTTCGCGGGCGGTGAGGCCCGACACCGGCCGTGGTCCCCCGGCGTGGGCGCGCACCGCCCGTTGGACCAGACGGCGCAGCACCTCCGGGCTGAACGGGCTGTCGCCGACGGCGGCCCGACGGATGCCGTCCAGCAGCTCGGCCGGGGGTGCGTCCTTGAGCAGGAACCCACAGGCACCGGCGGTCAGGGCGGGATAGAGGTGGTCGTCGTCGCCGAACGTGGTCAGCACCAGGATGCGGGTGGTGGGGCGGTCGGCGAGGATCCGGCTGGTCGCGGTGATCCCGTCGACGGAGGGCATGCGCAGGTCCATGACGACGACGTCGGGACGGAGCCGGGCGGCGAGCGGAATCGCCTCCCGGCCACTGCCGGCCTCCCCGACGACCTCGATGTCGGGTTGCGCCTCGCAGAGCATCCGCAGCCCCGCTCGGATGAGGTGCTGGTCGTCGACCAGCAGGACCCGGATCACACCGGCTCCGGTGCGACAGCCACGGCCGGGAGGACGGTACGTGCCCGCCACCCGGTGCCCGTCGGGCCCGCCTCCAGCTGGCCGCCGAGGACCTCGACGCGCTCGCGCATGCCGATGATGCCGTGACCACCGGCGGTCGGCACCCCGCCGCGCCCGTTGTCCGTGACCTCCCAGTACACCGCGCCGTCGCGGACGGCGACCACCAGCCGCGCGAGCGCGGACGCCCCGGCGTGCTTGGCCACGTTGGTCAGTGCCTCCTGGGTCAGTCGCAACACCGCCATGCCGCGTACCGCGTCGAGTGAATCGATCGCCGGATCGAGGTCGGCCTCGACGGTGACACCGGCCTGACGGGCCCGGTCGACCGCCGCGCCGAGCGCCGCCGGCAGCGCCGAGGGCTCGATCGCGGTCAGTGCCGCGTCACCGCGTACCCCGTCTGGGTTGCGGAGCACCGCCACCAGCCGGCGCAGTTCCGCGAGGGCCGCCGTGCCGGTGCCGTGCACGTCGTCGAACACCTCGCCCACCCGGGAGTCCAGGTCGGTGAGCACGTGCCGAGCCACGCCCACCCGCAGCACCATCGACGCCACGTGATGCGCCACGACGTCGTGCAGTTCGCGGGCGATGGCGCCGCGTTCGTCGGCGCGCGCCGCGCGGCTCTCCGACTCGTGCTGTCGCTGTTCGGCCGCCGCCTGCTCCTGAGCCTGTCGGGCCAGTTCCCAGTTGGCCCGAATGACCAGGCCGAGCAGCAACGGCATGCCGACCTCCAGGGCCAGCCCGACGACGCCGGCCGTGAACCGGTCAGCTGGGAACCGGTTGCCCGGGCCACCGATCGAGTCGGTCAGTTCGACCACCGCCAGCAGCCCCGCCGCCGATCCGATGGTTCGGGCGCGACGCGTCCGCATGGTGAACTCCAGCAACGACCAGCTCGCACCCACCTGGTTGATCACGATGTCGTCGACCAGGGCGATCGCCGTCGCCAGCAGCGCGGCCTGGACCACCAGGTTGGCCACCGGGAGACGATGCAACGTCAGCCCCCCGGCGAACGCCGCCACCGCGAGGATCCACTGTGCGGTCGTCGGCGTGCGTCCGCCCTGGGTGAGGAAGACCAGATAGCCCACCCCACTCAGGACGATCAGCACCATCCGCACGAGCGCGTCGCGCGTGTCCCACAGTCGTGCCGCCCGCCACACGGGCTCAGCCTAGGCGCTGCGGCTCGGGGGCACGAGCATACTGTCGTCTGGTCCGGGCCCCGGGCCCGGTGGTCCCGGTCGCGGTCATGCGGCCAGCGCCAGTTCCGGGCGGCGGCGAGCCAGCACCAGGCCACCGACGGTCCCGGTCGCGACGACCAGCGCCGCGACGGCAGCCAGGGTGCCGGTGTCCGGCCGCAGCAACGGTTGCCCGCGCAGGGCCTGCCAGGTCAACAACACCGTGAGTACGCCGTACGCCGCGCCCGCCACGACCACGAGCCGGGCCCGGGTGTACTCGTCCAGCCGCGCACGGAGCCGGTTCAGCAGGATCGCCAGGAGCGGCAGGGCCTGCAGGGCGTGCAGCCCCACGAAGTGCCCGATCCGCAGGTCCCCACCCGTGGTGCTCCATCCGACCAGTGGCAGGCCCGCCCCGCCGTCGGGCACGCCCACGCTGTGCGCGCCGCCGATCCCCTCGATCCCCGGGTCCTGCATCGGCAGCACCATCGGCACCGCCGCCGACATTCCCAGCAGCGACAGGCCGAGCCCCCAGCCCACCGCGGTCCGGGCGACCCGGTCGGAGATCCGTCGGATCAGCACCACGATCCCGATGACGAGGTGTGCGAAGAACAAAACCGTGATCAGTACGCCCATCGTCGCGACGAGGACGGTGTTCAGGGGCGTGCTGGCATTGAAGTGGCTGGGCTGCCCGCGTACGACCTGCCCGACGATCCACGCGTTCTCGAGCACCGCGACCGCGACGATGAGCGTGGCCATCCTCGTCGCGAGCCGGCTCCGACCCGGCAGCAGCGTGAGCAGCCACGCGAGGGTGGCGCCGTACAGCACGAAGGACACCGCGAACTTGAACGGCTTGAGCCAGATCGGCGCCCCGATGAGGACGCGAGGGTCGACGACGATGCCGACCGCGGCGACGACGGCGAGGATCGCCATCGCGAACACGAGAACCATCAGTGGGCGGTGCCAGTGCGCCGCCCGATGCGAAACGGTAGTCATGTCTGTAGATGCTCGCGGCGGTGCCGGCCGGATGCGTCCGACCGTGAGCCCCGGCTGCGGCCGACGGTCCGAGCACGATCTCCTCCCTGGGTAGGAGGCGGAGCCCTCGGCGCGATCGGTGCTGCGATTCCCGAGGAAGCGGGAAGCGCCCCGGTCCGGGTCGGACCGCGGCGCCGTCAGGTCAGGCGTACGGGGTGGGTCAGGCCAGGCCCAGGTCCGCCTCGAAGTTGCCGCCCTCCAAGCGCTGACCTCTCCGCCGTGCAGATCCGCAACCGGCTGGTGCTGTCGGCCCGGCGGATCGTGTTCGGCCGCTGGCCGGACGGTTCGGGCCGGTGCCCGGTCTGCCGCGTCTCGGGCTGTGAGGCGCTGACCCACACCCTGCGCTACCTCGATCTGGTCCAGGACACGATGCTGCCGACCCTGCTCGAGCGGCTCGGCGAGCAGCGGGTTGAGTTCGTGCGCATCCAGTGCTGTTGGAACGACACTCGATGCGCACAAACGACGGTGTTCGTGGAGTCGACACCGCTGAGAGGCGCATTCGGTTTGGGTGCGGGCGATCCGGCAGGGATTGGCAGTGCCGAGACCCATTCGACGAGGGCGGCCGGCAGTCGCCACGCGCTGGCGATCGGACCGGTGCTGGCGGCGGCCCCGCGGGTGTGGGCCGCGCACGAGCTGATCGCCCTGGCCGACGTCGAGACCGACCTCGCCACCGCCGGAATCACCGTCACCCGGTTGCGGTGACGCCGGGGCCCAACCTCAACGCCGAGCGTGGGTCCAGCTCGAAGGGTTCGTGCGGTGGTGCGGATGGATCAGGCCCGCGGGCGGGTCACCGGATGCACCGTCACGAGTCGTTCCAGGCCGACGAAGTCGGCTGGATTCGTGGTGTAGAGAGGCAGGCCGTTCGCGTGTGCGATGGACGCGATCATCAAATCCGCGAGCCGACGGCGGGTCGTTCGGCCGGCAGCCAGTACGGCGGCGGAGACCATGCCGAAGGCCCGGGCCGCCTCGGCGTCGAACGGCAGCGGGTCGAAGGTCGCCTCGGCGTGCTGCAACACGCTCATCCGACGGGCGCGTTCACCCGGGTCGTCCGCGTGATGAGGCCCGGCGGACAGCTCCGCCAGGGTCACCGCGCTGATGACGAGTTCGTCGGGCAACTCCACCGGGTCGAGTGCGGCGAGATGGATGACGATGTTCGTGTCGATCAGACCTCGTAGCGCTGGGGCGTCACCAGTCACGGCCGAAGGGGTCCTGGTCGATCGCGGTGTCGAGGTCGCTGCGGAGCTTGTCCGGATCGAGAACGGGAGCGGTGGCGAACGCGGCCATCGCCTCTGCCCGCGGTACGAACGTCCGCCGCCGGAGAGGAATGAGCCGGCCAATCGGGGTGCCGTTGCGGGTAATGGTGAACGATTCGCCCCGTTCGACACTACGCATTATCTCGCCGGACTCGTTGCGTAGCTCGCGCTGGGTGATCTCCCGAGGAGCATGCTCGGCCATGCCCTCAGCGTAGATGAAATGTGCTACAAGGTGCTACAAGCTGCCGTGATGGATTCCGGAGAAGCGCGAGGCGCCCCGGTCCGAACTCGGACCGGGGCGCCTCACGTCAGGCGTACGGGGTGGATCAGGCCAGGCCCAGTTCCGCCTCGAAGTTGCCGCCCTCCAGGCGCTCCTTGACCGCCGTCAGGAACCGGGCCGCGTCCGCACCGTCGATCAGCCGGTGGTCGTACGACATGGCCAGGTAGACCATCGAGCGCACCGCGACCACCTCGCCCAGCTCCGGGTCGTTGATCACGGCCGGGCGCTTCACCACGGCACCGGTGCCGAGCATCGCCGACTGCGGCGACGGCACGATCGGGGTGTCGAACAGCGCGCCCCGGCTACCGGTGTTGGTCAGGGTGAAGGTGGCACCGGCGATCTCGTCCGGGCTGATCTTGTTGGTCCGGGTCCGCTCGGCCAGATCGGCGATCCGCCGGGCCAGGCCACCCAGGTTCAGGTCGCCCGCGTTGTGGATGACCGGGGTCATCAGGCCCCGCTCGGTGTCCACCGCGATGCCGAGGTGCTCGGCCTCCGGGTACGTGATCGTGCCGGCCTCCAGGTCCATCCGGGCGTTGACCACCGGGTAGATCTGCAGCGCCTCGACGGCGGCCTGGGCGAAGAACGGCATGAACGACAGCTTCACGCCGTGCCGCTGCAGGAACGCGTCCTTGGCCTGGGCCCGCAGCTTGGCCACCCGGGTGACGTCCACCTCGACCACGGTGGTCAGCTGCGCCGTCTCGTGCAGCGACTCCTGCATCCGCCGGGCGATGACCGAACGGATCCGGGGCATCTTCTCGGTGCTGCCCCGCTTCGGGCTCGGCGTCGCCTTGGCGGCGGGTGCCGCCTTCGCCGCCGGGGCCTGGCCGGCCGGAGCGGCGGCGGCCGGAGCCGGGGCGGCCTTCGCCGCCTTGGCCTTCTCGGCCGCCTCGAGCACGTCCTGCTTGCGGATCCGCCCGCCGACACCGCTGCCGGTGATCGAGGACAGGTCCACGCCGTGCTCGCCGGCCAGCTTGCGGACCAGCGGGGTCACGTACCCGGCGGCCTCGCCGTTGGCCTGCTGGGTCCCGGCGGCCGGGGCCTTGGCCGCCGGCGCCGCCGGCTGCGCGGCCCGCTCGGTACGGGCCGGCTGCGCGGACACCTCGGTCTCCGGAGCCGGCTCGGAGTACGACATCCCCGGCGTCGGCTCCTCGACCCGCTCCGGCTTCGGCTCGGCCGGCTTCGACTCGGGCTGCTCCTGGGTCTCGCCCTGCTCCGGGGTCGGCTGCTCGGTCGACGGGACCGCGGCCTCGGCGTTGCCGGCCGCACCGATCACGGCCAGCTCGGCACCCACCGCGGCGGTCTCGTCCTGGCCGACCTTGATCTCGGTCAGCGTGCCGGCGGCCGGCGACGGGATCTCGGTGTCCACCTTGTCGGTGGAGACCTCCAGCAGCGGCTCGTCGGCCTCGACGGTGTCGCCGACCTCCTTGAGCCAGCGGGTGACCGTACCCTCGGTGACGCTCTCGCCCAGGGCCGGCATCTTGACGACGGTGCCCTCGCCACCGGCCGGCGCGGCCTGCGCCGGGGTGGTCTCCTGCGGCTTCTCCTGCTGCTCGGCCGCGGGCTGCGCCGGCGGGGTGGCCGGCTCGGGCCGCGCCTCCGGCTCGGCGGCCCGCTCCTCGGACGGCTCGGCGGCACCGCCGCCGTCGCCCTCACCCTCGCCCGAGATGACGGCGAGCTCGCTGCCGACCTCCGCCGTCTCGTCCTCGCTCACCACGATCCGGCTCAGCACGCCGGCCGCCGGGGAGGGGATCTCCGTGTCGACCTTGTCCGTCGAGACCTCGAGCAGCGGCTCGTCGACCTCGACCCGGTCGCCCTCCTGCTTCAGCCAGCGCGTGACGGTGCCCTCGGTGACGCTCTCGCCGAGCCGCGGCATGGTGACCGATACCGGCATCTCTCATGACTCCTTCGTGGCCTGGTGCGATCATGCCCGGTCACGACCGGGCGCACGGAAAAACGGTGGTCAGGCGTGCGCGTGCAGGGGCTTGCCGGCCAGCGCGAGGTGAGCCTCGCCGAGCGCCTCGCCCTGGGTGGGGTGGGCGTGCACGAGTTGCGCCACCTCGACCGGGTAGGCCTCCCAGTTGAAGATCAGCTGCGCCTCGCCGATCAGCTCGCCGACCCGGGCGCCGACCATGTGCACGCCGACCACCGGACCGTCCTCGACCCGGACCAGCTTCACGAAGCCGGCCGTCCGGAGGATCTGGCTCTTGCCGTTGCCACCGAGGTTGTAGTTGTAGGTCTTGACCTTGTCCGCGCCGTACTGCTCCTTGGCCTTGGCCTCGGTCAGGCCGACGGACGCCAGTTCCGGGTCGGAGTAGGTGACCCGCGGGATGCCGTTCTCGTCGATCACGGCGGGGTTCTTGCCGGCGATCTCCTCGGCCACGAAGATGCCCTGTTGGAAGCCGCGGTGCGCGAGCTGAAGGCCGGGCACGATGTCGCCGACGGCGTACACGTTCGGGACGCTGGTGCGCAGCCGCTCGTCGGTGAGGACGAAGCCACGGTCCATCTTGACGCCCTGCTCCTCGTAGCCGAGGTCGGCGGTGGTCGGGCCGCGGCCGACGGCGACCAGCAGCAGCTCGGCCTCGACGGTCTCGCCGCCGGCGATGGTGACCTTGACACCGTTCTCGGTGTGCTCGACCTTCTCGAACTTCTTGCCGGTCTTGAAGGCGATGCCACGCTTGCGGAAGGCCCGCTCCAGCGCCTTCGACGACTCCTCGTCCTCGGCGGCCACCAGCCGGGGCAGCGCCTCGACGATGGTCACGTCGGCGCCGAACGACCGCCAGACGCTGGCGAACTCGACGCCGATGACGCCGCCGCCCAGCACGATCACCGAGCCGGGCACCCGGTCCAGCTTCAGCGCGTGCTCGCTGGTGATCACGCGCTGGCCGTCGACCTCCAGGCCGGGCAGGGTCCGCGAGTACGAGCCGGTGGCCAGGATGACGTTGCGGCCAGTGTAGCGCTTGCCGTCCACCTCGACGGTGTCCTTGCCGACCAGCTTGCCGGCGCCCGCCACGTAGCTGGCCTTGGAGCTCTTGACCAGGCCCTGCAGGCCCTTGTAGAGGCGGGAGACCACGCCGTCCTTGTACGAGTTGACCCCGGCCATGTCGACGCCCATCAGCTCGGCCTTGACGCCGAACTGCTCCGACTCGCGGGTCTGGTCGGCGATCTCGGCCGCGTGCAGCAGCGCCTTGGTCGGGATGCAGCCGCGGTGCAGGCAGGTGCCGCCCAGTTCGGCCTTCTCGATCAGCGCCACCGACAGGCCCAGTTGGGCGGCGCGCAGCGTCGCCGCGTAGCCGCCGCTGCCACCTCCGAGGATCACTACGTCGAAGGTCGCGTCGTTCGGCTCGGTCACAGTCATCTCCCAGGTCGCGTCATTGCTACGAGGGTCGTGCCAGGTATGTGGGCACACTCGCCTCGGTCATCTTGTCACTTCACCGCACAGGTCGCTTACCGAGGTGCCCAAGGACACGTTCGCGACACGTACGCTTGCACGCAATCGCCCCGCCGGAGGCGGGTTCTCGGGGGAGGAGATCGACGGGTGGCCTGGTTCCGGCGGCGCGGACGGAAGGCAAGTTCCACCGGTTCCACCGGGGAACGGCCGGCCGACCAGGCCGATCTCGACCATCTTGAGCAGTTCGTCCGGTCCCGGCGCGGGGTGGAGGCGTTCATCGAGCCCCGGACCACCGTCACCCAGACGACGGTGATCCTGATCGCCGCCGACGGCGAGTGGACCCGCCGCCGGGTCCAGGGCCCGGAGGGCGCCCGGCGGTTCGCCCACCGGCTGGCCATCCCCGTGTACGACGTACGGCTGGTCGGTTATCCGCAGCGGATGCGCGACTACAACGAACGCCGCAAGCGCCGCCCCACCGGCTGAGCCGGCCCGGCCGACCCGCGCTCGGGTCGGCCGGCCGCCGCGACTCAGTCGTTGGCGGCGATGTCGTCGATCAGCTCCAGCAGGGTACGGACCGGGACCCCGGTGCCGCCCTTGGTCCAGTAACCGGTCGCCTCGCCGGTGTGGTAGCTCGGCCCGGCGATGTCGATGTGCGCCCAGGGCACGTCCTCGGCGACGAACTCGCGCAGGAACACGCCGCCCTGCAGCATGTGCCCGGCCCGGTCCATCCCGGCGTTGACCTGGGAGATGTCCGCGACGTCGGAGTCCATGCCCTTGCGGACGTCCTCCGGCAGCGGCATCGGCCAGGCCGGCTCGCCGACCGCGTCGCCGGCGTCCCGGACCCGGTCGCACAGCTCCGGGGTGCCCATCACGCCGGCCACCCGCTTGCCGAGGGCGATCACCTGACCGCCGGTGAGGGTGGAGGTCTCCAGCAGGTAGTCGCAGCCGTCGGCGCAGGCCCGGGCCATCGCGTCGGCCAGCACCATCCGGCCCTCGGCGTCGGTGTTGAGCACCTCGACCCGCTTGCCGTTGAACATCGTGATCACGTCGCCGGGCCGGTAGGCGCTGCCGGACGGCATGTTCTCCGCCATCGCCAGGTAGCCGTCGACCGCCACGCCCGGCTTGAGCGCGGCGACGGCCAGCATGGTGGCGCCCACGGCCGCCGCGCCGGCCATGTCCGACTTCATCTCCCACATGCCCTGGGCGGGCTTGATCGACAGGCCGCCGGAGTCGAAGGTGATGCCCTTGCCGACCAGCGCGACCCGCTTGGCCGGGTCGGCACCAGCCGGGGTGTAGGAGAGCTTCACCAGCCGGGGCGGCGCGTCGGAACCCTGCCCCACGGCGAGGATCCCGCCGTAGCCACCGTCGGCCAGGGCCGCCTCGTCGAGCACCTCGACGGTCAGCCCGGCCTCCCGGCCGGCCGCGGCCACGGCGTCGGCGAACGACGGGGGACGCAGCTCGTTGGGGGCGGTGTTCACCCAGTCGCGGGTCAGGCGTACCGATCGGGCCACCACCTCGGCGCGGGCGATCTCGGCCCGGGCCCGCTGGTCCGCGGCGTCCGGGACGTACAGCGCCACCGAGCCGACCGGCTCGCGGCGGGTCGGCTGCGGCTTGGTCTTGTAGCCGGCGAACCGGTACCCGCCGAGCAGCGCGCCCTCCGCCAGCGCCCGCAGCGCGGCCGGCGCGTCCTCGTCGTCCGGGACCGGCAGGGTCAGCGCGACCCGCTCGGCGCCGGCCAGCGCGCGGACCGCGGCGCCGGCGGCCCGGCGCAGCGCCTCCGGCGCCGGTGCCGCGCCGGTCGGCTCGGGCCCGAGACCCACCGCAGCGACCAGCGGCGCCGTCACCGTGCCCAGGGTGGCGAGCTTGGTCACCTCGCCCGGCGCGCCGGTGGCGCCGAGCAGCGCCAGCGTCTCGGTCAGCCGACCGTCGAAGGCGACCGCGACGGCCTCGGCGCCGGTCGCCAGGAGCAGGGTGTCGGCGAGCCGAGCCGGGCCGGCGCCGTCCCCGCCGCCGGTCTGCGAGTGCACGCCGATCACGATCGCGTCGACGGACAACTCGGCGGGGTCGGTGTCGACCAGGCTCAGGGTCGTGCTGGGCGATGTCACTCGGCGTCTCCGGACGTGGCCTGGCCGGTCGCCTCGTGGGCGTCCGGCGATGGAAGCTTCTCCGGCGCAACCTACCCGCCGGACGATCGACTGTCCCGCCCGACCACCGGTCGGAGGGAACCTGCCGATGCTAACCACGGGCCGGACCCCCGGTAAGTTGCCACCCATGACCGACGCCTCCGCCGACCGGCTCCACCAGTCGCCCCTGCACGAGCGGCACGCCGCCCTCGGTGCCAAGTTCGCCGCCTTCGGCGGCTGGTCGATGCCGCTGGAGTACGCCGGCGGGGGCGTGTTGCGGGAACACGCCGCGGTCCGCGAGGCGGTCGGCGTCTTCGACGTCTCACACCTGGGCAAGGCCCGGGTCACCGGCCCCGGGGCGGCGGCGTTCGTCAACTCCTGCCTCAGCAACGACCTGGGCCGGATCGGGCCGGGCCGGGCGCAGTACACGCTCTGCTGCGACGAGGCCACCGGCGGGGTGGTCGACGACATCATCGCCTACCTGCACGACGAGGAGCACGTCTTCCTCATCCCCAACGCGGCGAACACCGCCGAGGTGGTGCGCCGGCTGCGGGCCGCCGCGCCCGCCGGGATCACCGTCACCGACGAGCACGAGGCGTACGCGGTGCTGGCCGTGCAGGGGCCGCGCTCGGCCGAGCTGCTGGCCGCCCTGGGACTGCCCACGGAGCACGGCTACATGAGCTTCACCGAGACGAAGTTGGACGGGACCGAACCGGACGGCACCGGGACGGGCGGTGCCACGCTGACCGTCTGCCGGACCGGCTACACCGGCGAACACGGGTACGAGCTGGTCGTACCGGCCGAGCGGGCCGGCGCGGTGTGGGACGCGCTGTTCGCCGCCGGTGAGCCGTACGGGCTGCGGGCCTGTGGGCTGGGCGCCCGGGACACCCTGCGCACCGAGATGGGCTACCCGCTGCACGGGCAGGACCTGTCGCTGGAGATCACCCCGGTGCAGGCCCGGTCCGGCTGGGCGGTCGGCTGGGAAAAGCCGGCCTTCTGGGGCCGGGATGCCCTGCTGGCCGAGAAGACGGCCGGCCCGCGCCGGCGGCTGTGGGGGCTGGAGGCGGTCGACCGGGGCATCCCCCGGCCCGGCATGACGGTGTACGCGGGCGACGCCACGGTGGGCACCGTGACCAGCGGCACCTTCTCGCCGACCCGCAAGATCGGCATCGCGCTCGCGCTGCTGGACACGGCGGCCGGGCTCGCCGAGGGCTCGACGGTCGAGGTCGACGTGCGCGGCCGCCGCTCGGCGATGCGGGTGGTCCGCCCGCCGTTCGTCCAGCCGTCGGTGAAGTAGGGACGTCAGTCCGGTGAGGTAGGGCGTCAGCCCGCGGGTAGCTCGCGGGCGCGCTGCTGGACGCCCGCGGCGCCGTACGGGTAGTCGGCCACCCGGGGCGCGCTGGCCTCGTCCAGCAGCCGGGTCTCCTCGGCGTCCAGGCGCAGGTCCGCCGCGGCCAGGTTGTCGTCGAGCTGCTCCACCGTCCGGGCGCCGAGGATCACCGAGGTCACCGCCGGTCGGTCGGCCAGCCAGGCCAGGGCGACCGCCGCCATCGACGTGCCGCGCTTGTCGGCCACCTCGGCCACCGCGTCGACGATCCGCCAGGTCCGTTCGTCGGCGTTGCGTCCCGCGTACGCCTCGACGCCGCGCTCCGGGTTCTCGCCGAGCCGGGTGGCCCCGGTGGGCGGGGTGTCCCGCCGGTACTTGCCGGTGAGCCAGCCGCCGCCGAGCGGCGACCAGGGCAGGATGCCGATGCCCTCGTTGTGGCACACGTCGGTCAGCTCGAACTCGATGTCCCGGGCCAGCAGGTTGTACTGCGGCTGGAGGGTGACGATCGGGGTGAGCCCCAGGTGCGCGGTGAGCAGCGCCGCCTTCTGCAGTTGCCAGCCGGTGAAGTTGCTGACCCCGGCGTACCGGATCTTGCCGGCGCGGACCGCGTCGTCGAAGAAGCGCAGGGTCTCCGGCAGCGGGGTCAGCGGGTCCCAGGCGTGCGCCTGGTAGAGGTCGACGGCCTCCACGCCGAGCCGGCGCAGGCTCGCCTCCAGGGCCCGGGTCAGGTGCACCCGGGACAGCCCGGCGTCGTTCCCGCCGGGGCCCATGGCGAAGCGGCCCTTGGTGGCGATGACCAAGGAGTCCCGGGCCCCGGGCCGGGCCCGCAGCCAGCGGCCGACGATCTCCTCGGAGACCCCGGCGGAGTAGACGTCGGCGGTGTCGACGAAGGTGCCGCCCCGTTCGACGAACCGGTCGAGCTGGGCGAAACTGCCCTCCTCGTCGGTCTCGTTGCCGAACGTCATGGTGCCCAGGCACTGGGTAGAGACCACCGTTCCGGTGGCACCCAGGGTGCGGTATCGCATGCGTCTCCCATGATCGGTGCGGTTCGTTGATCGAATCCTGCCACCGACCGGGTCGGGGCGACCACCGTGATTCCACCGCCGGGCGGGCGCCGCCGGGGTCAGCCCGCGTCCAGCACCGCCTGGGTCCAGCCGCCCTCGACCACCCCGGTGCCGTCCAGCACCGCCCAGTCGACAACGTCGTCGGTGTTCACCATCACCGGGCAGCCCATCCGGACGGCCGGGTCGGTGGTGGCGTCGTTGGCGCCGCTGCCCAGGATCCGGTCCGGGTCCAGCCACGAGGTGACGGTGGCCCAGACGTACTCCGGGCCGTCGTCCGAGGGCAGGGCGTACTTCACCACCAGTTGGGCGTCGGCGGGCAACTCGTCGGCCAGGAACCGGTCCCGGATGTCGGGCAGCCGGTCCCGGGCGGTGGCGATGGCCGTCGCCATCGCGTCGGCGGGTCGGGTGTACCGCACGTCGGAGCCGGTGGCCCCGAACAGGGTGGCGCAGACCGCGGCGAAGTAGCGGCCCGGGGGACCGGTGTGCCCGGCCGGCGGGCGCAGGCTCAGGAACGAGTCGGCGTCCGGATCGGGCGCCGGGTCGAGTTCCAGCCGCAGCGTGGCCGGCCGGCCGCCGTCGTGCTGATCCGGGTTTCCGTACGCCACGGCGATGTCGTGCCCCGAGACGGTGGCCCGGATCGGCAACTGCGCGAACGCCGGTGGCTCGGTGGCGGTCAGCTCCTCGGTCCAGGTGCGCAGGATCCGGCGGGCCACCCCGGTCATCACCGCGCCCCAGGCCCGGGTGAGGTGCGGCGGCACCCCCTCGGCCTGCAGCTCCAGCAGGCCGAACCGGCGCAACCCCTTGGTGGTGAACCACAGCCCGTCCGCGTCGGAGGAGTAGGGGACCAGCAGCCAGTCGACCAGGCGTACCCGGCCGTCGGCGTCGGGCAGCGAGCGCAGCGCCACCGCCGGTGACAGGATCTGCAGGGCGAAGACGTCGATCAGGTCGGCGTCCAGCGACTCGGCCAGCGCCGCCGCGACCGCCCGGGCGGCCCACTCGTGTGCCGGCGGCCAGCCGGGCCGGTAACTGGCGTCGACCACGACCAGGTGACTGGCCGCGGCGAGCCGGGCCAGTTGTTCCCCCGTCGCGCCGAACGCGGCGAGCAGGTCCGGCGGCAGGTGCGGGAAGTCGACCACCGGGCGGGTGTCGACGGTCAGCAACGGGCTGTCGATCATCTGGGTGGCCAGGTCGCGGACCGGTGCGGCCAGCCGGTCGCCCAGCGCCGCGACCGCCTCGGCCGGGGTCAGCGGCGGTTCCCCGGAGGTGGGGACCAGGTAGGTGGCGGTCAGCGACTCGGGGACCGGTACGGGCAGGTAGTCGTCCGTGATGGTCATCTCATGCTCCCGGTGGCCGGTCAGGGTGCTGGTGTCGTCGTCTGCGACGCTACCGCCGCCGGCCGACGTTCCTCAGCCGGTCAGCGCCAGCCCCACGTACACCAGGGTGCTGACCAGCTCGACGACCGCGCCCAGCACGTCGCCGGTGATGCCGCCGAACCGGCGTACCGCGTGCCGCAGCGCCAACAGGGTGACGCCGAGCGCCGCGACGACGGCGAGCGGCCCCTGGGCCGGTCGACCCGGCACGGCGGCCACCGCGACGGCGCAGACGGCGAGCGTGCCCACCGCCAGGGCCGGCCGGCCGACCGTGCCGGCGACCAGCGCGCCGAGACCGGTCGGCCGGGCCGCCGGGACGCCGCGCCGGCAGGCCCAGGCCACCCCGAGCCGGCCGGCGGCGGCGCCGGTGACCAGCGCGGCCAGCGTCGCCGGCCAGGGCCGGGCGGTCAGCGCCGCCAACGCCGCGGCCTGCACCAGCAGTACGAGGACCAGCGCGACCACCCCGAACGGCCCGACGTCCGGCTTCTTCATGATCTCCAGCGCGGCGGCCCCCCGCCGGTACGACCCGAGCGCGTCCACCGTGTCGGCCAGGCCGTCCAGATGCAGTCCCCGGGTCAGCAGGGCGCCCGCCGCGACGGTGACGCCGGCGGCCACCAGCGGCGGTCCGACCGCGCCGACGCCGAGCAGGAGCCCGGCGAGCGGCAGCCCCAGGGCGGCGCCCACGGCCGGGGCGAGGGCCATCGCAACCGCCGCGCTCGACCGGTCCACCCGACCGGCCCGTACCGGCAGGACGGTGAACGTGGTGACGGCCAGCCGGACGCCGGCCGGTATCCGCCCGTCGTCAGGCACCACGCGGGGCGCCGGCCCCGTCGGCGAGCCGGCCCGGGTCGGTGCCGTCGGCCCCGTCGGCACCGTGGTCGTCGCCCGGGGCGTCCGGTTCGGTGCGGTGGGCGGGGGGAGTCTCGTCCGGCCGGTCCGGGGCCGCCGGCCCCGGGCCGGTCGGCGGCTCGGTGAACTCCTCGTCCCCGCCGGCCGGGTCGGTGGCCAGGGTCGGGTGCACCGGCAGCGCGCCGGCCAGGGTGAGCACCGAGTTGAGCATCGGCAGCGCGGCCAGCGCGGTGGCTCCCTCGCCGAGGTCGACCCGCAGGTTGAACAGCGGGGTCAGGCCGAGCACGTCGGCGGCCAGCCGGACGGCCGGGTGGCCGCCGTGGTCGGGCAGCAGGCACCAGTGCCGGGCCTGGCCGGCGAGGTCCCGGCTGACCAGCGCGGCGGCCACCCCGACCGGGCCGTCCAGCAGCACCGGCAGCCGCCGGGCGGTGGCGCCGAGCAGGGCGCCGGTGGCGATCGCGATGTCCCCACCGGCCAGGTCGGCCAGCACGTTGCGAGGGTTGCGGTCGGAGTGCCGGGTCCGGTGCAGCGCGTCGCGTACCGCCGTGCAGCGGGCCATCCAGGCGGCGTCGTCCACCTGGCCGCCGGTGGTCACCACCCGGCCCAGGACGGCGGCCGGTTCGGCCCCGGCCGTCGCCGCCAGCACCGCCGCGGCGGCGGCGTCCGTGCCGGCGCCGCAGGCGGCCAGCACGAGCACCTGTACGCCCGCGTCCGCCGCCTCCTCGGCCAGCCGCCAGCCGTAGCGCAGCGCCGATTCCACGGCCGACTCGGACAGCGCCGGTTCCCGCTCGATCCGGCCGGTGGCCGGCGCCTCGACGACCTGCACCTGCGCGCCGGCCTCGGCGGCCAGCCGGGCCAGCGGCCCGTCGCCGGACCGGGCCTGGGCCACCCGGCGGGCCGCGTCGCCGTCCGGCACCCCGGCCGCGGCGCCACCCGGATGGTCGCCGTGCAGCAGCAGCACCCGGGCCGACCGCCACGGTCGCGGGGTGGCCGTGGCCTGGGTGGCGGCCGCGAAGCCGACCACCCGTTCCAGCTCACCCAGGCCGGCGCCGGGGATGTCCAGGGTGGCGAGCCGCTCCAGCGCCTGCGGTCCGGCGAAGTCGTCCGGCAACGGCAGTTCCATGCCGGGCTGGATGACCAGGCCGGTGGCCACCATCGGCAGCGTCATCGTCGGCGCGGTCCAGTTGTCCCCGGTGGCCGCCGGGGCCGGGGGCGCCGACGGGACGGTCGGGGTGAACACCTCGGGCGAGGTCGCCGGGACGACGTCGGCGTCCGGGACTCCGGCCGGGGCCGGCCCCGCCGTGGTCTGGGTGGGCACCGTCCCGACCGGCAGGTCGGGGGCCGGCGCGCCGCCGACCGCCGGATCGCCGAACGCGTCGCCGCCGGTCGTCGGGCCGGTGATGGCGGTGCCGCCGGTCGTCGGGCCGGTGATGGCGGTGCCGCCGGTCGCCGGGCCGGTGTCCGGTTTGAGCCAGGCCGGCTGCCCGGCCACCACCAGCACCACGGCGTCGCAGGCCCGCGCCACCGCCTGGTTGGCCGAGCCGAGCGCGTCCGCGAAGGCCCGGCCGAGCGGGGTGACCGGCACCAGCGACAACCCCACCTCGGGACTGACCAGCACCAGCCGGGCCGCGCAGTCGCGGACCGCGGCGGCCAGTTCGGCGATGGTGGCGACGTCGTCGGCCGGCTGGTGGGCCGGGTCCAGCAGTACGGTGACCCAGCCGCCCAGGTCGTCGACGAGCAGCGTCTCGTCCGGCCGGGCGGCATTGATGATCTCCGCCAGCCGGGACGGGTCGGCGCCGGCCTCGTCGGTGGTCCAGGTCGCCGGCCGGCGCCGCCGATGGTCGTCGATCCGGGTGGTCCACTCCGGGTCCTCGCCGGAGACCGTCGGGGCGGTCGCGACGTACCGGACCGGACCGTGCTCACCGACCAGCGACTCGGCGAACTCGGACTTGCCCGACCGGATCCCGCCGAGCACGAGAAGCGTGTTCCACCCGTCAACCGACATGCCCGTACCTTAAAGGCCCCGGGCCGCGGCCGTGTCGTCCGGCCGGGCGCCCGCCGGGTGGCCGGGGTGGCCGGCCACCGTCGGTGCCGGACTAGGCTGGCGAGGGTTCGTCGGGCGGGTACTGCTGAGAGGGAGACGCGATATGCCGTGGAGCTGGCGGTACGAGGACACGGACGGCAACCCGGTGGACGGGCCCGCCGAGACGTTCGGCAGTCAGGCCGACGCCGAGTCCTGGATCGGCCAGACCTGGCGCGACCTCGCCTCGTCCGGGGTGGTCTCGGTGGCTCTGGTGGAGGACGACCGGTTCGAGTACCGGATGAGCCTGGCGCCGGCGTCGGAGTGAACGTGACGGGCCCCGACCGGTCCGGCGCCGACCGGCTCATCCTCGGGATGCCCCGGGCGGCGTTCCGGCCGAGCCCGATCTTCCTGGGGCTGGTGGCGCTCTTCGTCACCAGCGGGGTGCTGGCCTGGAACCGGGTGGGCAACGTCCGGTTCGACGTCTTCCTGTTCGTGGTCACCGGGTGGCTGGTCTCGCTCTGCCTGCACGAGTACGCGCACGCCGTCGTCGCGTTCCGGGCCGGCGACCGGAGCGTCGCGCACCGCGGCTACCTGACCCTGAACCCGCTCAAGTACAGCCATCCGCTGCTGTCCATCGTCTTCCCGGTGTTCATCGTGCTGCTCGGCGGGATCGGCCTGCCCGGCGGCGCGGTCTGGGTGGACCGGCACGCGATTCCCGGCCGGCTGCGGCACAGCCTGGTCAGTCTGGCCGGACCGGCGACCAACGTGCTGTTCGCGCTGATTCTGGTGGTGCCGTTCGCCGTCACGAGCAGCCTGAGCCTGGCCCATCTGGAGTTCTGGGCCGGGGTGGCGCTGCTCGGCTTCCTGCAGCTCACGGCCAGCGTGCTCAACCTGATGCCGGTGCCCGGCCTGGACGGCGGCAACATCGTTCAGCCCTGGCTGTCGCCGCAGTGGCGCCGCGGCTACGACCTGATGGCCCCGTACGGGTTCCTGCTGTTGTTCGCCCTGCTGTGGAACCCGCGGATCAACGGCTGGTTCTTCTCCGGCGTCTTCGCGGTGGGCGACTTCCTCGGCCTGCCGGCGCAGCTGTACGCCGAGGGCTTCAGCCTGATCCGGTTCTGGCAGAGCTGGTGACCGGCCGCCGAGCCGCGGCCTGATCCGGCCGGCCGTCGAGCCGCGGCCGGACAGACACCCGCCGCCGGTCCGCGGTCGCCGCCCCGGGCGACCGCGGACCGGTCGGTCACGCCGTCACGGACGCTGGGACGGGCTGACGGTCCGGGCCGGGTCCCGCTCGGCGATCGGGTCCATCACCTCGTCGATCGCCTTCATCAGGTCGGCGTCGAGCCGTACGCCGGCCGCCTTGACGTTGTCGTGCACCTGTTCCGGCCGGGTCGCGCCGATGATCGCCGACGACACGTTGGGGTTCTGCAGCACCCACGCGATGGCGAGCTGCGCCATGCTGAGGCCGGCCTGCTCGGCCAGCGGACGCAGCCGCTGCACCGTGCCGAGCACGTCGTCGGTCAGCAGCCGGGAGATGAAGCTCGCGCCGGACTTCTCGTCGGTGGCCCGGGAACCGGCCGGCGGCGGCTGACCCGGCAGGTACTTCCCGGTCAGCACGCCCTGGGCCATCGGCGACCAGACGATCTGCCCGATGCCCAGCTCCTCGCTGACCGGCACCACCTCGGCCTCGATGACCCGCCACAGCATCGAGTACTGCGGCTGGTTGGAGACCAGGTGGATCTTCAGCTCGCGGGCCAGCTCGTACCCGGCGCGGATCTGCTCGGCGGTCCACTCGGAGACGCCGATGTAGAGGGCCTTGCCGGACCGGACGACATCGGCGAACGCCTCCATCGTCTCCTCCAGCGGGGTGGAGAAGTCGTACCGGTGGGCCTGGTAGAGGTCGACGTAGTCGGTCTGCAACCGGCGCAGCGACCCGTCGATCGACTCCATGATGTGCTTGCGGGACAGGCCGCGGTCGTTCGGGCCGGGGCCGGTCGGCCAGAAGACCTTGGTGAAGATCTCCAGGCCCTCCCGGCGCTCACCCTGCAACGCCCGGCCGAGGACCGCCTCGGCGCGGGTGCCCGCGTACACGTCGGCGGTGTCGAACGTGGTGATGCCGGCCTCCCGCGCGGCCCGGACGCAGGCCAGCGCGGCTTCCTCCTCGACCTGCGAGCCGTGGGTGATCCAGTTGCCGTAGGAGATCTCACTGACCAGCAGGCCGGAGCGGCCAAGGTGTCGGAATTCCATGACCCGACCCTAACGCCTGCCCGGCCCGCGACAGCGACCGCGGACCGGGACGCGCGGCCGTGCGGTGCGGGCGCGACCGGCCGGTGGCCGGCCGATGGTCAGAGCACCGGCTTGGTGTCGGCCAGCAACCGGTCGATCTCGTCGAGCACACCGACCCGGCTCGGGTGCACCGGGTCGATCAGCGGCTCGCCCCGCCGATCCAGCGCACCCCAGTGCCCGACCCCGCTGCTGACCAGGAACGCCACCGGGTGGATGACCAGGCCGGGATGGGTGGGCGGGACGATCACCCGACCGGTGCGGTCGACCACGCCCTTGCGGCCGTCGGCGTCGACGATGGCCAGGCCCTCGTCGGTGAAGCCGTCGACGTACCGGCCGTCGGTGAGGGCGGTGGCGAAACCGGTCCAGCGCATCGGCACCACCACCTGTCCGGTCCGGTCCACGGCACCCCAGCGGCCCCGCCGTACCGCGGCGATGCCCCGCCGGAACGGGCGTACGTCGTCGAAGCCGACCGGGATGACCACCCGGTCGGTCCGGTCGATGGCGATCCAGCCGCCGGTCGCGGCGCGGGACACCCAGGCCAGCCCGTCGGAGAACGAGCCGACGTGCAGGTAACCGGCGGACGCCCGGATCACCAGGTCGCCCGACTCGTCGATCAGTTCCCAGGCGTCGGCCTCGGGCCGGCGTACCCAGGCCAGTCCCTCCCGGAACGGCTGGACCTCGGCATAGCTGGGCGCGATCGCCAACTGGCCGTCCGGTTCGGCGTAACCCCAGCGCTGCACCCGCTCGCTGAACGTCGGCACCGGTGGCCGGTGGGTCTGCAGGACCTCGTCCCGGGTACGCGGGTACGGTCCCCAGCCGTTCTCCGCGACCTTGGTGAACACCGCGTCCAGCGCCAGTTCGGTCCGGGCGATCAGGTCCGGGTCCTCGACCCGACGCAGTTCGAGGGCGCGCTCGAAGTGGTTGCACGCCTCGATGTAGCGGCCCTGGTCGTAGCAGGACCGGCCGGCGTGCTCGTGCATGGTGGCCCGCAGCCGGTCCGGCAACTCCGGCGAGTTGGCCTCCTCGAACAACCGGTCGGCCTCGGCGAAGTCGCCCCGCCACTGCAGCACGTGCGCCAGCCGGGCCTGGGCGATGGCGATCCGCCGCAACTCGCCGGTGGCCTCGGCGTGCGACAGGGCGAGCCGGCCGTCGGCGTACGCCTTGCCCAGGTCGCCGAGGATCCGGGAGACCACGGCGCGCAGGCTGAGCAGTCGGGCCCGGGTGCGGTTGTCGGTCGACCCGTCCAGCTTGTCGGTCAACCGGTCCCGCACGGTCCGCAGTTCCTCGGGGTCCTCGACCAACTCGCGCAGCGTCTCATGGTGGAACCGCCACCGGTACGCCGAGAGCACCTGCTCGGGGTCGGCGGTCGGCGGCTGGTCCACCGGACCAGCCGGGGTGGTCGGGCCGGGCGGTCGCCCGTCGGGTTTCGCACCGGGACGGACGACCGGTGCGAGCACGGTCGGCGCGCGCAGCGCGGTGGCCGCGCCGGCGGCCGGGCCGTCCGGGGCGGGCAGCACCGTGTCCGGGCTCGCCTCGGCGGTCGGGCCGGTCCCGGTGGCGGGACCGTTCGCGGTCGTCGGGTCCGTCGTCGGCGGGTCGGCCGGTGGACCGGTGGGCGGGGTCGGCTTCGTCAACGGGGTGAACCAGGGGTCATAGCCGGTCTCCTCGGCGGCGGACTCCGCGCTGGCGGGGGTCGGATCCGCGACGGTCGTGGGGGTCGTGGGCTCGCCCGGCAGGTCAGGGGATGCGGGCGTCGGTTCGGACGCGGTCGCGTCGGACGGTGGGGTTCCGGTCGGGGCAGGTGCGGGCGGCTCGGCGGCCGGCCCGACGGACGTGACCTCGGCGGGAGTGGCTGCGGCCGGGTTGTCGGCCTGGCCCACCTCGTCGAGGCCGTCGGCCGTCGCCGGGGAGCTGTGGGTGTCCGCGGCCGGTTCCTGGTCCCGCGGTCTTTCGGCGTCGGGTTCGGCGTCGGCCGGCGGCGGTGGGTCGGCCTCCGGTCCGGGCGCGAGCGCCTGGTCGGGGCCGGACGTCGGGCTTGTCGCCGGGTCGGGGTCCGGTGCGGGTTCGGGCGTCTGGTCGGGATGGGTCGCCTGCTCGGGGTCCGGTGTGGGCGGAAGCGTCTGGTCGAGGCTGGGCGTCGGGCTTGTCGCCGGGTCCGGGTCCGTCGGTGTCGCTCGGTCCGGCCCGGTGACCGGAACGGCGGCGTCCGAGTCGGGGACCACGGACGGCCGGTCGTCGCCGGGCGCGTCGCCGGGCACCGGAGCCGCGGGTGGCTCGGGCGGTGCGCTCGCCGGCGCCGACGACGCGTCGGTTGCCGGCGCGGTCGGGACCGACGACGCACCGGGGATTCCCGGCCCGCTCGATGCGGCGGCCGGGGTGGCTTCGGACCGTTTGTCGGTCGGCCCGGTCCAGACGGGCGGCGCGGGCGCCCGGGGCTTCCAGACCGGCGGTCCGACGGGGGCGGCGGCTCTGGGAGTCGGCCCGGCGGCGGGGCCCGGTGGCGCCGTGGTCGTCGCCCGCACCGTTGTGCTGCCGGCGTCCCGCTCGGGAGCCGGGGTGGTGCCGGGAGCCGGTGTGGTGCCGGTCGGGTTCGGTGGTGCCGGTTCGGTGCGGGGTGCCGGCGTGGAGCCGGTCGTGTCCAATGCGATGCCGGTTGCCGGCGCGGAGCCGGTCGTCGCCGCGGATTCGGGCACGGCAACCGCCGGCCGGTCGGACGACGTGAACCAGGATCCGGCGGTAGCCGGGGCCGTCGAGGGCCCAGCGGCGACCGGGGACCCCGGATCGTTCCCGCCGTCCGCCGTGGCCGGACCCTCGTCCGCCGGCGGCACGCCGTCATCGCTCACCGGTAGCGGGGCCGGCGCTGGGCGGAACTCCAACCGCAGGCCGGCCACGGGCGGTCGTGGCCGGTTCGTGGACCCCTCGGGGTCGGACTCCGTACGAGGGTCCGACCCGGCGTCAACGAACCGCCGCGGGTCCTGGCCCGTGGGCTGGTGCCGGTCGTGGTCCGTGGGTCGGTGCGGGCCGTGGACCGGGGACCGGTGCGGATCCTGGCCCGTCGGGTGTCCGCTGCCGACCGGTCGTCTCGGGCCACCGCCCGAGGGCCGCCCGGCGTCGTTGGGTCGCCCGGGCTCATTGCGCCGCTCGGCGTCGCTGGGCCGCTCGGCGTCGCTGGGCCGCTCGGGGCCGCTGGGCACTCCGGTGTCGGTGGGGCTTCCCGTGCCGGTAAGGCGACGGTCGGCGGGCTGGGACGGGCCGGGGGCGAGCCAACCGGACCGCGCCGGCATTCCGTCGGGCCGCGGGATCGACTCCCGCTGACCGGTCGGTGCCGGGCCGTCGGGACGCGGCGGACGGACACCGTCGGCCGGCCGCGCCCGGTCGTCCGGGCGCCGTACGTCCGGCTGCCGGCCGGCCGGAACCGGACCGGCGTGCGGCGGCCGTCCGGCTTCCGGCGGGTGCGGACCCGGTCGCCCCCGATCGTCCGGGCGCTGCTGCGGGGCGTACCGGTCCGTCGGGCGGAGGCCCGGATCCGGGTACGGGCCCGCCGGTCGGTGCCGGTCGTCGGGACGTGGACCGGGTTCCGGACGGCCGAAACCGGCGGCGTGACCGTGGTCCTGGGCGGGCCGCCGGTCGTCCGGACGGAGCCGTTCGGTGGGGGCGGGTCGACGCTGCTGCGGATCGGGCGCGCCGTACCGGTCGGCCTCGGACGGCATGCCGCCGCTCGGGTGTCGGTCGCGCGCTGGCGGCTCCCGGTCCGGCCGGGCGTGCGGTGCCGGATTCCGGTCCTGCCGGGCGTACGGTGCCGGCTCACGATCCGGCCGGTCGGGTGGTGCGGGTTCGCGGTCCGGTCGCTGCCGGGGTGTCGGACGGTACGACGTGTCGCGGCCGGACGGGTACGGCGGCGCACCGCGTCGGGCCTCGTCGGGTGGCGGGTCGAGCCGGCGTCCGTCCGGCGTGTCCCGGGGTGGGCGGGGCTGGTCCGGCGCACCCGCGAACCGACGGCCGGCATCGGCGGCCGGTCCGCGGGGCGGTCCGTCGGTCGGCGGGTTCCACCGGTCGGCGGGCCGGTCCGCGGGCCCGGCCGGTCGCCGGGTGTCCTCGGGCGGGGGTGTCTCGGATCGGTACTGCCGGTCGACCTTCGGCCCGGTGGACCGGGCGTCGGCGCGAGCCGAGGCGGATCGGTACGTGCCGTGGTCCGGCGCGGGCCGGCCACCCGGCTGGCGGTGGTCGTCGAAGCGGTGGACGTCGTCATCCGATCGCCGGTCCGGCCGGCGGACGCCGTAGGTGCCACCCCCGGCCGGGCTGACCGGCCGCCCGTCGACCGAACGCCCGTCAACCGGCCGCCCGTCGACCGAACGCCGATCGCCCGACCCCCCGTCGATCGGGCGGGCGTCGACGGAACGGGCGTCGATCGGGCGGGAATCCGCGGGCGGTGAGCTGATCGGCGGTGCTCCGCCCCGGGTGCGGCGATCGGTGCCCTGCGGGTGACCGGACGGATCCGGGCGTCGGTCGCCGTACCGGCCGGTGGACGCGGCGTCGTCCGGTCGGGCACCGGAATCAGCACCAGCACCGGAACCAGCACCAGCACCAGCACCGGAACCGGGGCGTTCGACCGTGGCCCGGCCGCGGGCGACCCGGGGCGTGGGTTGCGGCCGGCGCCGCGGGCCGACGTCACCGGGATAGCGCTGGCCCGGAAAGGCGGCGGTCCACTCCGAGGTGGGCGCGAAGACCCACTCCGGTTCGGCGGGCTCCCCCCAACGGCCGGTGTACCGGCCCGTCATGTGGTGGCCCCGCTCCCGTGGGGCGCGCCGCGCGGCCGGGTCAACGGCGCACGTCGCTCGCTCACGGCGGTATCACCTCATCGATTTCCCGTTATGCAGTCGACGACGCACCGGCTACGGTGACCGGCTTGGTGTCGCGGAAGGAGGGTAACGGCGTGGGCTCGCTCACCGCCAGTACGGGATCCGCCGACAGAGGAAACATTATCCCTCACGTCCGTACATTTGCGGCAATAAGCCGATCGGGGTTTCGTCGCTACTCCACCTACCGGCAGGCCACGGTGGCCGGGGCGGTGACCAACACCGTCTTCGGGTTCATCAAGTGCTACGTCCTGCTCGCGGTGGCGACCGGAGCCGGCGGCGGGCTGGCGGCCGGGTACGACCGGCCCCGGCTGGCCACCTTCGTCTGGGTCGGGCAGGGACTGCTCGCGGTGGTGCTGTTGTGGGGCTGGACCGACCTGGCCGACCGGATCCGTACCGGGGACGTGGCCGTTGACCTGCTGCGTCCGATCCACCCGGTGGTCGGCTACCTGGCCACCGACCTGGGCCGGGCCGGGTACGCGGTGTTCACCCGGTTCCTGCCGCCGGTCCTGGTGGGGCCGCTCTTCTTCGACGTCTACCTGCCCACCCGGTGGTCGACCGGGATCCTGTTCCCGCTGTCGGTGCTGCTCGCCGTGGTGATCTGCTTCGGCTGCCGGTACCTGGTCAACGCCGTCGTCTACTGGGTGCACGACATCCGCGGCCCGCTGATGCTCTGGACGCTGGGCTCCGGCGTGCTGGCCGGCCTCTACTTCCCGTTGCGTTTCCTGCCCGACTGGCTGTACCTGGCACTGTGGACGCTCACCCCGCTCCCGAGCCTGTTCCAGGCGCCGCTGGACGTACTGGTCGAGCGGGATCCCGGGCCGGTCCAGGCGGGAATGGTCGGCGGTCAGGCGGTCTGGGCCGTCCTGGTGCTGGCCGGCTGCGCCGTGGTGCAGCGCCGCGCCGAGCGGCGGCTGGTGGTGCAGGGTGGCTGACCGGGTACGACCGGCCGGCGCCCGGCGGGCCTACCTGGCGCTGCTGCGCGGCCAGGCCCGGGCGCAGGCCAGCTACCGGATCTCGTTCGCGGTGGACCTGGTGGGCTGCCTCGCGGCGGTGGTGTTCGACGTGCTCAGCGTGCTGGTGCTGTTCCGGGTCACCCGGACGCTCGGCGGGTTCGGGGTACGCGAGGCGATGGTGATGGTCGGCCTGTCCTCCTTCTCGTTCGCCACCGCCGACCTGACCGTCGGCAACATCGAACGGATCCGCCAGTACGTCCGCACCGGCCTGCTGGACGCGGTGCTGGTCCGGCCGCTCGGCGTCCTGCCGCAGCTGCTGCTGATGGACCTGCCGCTGCGCAAGGTGTCCCGTTCGCTGTTCGGCTTGGCCGTGCTGGTGGTCGCGCTGGTCCGGGCGCAGGTGCAGTGGACGCCGGGCCGGGTGCTGCTGGTGCTGGTGGCGCCGCTGGCCGGGGTGGTCTTCTTCGGCTCGATCTTCGTCGCCTCGGCCACCGTGGCGTTCTGGTGGATCGACTCGGGGGAGCTCGGCAACGCGCTCACCTACGGCGGGCGGGACTTCACCGCGTACCCGGTGACGGTCTACGGTGGGTGGTTCCGCGCGGTCTTCGCGTACGGGATGGGGTTCGCCTTCGTGGCCTACCACCCGGCGCTGGCGTTGCTGGGCCGGGCCGATCCGCTCGGCCTGCCGGGCTGGGTGAGTTGGGCCGCGCCGGGCGTCGCGGTGCTGGCGGCGGTGGCGGCCGCCACGTTCTGGCGGACGGCGGTCCGGCACTACCAGAGTGCGGGGTGAGGAACGTGACGACCGTGATCGAGGCGACGGCCCTGCGCAAGGAGTTCGACGTGCGGGTCCGGGTCGGCCGGTTGCGCCGGCAGCGGCGGACCGTGCCCGCGGTGGACCGGATCGACCTGACCGTGACCCGCGGCGAGATGGTCGGTTACATCGGTCCGAACGGCGCGGGCAAGTCCACCACGCTGAAGATGCTCACCGGCGTGCTGACCCCGACGTCCGGCACGGTACGGGTCTGCGGCCTGGACCCGGTGGCCCGGCGCACCCGGCTGGCGATGCGGATCGGGGTGGTCTTCGGGCAGCGCTCCCAGTTGTGGTGGGACCTGCCGCTGCGCGACTCGTTCGAGCTGCTGCGGCACATCTACCGGGTGCCGGCGGCGCGGCACGCGGCCCGGCTGCGCCGCTGCCGGTCGCTGCTGGACCTGGACGGCTTCCTGGACGTCCCGGTCCGGCAGCTCTCGCTCGGCCAGCGGATGCGCGGCGAGCTGACCGCCGCCCTGCTGCACGGTCCGGAGGTGCTCTTCCTCGACGAGCCCACCATCGGGCTGGACGTGGTGAGCCGGCAGGCGGTCCGCGAGTTCCTCGCCGAGCTGGGTCGCGCCGGCGACACCACCCTGCTGCTCACCACGCACGACCTGGCCGACATCGAGCGGCTGTGCCGGCGACTGGTGGTGATCGACCACGGTCGGGTGGTGCACGACGGGACGATCGAGGCGCTGCACGCCCGGTACGGGTCCCGCCGGCTGGTGGTGGTCGACCTGGACGCCCCGTCGGTCGACCCGCCGGTGGTGCCCGGCGCGCCGCTGCACCGGGTGGAGTCCGACGGCCGGCGCCTGGTGTACGCCCTGGAGACGGCCACCGCGGCCGAGCTGGTGGCCCGGCTGTCCGGGCTGACCGCGCTGCGCGACCTGTCGATCGTCGAACCGGACATCGAGGACGTGGTGACCCGCCTCTACCGCACGCCCACCCAGCTGACCCGGTAGATCGCGGTTGACCGTCAGCGGTGCTCCATGACGAGGACGGCGGCGGTGCCGGGCGCGAGTGCCTCGTACCGGTGCGGCACGTCGCCGGGGAAGGCCACGTAGTCGCCCGGGCCGAGCTCCACCAGGTCCGAGGCGGGGCCGGCGCGCAGCCGGCCGGTCGAGACCACCAGGTGCTCGACGGTGCCGGGGTTGTGCGGCTGGGCCTCCCGCACGGTGCCGGGTTCCAGCTCGAGCCGGTAGACGTCCCGCCGGGCATGCCCGGGACCGGCGGAGAGCAGGGTGGCGGTGAAGTCGGCCTGGTCGGAGCTCAGCCGGGGCCCGTCGCCGGCCCGGATCACCCGTACGTCGGGTCGGGGCTGCTCGACCAGCCGGCTGAACGGTACGCCGAGCGCCACGCCGAGCGCCCAGACCGTCTCGACGCTGGGGTTGCCGGTGCCCGCCTCCAACTGGGACACGGTCGACTTGGCGATTCCGGCGCGGCGGGCCAGTTCGGTGAGGGACAGCCCGAGCCGGTCCCGTTCCCGGCGCAGGGCGACGGCGAGGACCGAGACGGGGGAGCCGGAGTCAGGGGAGCCGGAGTCGGGGGTACAGCCGGCGGTGGGGTCCGTTCGCTGCATTGGTCGATCCGTTCAGTTTGACGAACAGGCGGCTAGCTGTTCATTATTCTGGACTATGCGTACGGCGCAGCGAACGACCAGTGGCCGGCTCCTCCGGGATGTCGGTGCCATCAGCCTCGCGATGGTGGCGGTCGGTGCCTCGTTCGGCGCGATCGCGGTGGCCGCCGGCCTGCCCGGCTGGGCGGCCGTCGCCATGTCCACCCTGTTGTTCGCCGGCGGGGCGCAGTTCATGGCGGTCGGGCTGATCGCCGCGGGCAGTCCGTTCGCCGCGATCCTGGCCGGGCTGCTGCTCAATGCCCGGCACCTGCCGTTCGGACTGGCCCTCGGCGACACCGTCGGCACCCGGTGGCCGGCCCGGCTGGTCGGCAGCCACCTGATGACCGACGAGGCGACCGCGTTCGCCCTGGCCCAGGCCACCGGGGCCGGCCGGCGACGGGCCTACTGGCTGGCCGGGACGACGTTCTTCGTGACCTGGAACGTCGGCACGGTGTTGGGCGTGCTGCTCGGCGGCGCGACCGGGGACCCGGCGGCGCTGGGGCTGGACGCCGCGTTTCCGGCCGGACTGCTCGCCCTGCTGATGCCGACCCTGCGGGACCGGGAGACTCGGCGGGTGGTGCTGGTCGGCGCGGTCATCGCCCTGCTGGCCACCCCTGTGCTGCCGGCCGGCCTGCCGGTGCTGTCCGCTCTCGCCGGTCTCGCCGTGCTGGCGCTGCCCCGCCGCCAACCGGAGCGCGCCGAGCGCCCCGGGTCGGACGTGACCCATCCCCGACCGGGTGACCAGGGCGAACGGTCGGCGGCCGGTGGACGCGGCGCCGGGACCGGCGTGATCGGGCGGGTCGAAAAGGAGCGGACATGCTGATCATCGCGATCGTCGCGCTGGCGGCCGGGACGTACGGGCTCCGGCTCGCCGGGGTGGTCCTGGCCCGCCGGTACGACCTGCCGGACTGGCTCGGGCGGCTGCTGCCGGTCGCGGCGGCGACCCTGCTGGCGGCGCTGGCGGTGACGGCCGCCCTGACCGATGCGGGCCGCCTCGCCGGGGTCGCCCGCCCGGCGGGCGTGCTGGTCGGCGCGGTGCTGGCCTGGCGGCGCGCGCCGTTCGTACTGGTGGTGGTGGCCGCCGCCGGGACGGCGGCGGTGCTGCGCCTGCTCGGCGTCCACTGAGCCGGACCCGGCACCACCCAGCCTGCGATCGGCGGGGCGGCCGGGCCGGGTGCGACGACGCCCGTCAGGCTGGAATGCGCCGAACCGGAATCAGATCTTGTCGCCGACCTTGACCCGGGGGGCCGGGGCGCGCATCCGGCGGAAGGTGATCGAGCGCATGATCGCGTAGAGGTAGAGCGAGCCCATCCGCTGGTCGGTCTTGGGGAACCGCTGCCGGACCAGCTTGCCGATCCGGCGGGAGATCAGCACCGAGTCGACCACCAGGCCCAGCGCCAGCAGCGCCCAGAGCAGGTTGGAGCCGAGCTGCACCAGCGGCGGCATGCTCGGGGACGAGCCGAGCAGCACGATCAACGCACCGCCGAAGAACCAGGTGCCGATGGTGCGCCGGGAGTCGACCACGTCCCGGGCCAGGGCCCGCTCCGGCCCTCGGTCGCGCGGCCCGCCCTCGCGCCGGAACTCGGCCGCCGCCTCCCGGCGGGCCGCCTGACGCTGGGCCCGGGCCTCCTCCTTGGTCAGCGGCTTGGTCGCGCCGGCCGGCCGGCGCCCCACGCTCGGACGCTTCGGCGTCTCCCTGCCCTTGGCGGGGGTGTAACCGCGGGCACGGGTGGCGGCGGACTCCTCGGCGGGCGTCACCTCGGTGACGGCCTCCTCGGCGAGGTTGCTGGACTTGCGACGAAACAGCGAGGGCACGCCTGAAAGGGTAGCTGGCGGCCGGCGCCACCCGCACACACGGTACGGACGGCGCCGGCCGGACGGCGTTACGGACGCTCGACGTGGGCGCCGAGGTCGGCCAGCTTGGCCTCGAAGTCCTCGTAGCCGCGGTTGATCAGGTCGACGCCGTAGACCCGCGAGGTGCCCTCGGCGGCCAGCGCGGCGATCAGGTGGCTGAACCCGGCCCGCAGGTCGGGGATCACCAGCTCGGCGGCGTGCAGCTTGCTCGGCCCGGCTATCACCGCGGAGTGCTTGAAGTTGCGGCGCCCGAACCGGCATGGGGTGCCGCCCAGGCAGTCCCGGTAGACCTGGATGTTGGCGCCCATCTTGTTCAGCGCCTCGGTGTAGCCGAGCCGCTGTTCGTAGACCGTCTCGTGGACGATCGACAGGCCGCGGGCCTGGGTCAGCGCCACGACCAGGGGCTGCTGCCAGTCGGTCATGAAGCCCGGGTGTACGTCGGTCTCCAGGGCCGTGGCGTGCAGCTCGGTGCCCGGGTGCCAGAACCGGATGCTGCCCTCCACGCCGGCCGAGCCGCCCCGTGGCGGCCGGGCGTCGACCACCTCGTACGACCCGCCGACCGAGCGGAAGATGTTCAGGAAGGTCATCATGTCGGCCTGCTGGGCGCCCAGCACCTCGACGTCGCCGCGGGTGGCCAGGGCCGCGGCGGCCCAGCTGGCGGCCTCGATCCGGTCCGGGATGGGCCGGTGCGAGTAGCCGCCCAGCCGCGGTACGCCCTGGATCTCGATCACCCGGTCGGTGTGCACCTTGATGATCGCGCCCATCTTCTGCAGGATGCAGATCAGGTCGATGATCTCCGGTTCGACCGCGGCGTTGCGCAGCTCGGTGACGCCCTCGGCCATCACGGCGGTGAGCAGCACCTGCTCGGTGGCCCCGACGCTGGGGTACGGCAGCACGAACTTGGTGCCGTGCAGGCCGGTCGGCGCGGTGAGGTGGATGCCCTCCGGCCGCTTGTCGACGACCGCGCCGAACTGCCGCAGCGCCTCCAGGTGGAAGTCGATCGGTCGCGGGCCGATGTGGCACCCGCCGAGGTCGGGGATGAACGCGTGCCCGAGGCGGTGCAGCAACGGACCACAGAACAGGATCGGGATCCGGCTGGATCCGGCGTGCACGTTGATCTCGTCGGTGTCCGCGCTCTCCACGTTCGCCGGGTCGAAGACCAGTTCGCCGTCCTCGTCGCCGTCGGTGATGTTCACACCGTGCAGGCCGAGCAGGCCGCGGACCACCTCGACGTCGCGGATCCGCGGTACGTCGTACAGCCGGCTCGGTTCGTCACCCAGTAGCGCGGCGACCATCGCCTTGGACACGAGATTCTTGGCGCCGCGGACCCGGATTTTTCCCTGTAGCGGGGTGCCTCCGTGTACGACCAGGACGTCGTCGGTCAACGCAACCTCCAGCGCGTTGGTGGTGCCGGTAAAAGTCGGGCGGGCGCTCGATTGTCCGTCGCTACCCATGGGGCGAGTGTCGTCAAACAGCTCGCGCGGTGTCGTCGCTCCGGCAGCATAGTCCTCGGTCACGGAAATGGCTCCGCCAACCCGGATTGGCGGGTACGAATCGACCGGATCGGTGCGTATCCGTAGGAGCGCGATTACACCCAGTCATTACGCTGAGTGGTTGCGGCCACCGGCTTGTCCGCGCCGGGCAGGGCCAGCATCTGGTCCAGGGCCACCCGGGCGTGGTGCGCGGTGTCCGGGTCCACGGTGATCTGGTTCACCACCCGGCCGGCGACCAGCTCCTCCAGCGCCCAGACCAGGTGCGGCAGGTCGATCCGGTTCATCGTCGAGCAGTAGCAGACCGCCCGGTCCAGGAACATGATCTCCTTGTCCGGGTGTGCCAGCGCCAACCGGCGGACCAGGTTGAGTTCGGTGCCGATCGCCCAGGACGTGCCGGCCGGCGCCGCCTCGATGGTCTTGATGATGTACTCGGTGGAGCCGACCAGGTCGGCGGCGGTGACAACCTCGTGCCGGCACTCCGGGTGCACCAGCACGGTGACCCCGGGCACCCGCTGCCGGACCTCGTTCACGCTGTCCAGGGTGAACCGGCCGTGCACCGAGCAGTGCCCCCGCCAGAGGACCATCTTGGCCTCGCGGAGCTGCGCGGCGGTCAGCCCGCCGTGCGGCTTGTGCGGGTCGTAGAGCACGCAGTCGTCGAGGTCCAGCCCCATCTCCAGCACGGCGGTGTTGCGGCCGAGATGCTGGTCGGGCAGGAACAGCACCCGCTGGCCGCGCTCGAACGCCCAGTCCAGCGCCCGCTTCGCGTTGGACGAGGTGCACACCACCCCGCCGTTGCGGCCGACGAAGCCCTTGATGTCGGCCGACGAGTTCATGTACGTCACCGGGACGGTCGAGCCGGCGACACCCGCGTCGGTCAGGTCGTCCCAGGCCTTCTCCACCTGGGTCAGCGCGGCCATGTCGGCCATCGAGCAACCGGCCGCCAGGTCGGGCAGGATGACCCGCTGCGAGTCGCCGGTCAGGATGTCCGCGCTCTCGGCCATGAAGTGCACGCCGCAGAAGACGATGTACTCCGCCTCCGGCCGGGCGGCCGCCTCGCGGGCCAGCTTGAACGAGTCGCCGGTCACGTCGGCGAACTGGATCACCTCGTCCCGCTGGTAGTGGTGGCCGAGGACGAACACCGAGTCGCCCAGCGCGGCCTTGGCGGCGGCCGCGCGGGCCACCAGGTCGGGGTCGCTCGGCGCCGGCAGGTCACCCGGACACTCCACCCCGCGCTCGGTGGCGGGGTCGCCGCCACGGCCGAGGAGGAGCAGCGCTGTCGCCGTGTTGGACGGCTCAACCCAGGTCGAAGTCACGCACCCATGATCCCACAGCCGGGGCCGCGCACGACCGGTCCCGGTGTGGGCTGCCACACTGCCGGGCATGCGGATCCTGATCTGTCCGGACAAGTTCGCCGGCACGCTGTCGGCCCCCGAGGTGGCGGCGGCGCTGGCCGAGGGCTGGCGGGAGCGGGCCCCCGGGGACGAGATCGTGAGCCGACCGCTGGCCGACGGCGGCCCGGGCTTCGTCGACGTCCTGGCCGAGGCCCTGCCGGCGACGGCCCCCGACCGTCCGGCGGCGACGGCCCCCGACGGTCCGGCGGCGACGGCCCCCGACGGTCCGGCGGCGACGGCCCCCGACGGTCCGGCGCCGGCCGGTCCGGCGCCGGCCGGCCGGGCCGCGACCGGGGCAGCGACCGGGGCCGGGGTCGGGGCCGGGCGGCGGGTGCCGGTGCCGACCGTCGATCCGCTGGGCCGGCCGGTGACCGGGGAGATCCTGGTGGCGCCGGACCCGGCCGACGGCGTGCTCACCGCCTTCCTGGAGAGCGCCCAGGCGTGCGGGTTGCACCTGCTGTCCGCCGCCGAGCGCGATCCGAAGATCACCACCTCGTACGGGTTGGGCCAGTTGATGGTCGCGGCGGTGGAGACCGGTGCCCGTCGGCTGGTGATCGGTCTCGGCGGTTCGGCGGTCAACGACGGCGGTGCCGGCCTGCTCGCCGCGCTGGGCGTCACCCCGGTGGACCCGACCGGCGCCGCCCTGCCGTACGGCGGGGCCGCGCTGACCGCCCTCGACGCCCTGGTCGGCGCGCCCCGGCTGCGCGGGGTCGAGCTGGTGGCCGCCACCGACGTGGACAACCCGTTGACCGGGCTGCACGGCGCGTCAAACGTCTACGGCCCGCAGAAGGGCGCCGACCGGGCGGACGTACTGCTGCTCGACGCCGCGTTGGAACGACTCGCCGGGGTGCTGGAGCGGGACCTGCCGGGCTGCCCGGACGGCCTCGCCGGGCTGCCCGGAGCCGGTGCGGCCGGCGGCCTGGGCGCGGCGATCCTGGCCCTGGGTGGTCGCTGCGAGTCCGGTATCGGGCTGGTCGCCCGGTTGATCGGGCTGGCCGAGGCGGTGGACCGGGCGGACCTGGTGATCACCGGTGAGGGGTCGTTCGACCACCAGTCCCTGCGCGGCAAGGTGGTCGCCGGGGTGGCCGGCGCGGCCCGGGACCGTGGGCTGCCCTGCGTGGTGGTGGCCGGCCGGGTCAGCACCGGCCGGCGGGAGGCTGCCGCGGCCGGGGTGACCGAGACGGTCAGCCTGGTGGAGCACTTCGGCGGTGAGCAGAACGGCGGTGTCGAGCGGGCGATGACCCGCCCGGCCGAGGGCCTGCGCGCCGTCGCCGCCCGGCTCGCCGGCCAGTGGAGCCGCTGAGAGATTTTCGTCCCACCGGGCGCCGTCCCGACCCGCTCGTCCGGACCCGGGGGCGGCGGTCCCCGGGCCGGCGGGGCCGCGCCGACCTACAATGAATCCGGACCCGATTGGGAATCAACGGCCAGACGGATAGCGTTGGCCAGTACGGACATCACAAACCGTCGCAGGGAGAGTTCCACGTGACCACGCCAGCGCAGACCGAGTCGACCGAGGCCAAGGCCCCGACCGGCGTCGTCCTCACCGACGTCGCCGCTGAGAAGGTCAAGGCCCTGATCGAGCAGGAGGGCCGCGACGACCTGCGGCTCCGGGTGGCGGTGCAGCCCGGCGGCTGCTCCGGACTGCGGTACCAGCTGTTCTTCGACGAGCGCTCGCTCGACGGCGACGTCGTCAGCGACTTCGGCGGCGTCGAGGTGGTCGTCGACCGGATGAGCGCCCCCTACCTGGCCGGCGCCTCGATCGACTTCGCGGACCGGATCGACGCCCAGGGCTTCACCATCGACAACCCCAACGCGCAGAACTCCTGCGCCTGCGGCGACTCGTTCCACTGAGTCGACCGGCACTCATCTGACTCGACCGGCGGGGCCACCCGCGCGCCGACGGACCGCCCGCTGACCGGGCTGCCGTCCGCCCGCGCGGGTGGCCCCGTCTCGTGTCCGGGTCGCCCCGTCTCGCGTCTGCGGACCCCTCGCGAGTCTGGTACGTAGGGCTGCCGGGCGATTACCGACCCGGTAGGCTGACCCGGCGCCTGAGGGCGCTTCCCGTACCCGACCCCCGAGGGCCGACATGAAGATCGCCGTAACCGGCTCGATCGCTACCGACCACCTGATGAGCTTTCCCGGCCGGTTCGCCGAGCAGCTCCTCGCCGACCAGCTGCACAACGTGTCGCTGTCGTTCCTCGTCGACGAGCTGGTTCTGCGCCGGGGCGGCACCGCCGCCAACATCGCCTTCGGGATGGCGCAGCTCGGCCTCTCCCCGGTGCTGCTCGGCGCGGTCGGCTCGGACTTCGCCGACTACCGGTCCTGGCTGGAACGGCACGGGGTGGACTGCGACTCGGTGCACGTCAGCGATGTCGCCCACACGGCCCGCTTCGTCTGCACCACCGACCTGGACATGTGCCAGATCGCCTCGTTCTACGCCGGGGCGATGAGCGAGGCCCGCAACATCGAGCTGCGCCCGGTGGCCGAGCGGGTCGGCGGCCTGGACCTGGTGCTGGTCAGCTCCAACGACCCGGCCGCGATGCTGCGGCACTCCGCCGAGTGTCGGGACCGGGGGTACGCCTTCGTGGCCGACCCGTCCCAGCAGCTCGCCCGGATGCCCGGCTCGGACGTCGTCGCCCTGATCGACGGCGCCGACTACCTGATGACCAACCAGTACGAGAAGTCCCTGCTGCAGAGCAAGGCCGAGCTGACCGACGAGCAGTTGTTGGAGCGGGTCAAGGTCCGGGTCACCACGTTGGGCAAGGACGGCGTGGAGATCGCCGGCCGGGACATCGAGACCCTGCGGGTGCCGATCGCCCGGGAGATCCAGGCGACCGACCCGACCGGCGTCGGCGACGGCTTCCGGGCCGGCTTCTTCGCCGCCCTGTCCTGGGGCCTCGACCTGGAGCGGGCCGCGCAGACCGGCTGCCTGCTGGCCACCCTGGTGCTGGAGAACTTCGGCGGCCAGGAGTACGAAGTCCGCAACGACGTCTTCGTCAAGCGGATGGCCGAGTCGTACGGCGACGCCGCGGCCGAGGCAGTTCGGCCGCACCTGCATCCGTGAACGGACCGTTGATCGTCCTCGCCGGGTTGCCCGGGGTCGGCAAGTCGACCCTGGCGACCCGGCTCGGCGCCGAACTCGCCGCCCCGGTCCTGCCGGTCGACCCGATCGAGCGGGTGCTGGCCGAGCGCGGCGTCTTCGGTGACCAGGCCGGCCTGATCTCGTACGGCAGCGTCGCGGCGCTGGCCGAGGTGCAGCTGGGGCTCGGGTTGCCGGTGATCGTGGACGCGGTCAACCCGGTCGCCTCGACCCGCGGGCTCTGGCACGACCTGGCCGACCGGACCGGCGTTCCGCTGCGGGTGATCGAGGTCTGCTGCGCCGACGAGGCCGAGCATCGGCGCCGGGTCGAGCGGCGCCACGCCGAGGCGCCCGCCGGACAGGTTGCGACCTGGGAGCAGACCAGGGTGGTCCGCGCCGAGTACGAGCCGTACATCGGCCCGCGCCTGGTGGTGGACACCTCCATCGACGCCGACCCGCTCCCCGGCGTCCTGGCGTACCTGCGCTGAGTCCTTCGCGGCCGGGAGCCGTTCCATTTTCGGGCCCACATCATCTTTCGGGTAAGTACATCGAAGATGTTGTAGGTCGAAAAGGAGAATGCGTCCGTCTGCGGGAAGTCGTCCCGGGCCTACCGGCGGCGAGACACCACGAAGGTCGCCCACTGTGCGGTGGTGAACACGAGCGCGGGGCCGGACGGATCCTTGCTGTCCCGGACGGCGACGTGGCCCGGCAGGACCGCGCACTCGACACAGTCGCCGTTGTTGGTGCTGCGGCTGCTCTTGAACCACTTCGCGGTGCTCAGGTCAGGGGTGTGCACGGAGGCCTCCGAAGCTATGTCGCGCCGGCAAGCTCCCTGATCAACACGAGCGACTCGGCTGGCGAGAGGGCGACCTGGCGCAGGTTGTCTGCCACCATGCTATAGGTGCGTACGGCGTCGGGATCCTGCACGTACATTGCGCCGTCGATCACCTCGGTGTACGCGATGGACCGGACATGGAGAAATCCAGTGCACCGATGTCAGCAACGCGAATGAGCTGGCTCGATCCGTACGGCTATGCGTAGCATTCCGACAGCGCTCCTGGGAGGTGCCCGTTGATCCACACGTTCACGGCCGCGGTTCATCAAGAGGACGACTGGTTCGTGGCCCGGTGTCTCGAGCTTGAGGTCGCCAGCCAGGGTGAGACGGTGGAGGCCGCTCTGGCCAATCTCCGGGAAGCGGTCGAGGTCTACCTGGAGGAAGTCACCCAGCCGGTTATCGAGGCCACTCCACTCGTGACGTCCTTCCAGGTGGGAAAGGCCGCTTGAGTCCGGCCCTCGCCGATCTCCCGTTCCGGAAGGTCGAGCAGGCGCTTCTCAAGGCCGGCTTCGTCCAGGCCAGAATCAAGGGAAGCCATGTGGTCTACCGCAACCCGTCGGGCAAGGTGGTTGTCGTCCCGCAGCACGGCACGGTGAAGCGGGGAACTCTGTCGTCCATCCTGCGGCAGGCGGGGCTCACCAGCGCCGAGTTCCTGAACCTACTGAAATGAACTCGTGCGCGCCGTCGTCGGTCAGTGCCGGCGGCGGACGTCGTACGCGGGGGCGGTGTGCACGGTCGTGGCCGCGACGAACTCGTGGCCGCGCAGCCGGCACCAGGCCGGCAGGTCGACGGCCGCGGCCGGGTCGTCGGCGAGCACCCGGACCACCGCGCCGACCGGCACCTGGGTGATCCGCCGGGCCACCGCGATGACCGGCAGCGGACAGCGCTGCCCCAGGCAGTCGATCACCTCGGCCGGGGTGGGCGGCGGCTCGGCCTGCGCCGGGGTGGGCGGCTCGGCCTGCGGCGGGGTGGGTGGCTCGGTCACAGGTCGGTCACCCCAGCCTCGGCGCGCAGATCGGCCACCACCCGCGGCAGCACCGCCAGGAAGCGGTCCACCTCGGCCTCGGTGCTGCCCGGGTGCAGCGAGATCCGGACGTTGCCGTGCGAGAGCACCCCCATCGCCTCCAGCACGTGCGACGGCCGCAGCGTCGAGGAGGTGCAGGACGAGCCGGAGGACACCGCGAAGCCGCGCCGGTCCAGCGCGTGCAGCAGGGCCTCGCCGTCCACGTACAAGCAGGAGAAGGTGACCAGGTGGGGGAGGCGGTCGTCCGGGTCGCCGACCACCTCGACGTCCGGCACGGTGGCCGGCACCACCCGCCGGATCCGCTCCACCAGGCCGGCGAGCCGGGCGGCCTGGTCGGCCGCCTCGGCGCTGACCGCCCGCAACGCGGCCGCCGCCGCCACGATCGCCGGCAGGTCCGGCACCCCGGGGGTACGACCGGCCTCCCGCTCGTCCGCCGGGTACGGCGACTCCCAGCGGGTGCCCTTGCGCACCACCAGCACCCCGACGCCGGGCGGTCCGCCCCACTTGTGCGCGCTGGCCGACAGCACCGACCAGCCCGCCGGCAGCGGCACCCGGCCGACCGACTGGGCCGCGTCCACGTACAGCGGGACGCCGTGCGCGGCGCAGGCCGCGGCGGCCCGCTCGACCGGCTGGACGGTGCCCACCTCATGGCTGGCGCTGATCAGGGCGGCCAGCGCCACCCCGGGCGCGGCCACCGCCGCCGACCAGGCGGCCAGGTCCAGCCGGCCGAGCCGGTCCACCGGCACCGGCACGGCCGCGCCACCGGCGTCGACGTGCCGCCGCGCGGCGTGCAGCACCGCGGAGTGCTCGATCGCCGAGTGCACCAGCGTCGCCCCGGCCCGGCGGCGACCGGCCAACCCGCCCAGCACCGCCGCGTGCGCGGCCGTGGTGCCGCTGCCGGTGAAGGAGAGCTCGTCCGGGCGTACCCGGAGCACCTCGGCGGTGGCGGCCCGCGCCGCGTCGAGCAGCTGGCGGGCCCGGCGGGCCCGCGCGTAGAGCCGGGCGGGGTCCGCCCAGCCGTCGTCGAGCGCGGCCAGCAGCGCCTGCCGCGCCACCGGGTGCGGCGGCGCGGCGCTGGCCGCGTCGAAATACGCGGCCGGGGCGCCCGCGGGGGCGGCGCCGGGGGCGCCCGGCGGCGGTGAATCGGGTGACATGCTCACCCCTGGAACGGTATCCGGCCAGCCGGCGGACAAGATCCCCGACGGCCGGACACGGCACCCCCAGGCCGTTCATCCTGTGAAGGTCGAGTAATCTGCGACCGTCGGTGACGCCTTTGCCGCCGGTGCGGAACACCAACAGACATCGGGCGGCGCGCTAGGGAGGCAGGACCAGGTGGTCGCAAGGGGTTCGGAGGTACGGCCGCGCAGCCAGCGGCGTGGTGCGGGGCGCCTCGTCGGGGTGAGTCTCGGTGCAGCGGTCCTGCTGACCCTGCTCACCGGATGTGACGTCGGCAAGACGTTCGACGGCTTCGGCTGGCCGCAGAACGGCATCACGCCCGAGGCACACCGGATGTACGACCTGTGGATCGCCTCCACGATCGCCGCCCTGGCGGTCGGCGTCTTCGTCTGGGGCCTGATCTTCTGGTGTGTGATCCGCTACCGCAAGCGCGGCGACGCGCTGCCGGTGCAGACCCGGTTCAACATGCCGATGGAGTTCCTCTACACCATCGCGCCGATCCTCATCGTCGCCGTGCTCTTCTACTACACGGCCATCGTGCAGACCGGCGTCGACAAGGTCGACCGGCCGGGTGAGCAGCCGATCGTCGTCGAGGTCGTGGCGTTCAAGTGGAACTGGCAGTTCAACTACCGGGACGGCAAGGGCAAGGAGGCGAAGACCGTCGCCTCGACCCTGGGCACCAGCGACGTCATCCCGGTGCTGGTGCTGCCCACCGGCCGGCCGATCCGGTTCGAGGAGACCAGCAAGGACGTCATCCACTCGTTCTGGGTGCCGGAGATGCTGTTCAAGCGGGACGTCTTCCCGGGCAACGTCCGGAACGTCTTCGAGGTCTCCCAGCTGGAGACCGAGGGCGCGTACGTCGGCCGGTGCGCCGAGCTGTGCGGCACCTACCACTCGATGATGAACTTCGAGCTGCGGGTGGTGTCGCCGGACAAGTACGACCAGTTCATGGCGGCCAAGACGGCGGGCAAGTCGACCCAGGAGGCGCTCCAGTCGATCGGCGAGGACCCGTTCGCCACGAAGACGCACCCCTTCGACACCAAGCGGAACGACCGTAACTTCAACAAGACCAGCGCCGCGGGCGCCGGGAACTGAGGGCGGGGCTCATGAAATCCGAGTGGCGGGTCTTCAGCATCGTCGCGTTCTTCCTGCTCGCGGTCGCCGGCATCTACGCGGGCTGGACGTACGGCTTCAACGGGCACCTCGAGTGGATCGGTTCGGTGGCGCTGCTGCTGTCCTTCCTGCTCTGCTCGATGCTCGCCGGGTTCTTCTGGTTCGTCTCCCGGCGGATCGACCTGCGGCCGGAGGACCGGCCGGACGCGGACATCTCCGAGGGCGCGGGCGAGGTCGGCTTCTTCAGCCCGGGCAGCTACTGGCCGTTCGGGCTGGCCCTGGCGGCCACCATCGCCGGCCTGGGTCTGGTGTTCTGGCAGGCCTGGCTGATCGGCGTCGGCGCGATCGCGGTCATCTTCAGCGCGTGCGGCCTGCTGTTCGAGTACTACTCCGGCACCCGGCGCACCGCGGAGCACTGACACCGAGCACCACCGGCACCGAGCACCATCGATACACCCCGGGGCCCGTCCGCCGGCCGATCAACGATCGAGCCGGGGGACGGGCCCCGGTGGCGTGTCCCGCCGGGCTCAGGTGGTGACCGGAGCCGGCGACTCGGTGCTACCCGGAGCGGGTTCCTCCGTGCTGCCCGGAGCGGGCGACTCGGTCGGCGTACCGCTCGGGCTCGGCGAGCCGGAGCTGACCCCCGGGGCCGGAGCCGACCCGCTCGGAACCGGGATGCCCAGGCTCTGGGCCAGCGTCTGGAGCGCCTCCAGGTGCGCCTGCAGGACCGGCAGCGCCTGCTGCGCCAGCTGCTTCACCGGCGGATCCGTGCCCTCGTTGATCTCGGTCTGGGTGGCCTGGATGGCCTTCTGGTGGCCCACCAGCTCGGCGGTCACCCACTGCGTGTCGAACGCGGTACCGGTCTGACCCTGCAGCTGGTTCAGGACCGCCTGCTGGTCGTTGGTGGGCGCGTTCGGCAGGGTCACGTTCGCCTGCTTGGCGGTGTTCTGCACCGCTTGGTCCAGCTGGGTGTGGTCCGTGACGAACTGCGTCGCCAGGTCCTTGACCTGCTGGTTGGACGCCTTCTGCTGGGCCAGGTTGCCACCGGCGATTTCGGCCAGATTGACCTGGTGAAGGGTCTGCAGGTACTGCGTGTCCTGCTGGGCCGGCGACGGCGATGGCGTGGCAGCGCTGGCGGCGACCGGTGCCAGGCCCAGCACCACCAGTCCAGCCACCACTGCTAGGCGTTTGACACCCAACATTTCGTTCCCCCCTCTGGTCGTTGGACTGCGGGGGTACCCGGTTCGCGCCGGGACACGCGGATCGATCCCATTCGGGTTTGCCGCGTCGCCGGGCGTGTGACCCGGCGTCAACCGGGTAACCGGATCAGCTCCGGTCTACTCGGCGGCCTTCGCGGCCCGGGCCACCTCGACCCAGCGGTCCAACGCCCGGCCGGCGGCACCCGAGTCGATCGACGCGGCGGCCCGGTCCAGGCCGGCCCGCATGGCGTCCCGCAGGTCGCCGGTGACCCCGTCCCGGGCGGCCAGGGCCGCGGCGGTGTTCACCAGGACGGCGTCCCGTACCGGTCCGGTCTCGCCGGCCAGCAGCCGGCGTGCCACGTCGGCGTTGAAGGCCGCGTCCCCACCCCGCAGCGCGCCCGGCTCGGAGCGCGGGACGCCGAGCTCCGCGGCGTCCGCCACGGTCTCCCGGACGGTGCCGCCGGTGGCGATCCAGACCCGGGTCGGCGCGCCGGTGGAGAACTCGTCGAGACCGTCCTCACCCCGCATCACCAGCACCGAGTCGCCGCGCGCGGCGAACACCCGGGCCATCACCCCGGCCATCCGGGGATCGAAACAACCGACCGCCCCGGCCCGGGGACGGCCGGGGTTGGTGAGCGGACCGAGGAAGTTGAAGAAGGTGGGCACGCCGAGTTCCCGCCGGGTGGCGGCCGCGTGTCGCATGCCGGGGTGGAACCGGGCGGCGAAACAGAACCCGATGCCCGCCTCGTGCACGCACCGGGCCACCCCGGCCGGACCGAGGTCGATCGGTACGCCGAGGAACTCCAGCAGGTCGGCGGCGCCGCACTTGGAAGAGGCGGCCCGACCGCCGTGCTTGACCACCCGTACGCCGGTGCCGGCCAGCACGATCGCGGTCATGGTGGAGATGTTGACGGTGTGCGCCCGGTCCCCACCGGTGCCGACCACGTCGACGGCGTCGGCCCGGAGCTCGTCGGCCAGTTCCACCGGGGTGGACGCGGCCAACATCCCCTCGACCAGGCCGGCCAACTCGTCCGGGGTCTCACCCTTGGCGCGCAGCGCGAGGGCGAAGCCGGCGATCTGCGCCGGGGTCGCCGAGCCGGTGAAGATCTCACCCATCGCCCAGGCCGTCTCGTCGGTCGACAGTTCCGCACCGCGCAACAGCGTCGTCAGCAGGTGCGGCCAGGTCCGTTCGCCCATGGCGGGCCTCCCGAGCGGGCGATGGGTCGGTGCGGGGGCGGTGGAGCGGGTGGAGCGGCCCGTACGGGCGGGCTCAGGCGGCGGTGATCGCGCCGTCGGCCCGCTGGCGCAGCAGGCCGGCCACGGTCTTGCCGGTGGTCACCGGGTCGAGCGGGTGCACCAGGGTGGCGTCCACCCGGGCGTACGCGGCGAGCCATCGGTCGGCGGCCCGGGCGATCACCACGCAGGTGGGCGGGGCGTCGTCCCGATCGTCCTTGATCTGCCGGGCGATGCCGAGCCCGCCGCCCGGGCTGGCCTCGCCGTCGAGCAGCATCAGGTCGATCTCGTAGTCGTCCACCAGCCGCACGCATTCCTGGTACTCGGCGGCCTCGACGAACTCGACCCGCAGGTCGCTGGCGGGCCGGGTGCCCACGGCGAGCCGCATCCGGTCACGGACCTCGGGGTCGTCGCTGTAGAGCAGGACGGTGTAAAGACGATCGCTCATCGGTCGCAAGGCTCCCACGTCGTAGCTGCACGGTGATCGTACCGGTCCGGCCGCGACCGGTCGGTTCCGGCCGCCTCCGCGGCCGTCCGGCGGGAGTCCGGCCCGGTCAGGGTGCCGGTGCGGACGAGGCCCCGGCGGCCCGGTCGCGGGCCTCCTGCCGGTCGAGTTCCCGGTCGACCCGGCGGGCCTCCCGCTCGGACTGGCGCATCCACTGCACCACCAGCACGGCCAGCATCGCCACGCTGACGAACTCGCCGCCGGCCCAGAGGATCCCGCCGGCGATCTTCTGGTCGGTCCACGGGTCGGCCCAGCCCAGCCGCAGGTTCGGGTACCAGTCGCCGGCGAACAGCAGGGTGGACTGCATCACGGTCAGCCCGAGTACGGTGTGGAACGGCACCGACAGCAGCATCAGCAGCGCCCGGCCCGGGTACGGCCAGCGGCCGGGCAGCGGGTCGAGCCCGACCAGCGGCCAGAAGAACAGGCAGCCGGTGAGGATGAAGTGCGCGTGCAGCAGTTCGTGCACCCACTCGTGCTCCAGGGTCACCCGGTAGAGGGCGGTGAAGTAGAGCACGAACGGGTTGACCACGAAGATGGCGAACGCCACCAGCGGAAAAGACATGATCTTGGCCACTCGGCTGTGCACCATCGCCAGCACCCGGCGCCGGGGCGCCCCGGTGAGTGTCCGCAGGGCCAGCGTGATCGGCGCGCCGAGCGCGAGGAAGATCGGCGCGACCATCGAGAGCACCATGTGCTGCGCCATGTGCACCGACAGCAGGGTGGTGTCGTAGCTGCCGATCCCGGTGAGCGTGACCAGGCCGATCCCGCCGAGGCCGGGGCCGAGGAAGAACACCGTCCGCAGCGCCGGCCAGTGGTGGCCGCGGGCCCGCAGCCGGTGCACCCCGTACAGGTAGCAGCCGGCGGCCAGCACCAGGCCGACCGCCAGCCAGTTGTCCAGGGAACTCTCGGTCACGGCGGTGGTCACCGAGAACGGTGGCAGGGCGCGCTCCGCGCCGGCCGGCCCGGCGGCCGGCAGGCCCGGGGCGACGGCGATGGCCGGGGCGAGGCAGAGCACGGGATCCAGGCTATGCCGGCGCGGGCGGATCGGGTCGGCATCCCCGATAGTTGCCCAAGTTGGCCACCCCGACGATCGCCCGTGCTGATCGGGGGCAATAATGACCGCGTGACTGCGGCCCCAGCGATTGACAAGAGCCGGATCCACTCCCTGACGCGCCCCAACATGGTCAGCGTCGGGACGATCGTGTGGCTCTCCAGTGAGTTGATGTTCTTCGCGGCGCTGTTCGCGATGTATTTCTCCATCCGGGCGGCGGCGCCGGAGCTCTGGCAGGAGCACACCGAGATCCTCAATATCCCGTACGCCACGTTCTTCACGGTGATCCTGGTGCTCTCCTCGGTGACCTGCCAGCTCGGCGTGTTCGCGGCCGAGCGGGGAGACGTGCACAAGCTCCGGTTCTGGTTCTCGGTGACCTTCGTGATGGGTCTGGTCTTCGTGCTCGGCCAGCTCAACGAGTACAGGACCCTGGTGCACGAGGGCGTCAAGATCAACGCCGACGGGTACGGCTCGACGTTCTACCTGACCACCGGCTTCCACGGGTTGCACGTGACCGGTGGTCTGATCGCCTTCGTCATCTTCATGATCCGCACCACCATGGGGCGGTTCACCCCGGCGCAGGCCACCTCGGCGATCGTCGTGTCCTACTACTGGCACTTCGTCGACGTGGTGTGGATCGCCCTGTACGGGATGATCTACTGGCTCCAGTGATCTTGGCGACGTCACATTTCGCGCCGCCGCACCGTCCCTGAGACAAGGTCGAGAAAACCGTTAAGGACTGAAGGCCATGACATCTGACACCCCCGACCGCAAGGGCGGCCTGCTGGCGCGGCTGCGCCGCGGGCGGTCCGCGCCGCGCAGCAGGGGCCGCCGGCGGCTGGGCGCCACGGTCCGGCTGCTCGCCGCGCTGACCCTGGCCGGCGGTGCCTACACCGTGTTCGCGCCCGGGATGCAGGCCCAGGCGCAGGAGGCCGCACCGATCACCGGCGCCGCCGCCGACGGCAAGGCGCTGTTCGACGTGAGCTGCGTTTCCTGCCACGGCCGCAACGCGCAGGGCGTCGAGGGGCGCGGTCCCAGCCTGGTCGGCGTGGGCTCGGCCGCCGTGGAGTTCCAGGTCGGCACCGGCCGGATGCCGATGGCCCGCCAGGAGGCGCAGGCCGAGCGGAAACCCCCGGTCTTCACCGACGAGCAGATCCGCCAGCTCGGCCAGTACATCCAGGAACTCGGCGGCGGCCCGCAGGTGCCGCAGGGCACCCTGGCCAACCCCGACGCGGTCGCCGAGGGCGGCCGGTTGTTCCGGATCAACTGCTCGTCCTGCCACGCCTTCAGCGGTGGCGGCGGGGCGCTCTCCTCGGGCAAGTACGCCCCCAACCTGCGTCCGGCGACGGACCGGCAGATCTACGCCGCGATGCTCACCGGACCGCAGAACATGCCGGTCTTCGGCGACAACCAGCTGCGGCCGGACGAGAAGGCCGCGCTGATCGCGTACATCCAGAAGACGCTCAAGGAGGACCAGGACCCGGGCGGCTTCAACCTCGGCCGGTACGGCCCGGTCACCGAGGGGGTGGCGATCTTCCTGGTCGGCATCGTCGCGCTGGTCTTCGCCAGCCTGTGGATTGCGGGTAAGTCATGAGCACTCACGGCGACACCCAGGCGCCCGCCGCCGGGCAGAAGCCGGTCGACCTCGACGACCCGGGGCTGACCCGGTTCGACATCGTCCGCGAGGGCGCGCGCCGGGACGACATCGAGATCGTCCACTACGAGCCGCCGTTCCCGGTCCCCGGCACCAAGGCCGAGCGCCGGGTCGTCCGGGCGATTACCCTCCTCTTCCTGATCGCCGGGCTGGCCTCGCTGGTCTTCCTGGTCGCCTACATCTGGTGGCCCTGGGAGTACGACAAGGGCAGCTACGGCTTCTACACGCCCATCCTCGGGGTGTCGCTGGGCATCGCGCTGCTCGGCATCGGCTTCGGCATCCTCGCCTGGGGCAAGAAGCTGCTGCCCCGGGAGGTGTCGATCCAGGACCGGCACGAGGGCGCGTCGCCCGACGAAGACCGCAAGATCACCGGCCAGACCATGATGTACATGGCCGACGAGATGGGCATCAAGCGGCGCCCGGTGCTGGGCCTCGCCGCGGCCGCCGGCCTGGCGCCGATCGGCCTGGTCCTCGCCGCGCCGCTGGTCGGCGGGATGATCAAGCAGCCGCACAAGGACAACCAGTACTTCCGCACCGGCTGGGCGCCGAACGACAAGGGCAAGATCAAGCTCACCCGTGAGGACGCCACCCCGATCCGGCCGGCGGACGTGAGCGTCGGTGGTCAGATGACCGTCTTCCCGGGCATCCCGGGCGGACACAGCAACGAGCACGCGGACTCCCCGGTGCTGCTGATCCACCTGCGCGAGGCGGACGCGTTGGCGGCCAAGGCCGCCAACGAGCGGGCCGGCAATGCCAACTACATGTACGGCAACTTCATCGCGTACTCGAAGATCTGCACCCACGCCGGCTGCCCGGCCAGCCTGTACGAGCAGCAGACCAACCGGTTGCTCTGCCCGTGCCACCAGTCGCAGTTCTCGATCATCGACAACGCCCAACCGATTTTCGGCCCCGCCAGCCGCAGGCTGCCGCAGCTCCCGCTAGAGGTGGACGAGAGCGGCTTCTTCGTGGCACGGTCGGACTTCACCGAGACTGTCGGGCCCGACTTCTGGGAGCGGCCATGAAGCGCCGAAAGTTCGATCCGGCAGCGCTGCCGGGCAAGGCCGCCGGTGAGGTGGACGACCGGCTCCAGGTGGCCACCCCGCTGCGCCGACTGCTGAACAAGGTCTTCCCGGACCACTGGTCGTTCCTGCTCGGCGAGATCGCGCTGTTCTCGTTCATCGTGCTGCTGCTGACCGGTGTCTTCCTGACCTTCTTCTTCGAGCCGTCGATGAAGGAGGTGGTCTACAACGGCAGCTTCACGCCGCTGCGTGGCACCACCATGTCCGCGGCGTACGAGTCGAGCCTGAACCTGACGTTCGACGTCCGCGGTGGCCTGGTCATGCGGCAGATGCACCACTGGGCCGCGCTGCTGTTCATGGCGTCCATCGTGGTGCACATGATGCGGATCTTCCTCACCGGCGCGTTCCGCAAGCCGCGTGAGCTGAACTGGATCATCGGCTACCTGCTGTTCTGGATCGGCTTCCTGGCCGGCTTCACCGGCTACTCGCTGCCGGACGACGGCCTGTCCGGCACCGGCCTGCGGATCGCCTCGGCGATCATGCTCTCCATCCCGGTGATCGGCACCTGGGTGACCACGGCGATCTTCAACGGCGAGTTCCCCGGCACGATCATCATCAGCCGGTTCTTCATCGCCCACGTGCTGCTGATCCCGGGCCTGCTGGTGGCGCTGATCAGCGTCCACCTCGGCCTGGTCTTCAAGCAGAAGCACACCCAGTGGCCCGGCCCCGGCCGGACCAACTCGAACGTGGTCGGCGAGCGGATGTTCCCCCGCTACGCGCTCAAGCAGGGCGGCTTCTTCATGCTGGTGTTCGGCGTGATCGCCCTGCTCGGCGGGTTGTTCCAGATCAACCCGATCTGGCTGTTCGGCCCGTACGAGGCGGCGGTGGTCTCCGCGGCCAGCCAGCCCGACTGGTACGTGATGATGCTGGACGGGTCGACCCGACTCATGCCGGCCTGGGAGATCAACATCCCGATCGGTGACGGCTACGTCATCCCACCGATCTTCTGGCCGACCGTGGTGCTGCCCGGCCTCCTGACGATGCTGCCGCTGGCGTACCCGTTCATCGAGGCACGGCTGAACAAGGACCGGAAGAGCCACAACCTGCTCCAGCGGCCCCGGGACGTACCGGCCCGGACCGCGCTCGGCGCGATGGCGGTGGCGTTCTTCCTGGTGCTGACCCTGTCCGGCGGCAACGACGTGATCGCGGACAAGTTCTTCATCAGCCTGAACGCGATGACCTGGGCCGGCCGGATCGGGCTGATCATCCTCCCGCCGCTGGCGTACTACTTCACCTACCGGCTCTGCCTCGGTCTGCAGCAGCACGACCGGGAGGTGCTGGTGCACGGCGTGGAGACCGGCATCATCCGCCGGCTGCCCGACGGGCGCTTCGTCGAGGTGCACCAGCCGCTGGCCGGCGAGGGCCACGCCGAGCTGGAGTACGCCGGCTGGGTGGTCCCGAAGAAGATGAACCGGTTGGGCGCGCTCGGCCCGGCCATCAAGGGCTTCTTCAAGCCGATCGAGGAGCCGGTCGAGGCGCCCGTCTCGCCGGGGCACCCGCCGGTGTCCCCGCGCGAGGATCACGCCGAGATCGGCGGCGGCGAGCGGCGCGACCACTAGCCGCACCGCGACCGTACGACGAAGGGCGTGGCGCCCGCCGGGAGGTCCCGGCGGGCGCCACGCTCCTTCTGGTCGGCCGCTCAGTCGGCGTCGGCGAGGCCGATGGCGAACGCCTCTTCGAGGTCGTGCTGGGAGTAGGCCCGGAACGCGATGTGCGACTCGGTGTTCACCACGCCGGGCACCCTGGAGATCCGCCCGGCGATGACGTCGGCGATCTGCTCGAACTCGCGGACCCGGACCACCGCGATCAGGTCGCGGTTGCCGGCGACCGAGTAGACCTCGCTGACCCCGGACAGGGCGGCGAGAGCCTCGGCCACCTCCGGGATCGAGTCGGTAGCGCAGTCGATCAGGACGATCGCGGTGATCACCGAACGAACTCCTCTCCGTGGTCGCCCGGCCGGGCCGGTCGGGCCGCCGGCGAGGGCGCTGTCATGCGTAGCCGTCGGCTCCGCCCGTTCATGCTAGAGGCTGCGTCGGCGGCTCTCCTGCCGGAGGCCGCACGGCATGGCACGGCAGCGTCCGGTCACGGTCGAACCGGACCGCGTCGGTGAGGTGCTCGCCCTCGTCGACCACACCGCCCGGCCACACCACGGCCCGGGTGACGGCGCCGCGCACCACCGCGCCCGGCCCGATCACCGCCCGCTCGCAGCGGCCGGTCACCGTGGCGTCCGGATGGATCAGGTTGCCGTCGCCCGCGGCGTGCAGGTTCGCTGTCAGGTAGTCGCCCGGCGTCCCGGTGTCCAGGTACGTGCCGGGATACCGCACCACCTCCAGCTCGCCGGCCGCCTCGGCCGGCCGCCACACGGCCCGGACCAGGTCGGAATGCCGGACCGGCAGGTCCCGGACGTACCGCCAGGGCAGCAGCGAGAAGCCCGCGAACCGGTGCCCGTCGAACGTGCCCGGTTCGCCGGGCTCGGCCGGCTGGCCGAGCAGGCGTACGGTCTCCCCGTCCCAACCGGCCAGCAGCGCGGCGATGTCCGGGCCCGGTGCGGTCCGCGGGTCGGCCAGGTACCCGTCCGAGTTGCCCACCAGGACGCCCCGGCCGGCGATCCAGGGCCGGAGGTTGGCCACCCCGCCGGCGGTGCCCAGCGGGGAACCCGGCTCGACCGAGACGGTGACCCGGTCACCGAGCTGCGTGGCCACCTGGTCACCCAGGTAGCAGGCGTTGACGGCGACCCGGTCGGGGCCGGTCAGGCCGAGCCCGGCGACCCGGGCCAGCACCCGCTCCACCAGCGGCACGTTGCCGACCGGGCAGAGCGCCTTGGGCCGGTGCGCGGTCAGCGGGCGCAGTCGGGTGCCCTCGCCCGCGGCGAGCACGACGGCGCAGATCGCCGGTCCGTCGCCGGTCGCCCGCCCGGCGATCACCGCTGTGCCGGTCCGTGAGCCGGCCCCGGGTCCTCGTCCGTCGGCATCGGCCCGGACTCCGGGCCGGCCGTCGGGGCCGATCCGGATCCGGTGCCGGCCGTGCGGCTCGGTCCGGGCTCCGGGCCGGCCGTGGGGCTCGTGCCGGCCGTCGGGGCCGGGCCGCCGGTCGCCCGGCCGTCCGTGGCGGGTACGGCGTCGGCGGCGAGCGGCCCGATGCCGTACCGGCCGAGCAGCCGGCCGGTGGAGGTGCTCAGCCGGGGCAGGTTGTCGAGCGGGTGCCAGGCGGCCTCGTACACCTCGGCGCCGTCGACTACCAGGTCGGTGGTCGAGGCCGGGACGCTGACCTCGAAGACGCAGTCCACCCAGCCCTTGGCGTGCACCACGGCGTTCGGTACGGCCGGGGTGAGCTGCTCGGGCCGCAGCCGGACGCCGGATTCCTCGGCGAGTTCCCGGGCCGCACCGACCACCGGCGCCTCACCCCGCTGCAGCAGGCCGGCGGGCAGGGTCCAACCCCGGTTGGGCGGCTGACGCAGCAGGAGCAACCGGCGTGGCTCGGTGGCCTCGGCGTCCCAGACGAGGGTCACCGCGCCGACGATGTACTTGGGCACCGCGAGCCGGACCAGCCGGCGGCGCAGGACGTGCGGCAGCCGGTAGAAGACGCCGTACAGCAGGGCCCGGGGGAGGGGGGAGCGGCGGGTGATCACACGCCCAGGCTAGAGGGCCGAGGGCCGGTCCGGCATCCGGGTACGGTGACTCAACGGCGCCGGGTACGGCGACTCACTGGGGATGGTCGACCATCGCGATGAGCTGTTCGACCACGGTGTCCGGGGAGACCTTCCGGTCGAAGACGGCGACCAGCATCGTCTCCAGATCGGGGTAGCCCTGCTCCTCGGACAGTCGCCGCAGCGGCAGGTCGCTGGCCAGGCCACGGTTGTGTTTGCGCAGGGTCAGCCCGATCGCGGCCCGGCCGAGGCGGACCTTGTCCGCGATCGAGATGCCCGGCTCCTGGTGATCGGCGAAGAACCGGTTGATCTGCAGCTGGGCGTGCGGGGACTTGACGAAGCCCAGCCACTCCTTGCGCGGCCCGGGCGGGGCGGCGTTCGCGTCGTAGTCGGTGTGCGACTCGGTCTCCGAGATGATCTCGACGACGTCGCCCTCCTCGAGGGCCGAGCTCAGCGGCACCAGCCGGCCATTGATCTTGGCGGCCAGGCAGTGGTCGCCGCGCGCGTTGCCCAACTCGTACGCGAGGTCCACCGGTGTCGACCCGGCGGGCAGGACGACCTGCCGGCCCTCGGTGAACACCTGGATCTGCGCCTCGGCCAGATCACACCGCAACGAGTCGAGGAACTGGGCCGGGTCGGACGTCTCCTGCTCCCAGTCGAGCACCCGGCGCAGCCAGTCGAGCCGTTCGCCGCTGGGGCCGGTCGCGCCCGCCGCCTTGGGGAAGCGGTAGTCGGCCACCACGCCGTACTCGGCGACCTGGTGCATGCCGCGGGTCCGGATCAGCACCTCGACGGTGCGGTCCTCCGGGCCGGTGACGGTGGTGTGCAGGGACCGGTAGAGGTTGTTCTTGGGGGAGGCGATGAAGTCCTTGAACCGGCCGGGCACCGGGCGCCACAGTCCGTGGATCGAGCCGAGCGCGGCGTAACAGTCGGTGTCCGTACCGTCCACGACCACCGCGATGCGGGGCAGGTCGAACGGTACGACGTGGTCGCCGGCGATGGTGTCCTTCCAGATCGAGTAGTAGTGCCGCGGTCGCGGGTCGACCTTGGCGTCCACCTTGTCCCGGCGCAACGCGACCCGGGCCTCGTTCACCACCCGGTCCAGGTAGGGCGCCCAGTGTGGACGGCCGTGGCTGATGTGCCGGTCGATCCGGGCGTGTTCCTCCGGCTCCAGGTGCATCAGCACCACGTCGTCCAGTTCGCGCTTGAGCACCTGGATGCCGAGCCGGTCGCAGAGCGGGACGAGCACGTCGTGGGTGGCCTTGGCGATCCGGGCCCGGGAGGAGGCCGAGCGGGCGTCGAGGGTGCGCATGTTGTGCAACCGGTCGGCCAGCTTGATGATCAGGACCCGGACGTCCTTGCCGGCCGCGACGATCATCTTGCGGATGGTCTCGGCCTCCGCGCTCTTGCCGTAGAAGGCCTTGTCGAACTTGGTCACCCCGTCGACCAGGTGGGCCACCTCGGGACCGAAGTCGTCGTCCAGGGCCTGCAACGTGTAGCAGGTGTCCTCGACGGTGTCGTGCAGCAACGCCGCGACCAGGGTGGTGTGGTCCATGCCCAGCTCGGCGCAGATCTGCGCGACCGCGAGCGGGTGCGTGATGTACGGGTCACCGCTCTTGCGGAACTGCCCGCGGTGCATGTTGTCCGCGATGGTGTAGGCCCGCCGCAGCAGATTCGGGTCGGTGCCCGGATGGATCGCGCGATGGGTGCGGACCAGCAGGCTCACCGGATCGTCGTCGGTGAGCGGCCAGGACAGCAGGGAACGTAGCCGCCGGGTCAACGGCAGTTCGGCGGGGAGAGCACCTCCGAGGGCGGCGCCGTGGCCGGCGTCGAGTTCCAACGCGGAGAACACCTCCTCAACCTGCTCCGACCCCGCGAAACGCCCGGGGCGCGGGAGCGGGCCACGAAACGGACATGACTGCACTCCCCTAACAGACTAAGTGAGGGTGACTGGTCCGATCGGCTACTTACTCCTAAGGCGTTCGGTCGATAGTTGGGCCGAGGACGCCGCCTCGGCCTTTCCCAGCAGGTCACGGAACCGCGCCGCCCCCCGGGCCGGGGAGGACCACGGGGTCGAGATTTCCACCAGCCGGGTTTCCGGCCGTTCCAACCAGGACAGGATCCGCTCGGTCTCCTCGGCCGAGGCGTTCGGCACCGGCCCGTGGCCGGGCAGCACCGTCTCGGCGGTGGCCCGGGCCAGGTCGAGGACCGGTCGAGGATGGACCCCGGGTGGCGCGGTGGCCGCCGCGGCGAGCCGCCCGTGCCGTACGACGGCGAGCTCCCAGCCCCCGTCGGTCCGCCGCCGGGCGGCCGACAACTCGGCGATCCGGGTGAGCCCGGACAGCCGCTGCATCCGCAGGGTGGCCCGCAGCACCGCCGCCAGCCGGCCGCGCACCACCGCCGCGTCCTCGTACCGCCGCTCGGCGGCCAGGGCGTCGATCCGGGCCAGCAGCGCGTCCACCAGCCGCTGCGGGTCCTCGGCGGTGGCGGTACGGAAGGCGGCCGTGGCGGTGTGCGCGTACTCGGCCACCGAGATCCGGTGCTCGCACGGCGCGGCACACCGGCCCAGCTCGGCCAGCGCACAGGCCGGCGTCGTGGTGCGGGTGGACAGCCGGTGGGTGCACTGGCGCAGCGGGATCGCGTCGTGCACCCCGGCGGCCGCCAGCTCCGCCGTCCGCCGGGAGGCGAACGGCCCGAGGTAGGCGTCGTCCTCCGGCCCGATCGACCGGACGACGGACAGCCGTGGGTACGCCTCGGTGGTCAGCTTGAGCCAGACCACCCGCTCCGGGTACTTGGACCGGCGGTTGTACGGCGGCGCGTGCGCGGCGATCAGTCGCAGCTCGCGTACCTCGGCCTCGAGCGGGTGGGCGCACTCCACCACCTCGACCCGTTCGGCCGCGGCCAGCATCTCGGAGATCCGGGCCCGCTTCTCGCCGGCCGTGAAGTAGCTGCGCACCCGGGTCGCGACGTCCCCCGAGGTGCCGACGTAGAGCGGCCGGTCGTCGGCGGCCCGGAAGATGTAGACCCCCGGCACCCGGGGCAGCCCGTCGGCCAGGTGCCGTTTGCGCCGTTGGGTGGGGGCCACCGCCCGGGCGAAGTCGATCGCCTCGCCCAGCGTGGTCACCCGGTGCCCGCCCAACCGGCCGATCAACGCGTGCAGCACCTCGACGGTGGCCTGGGCGTCGTCCAGGGCCCGGTGGGTCGGCTGGCGGCGGACCCGGAAATAGCTGGCCAGGGTGCCGAGCTTGCGGTTGGGCACCTCGTCGCGGGTCAGCACCCGCCGGGCCAGCGCGGCGGTGTCGAGCACCCGTGGGTCGGGCCAGGAGTAGCCGTGCCGGGCGCAGGCGGCCTTGAGGAACCCCACGTCGTACGGGGCGTTGTGGGCGACCAGCACGGCGTCCCGGAGGAACTCCAGGAAACTGGGCAGCACCACCTCGATCGGCGGGGCGGGCAGCACCATCGCCTGGGTGATGCCGGTCAGCACCGTGATGAACGGCGGGATCGGCTCACCGGGGTTGACCAGGGTGGCCAGCACCCCCAGCTCCTCGCCGCCGCGTACCTTGACCGCGCCGATCTCGGTGATGCCGCCGCCGTCCGGCGCACCGCCGGTGGTCTCCAGGTCGACGACCACGAAGGTGGTGTCGCGCAGGGAAAGGTCGAGCGGTGTCTCGGCGTCCGCGCCGACGAGCAGGCCGTCCAGGGTGCCCTGCACATATTCGCGTTCCGCCACGTACGGCACGGTAGGTCCCCGGTACGACATCCGGCGCGCCGGGTACCGAGGGTGACTCGCGACGCACCAAGCGAGATCATCTGTGTCGTCGGGCGGGGTGACCGGTCGTGGTGGGAGACTTACCCCGTGCCCCTCCCCGATCCGTTCGCCCACGAACACCCCGACGAGGTGGCCGACGCCGTGCCCGGCGTGGGGGAGGGGGCCCTGCCGCCCGGCTCGCCGGCGTCGCCCGACGCCGAACCGGAGCCGGTCCTGCCGGAGCCGGTCCGGCAGCGCATCGTCACGCTGACCGCCGCCGCGCTGCCCGGCCTGACCGCCGACGAACTGCCGGCGCCGCTGCGCCGGGTGGCCAAGTTCGCCCCGAACCGGCGGGCCCGGCTGGGCGGTGCCGCCATCGCGACCCAGCTCGCCGGGGACCCGTTGTTCCGGCAGCGGATCGGCGCCCGGGCCCTGGCCGACGCCGGTGAACTCGGTGCCGCCGTCGTCGACGGCACCGGTCCCGCCGCGGCCGACCCGGTCCAGGTCGCCGCGCTCGCCTACCTGGCCCGGCCGCGGGGCTGGCGGGAACTGGTCGACGCGGCCGGCGCGACGGTACGGGCCGAGGCGGACAGCGCCGTGGTCGCCGAACTGGTCCGGGACGCCGAGTCCCGGGCCACCCGGGCCGAGCACGACCGGGCGATCGCCCGGGTCGAGGCGGACAAGCTCCGCGACGAGTTGGCCCGGGTCCGGGAGGAGCTGGGTCAGCTGCGCGAGGAGGCCCGACTGCAGGCCAAATCGCTGCGCGAGACCCAGGCCAGGGAACGCAAGGCCGCCGAGCTGCTGGCCACCGAGAAGGGCCGAGCCGCCCGGGCCGCCGCCGATCACGAGGCCGAGCTGCGCCGGGTACGGGCCCGGCTGGCCGAGGCGGAGGCGGTCGCCGGGGCCAGTCGGCAGTCGGCCAAGGAGGCCCGCTCGGTCGACGACGCGCGGCTCTGGCTGCTGCTGGAGACCATCGGCCGGGCCGCCGTCGGGTTGCGCCGGGAGTTGGCGCTCGACCCGGCCGACCGGATGCCGGCGGACTTCATCGCCGACACGCTCGCCGACCGGCCCGCCGCGGCGGCGCCGACCCGGGCCCGCGACACCGACGACCCGGCCCGGCTCGACGAGCTGCTCGCCCTGCCCAAGGCGCACCTGGTGGTGGACGGCTACAACGTCACCAAGCGCGGCTTCGGCGAGATGTCGCTGGAGCAGCAGCGCAAGCGGCTGATCAGCGGGTTGGGCGGGCTGGCCGCCCGTACCGGGGACGAGGTGACGGTCGTCTTCGACGGCGCCGAGCGGATCCACGGCCTGCCGCCCGCCCCGCGCGGGGTACGGGTGTTGTTCTCCCGCAAGGGGGAGACCGCGGACGAACTGATCCGCCGGCTGGTCCGGGCCGAGCCACCCGGTCGGCCCGTCGTGGTGATCTCCTCCGACCGCGAGGTCGCCGACGGCGTACGCCGACACGGCGCCTACCCGCTCGGCGCCGACTCCCTCCTGCGCCGCCTCGGCCGTACCTGACCTGCCGCGCCGGAGCGGGCGGGGTCGGAGCGGGCCGGTCAGGCCACCCGGCGGCGGCGCCTGGGCAGCACCCGCAGCGGCGGGTGGGGGACGGACGGGGCCGGGGGGCTGAGCACCTCCACCTCGAAACCGGCCCGGGTGAGCACCTCGATTGCCCGGTCCTCGGCCGGGCCGAGCGCGGCGACCTGCTCCGGCGCGTCGAACAGGGCACTCACCACGCACCCCGAACAGGCCGCGCCGCGCACGGCGCAGCTGTCGCAGTCGATGAGCATCGGATCCCTCCTCAGCGTGCGGTCACCGGGCCCCGTCGCGACCCGACCACCGTCGGTCACATCGACGCTAACCCGCGGGTACGACAAAACCACCCACCGGAGATCACCTCGGTACGGATCCCCGCATCTCTCCGATCAGGCCAAGAGCATCAGTTGCGGAGCCGTCACCGGATCGGTGTGTCGCACCGGAAACCAACTGATGCTCTTGAGCCAACCTGCGTCACGCGGGGCCCGACGTGGTCACGCGGGCCCGACCTGGTCACGCGGGCCCGACCTGGTCACGCCCGGCCCGGCCGGACGGTGGCCTGACCGGCGGCCGGGGGGTGACCACTACGATGGGGCGGCACGTGGCCGGCGGCGGGAAGGGGAGCGTGCCATTGCCTACTTCGCAGCCATCAGTTGCCGACCCTCGGGCCTGGGCGGCCGTGACGCTCGGGGTGCTCGTCCTGGCGCTGCTCGTCGTGGCGGTGCTGCTGGTGCCGTGGGGCCGTCCACCGGCGCCCCGCGCCGACCAACTCGCCGCCCTGCGCGACCTGCCCGCGGCCGAGGTGGCCCGGGGGCGGGCCTTCCACGCCGCGCTGCGCCCCGGCGGCTACGGCGCGACGCTGATCGGTCTGCTGCTCGCCCTGCTGCTCGGCCTCACCCCGCTGGGCGGTCGGCTGGTCGGACTCGTGGCCCGCCCGTTCGGCGACCACTGGATCGCCCAGGCGGTGCTCGGCGGGATCGCCGTGGTGCTGCTGGCCGATCTGGTGGCGCTCCCGTTCGCCGCCTGGCGCCGCACGGTGCTGGTCCGGTACGGGCTGACCACCCAGGGCTGGGGTGGCTGGACCGTCGACCTGGTCAAGTCGTACGCGGTCACCGCGGTGATCGGCGCGGTGGCGCTGCTCGGTTTCTACACCGTCACCCGGCTGGCACCGCGCTGGTGGTGGGCCTTCGGTGCGGCGGGTGCCGCCGCGCTGGTGGTGCTGCTGTCCTTCGTGCTGCCGGTGCTGGTGGAACCGGTCTTCAACCGGTTCACCCCGATGGGGCCCGGGCCGCTGCGCACCGAGCTGATGAACCTGGCCGCCCGGGACGGGGTGCCGGTCCGGGACGTCCTGGTCGCCGACGCGTCCCGGCGGACGACCGCGGTCAACGCGTACGTCTCCGGCCTCGGGCCGACCCGGCGGATCGTCGTCTACGACACCCTGCTGCGCCGGGCGGAGCCGGCCGAGGTGACCAGCGTGGTGGCGCACGAGCTGGGCCACGCCAAGGACCGGGACGTCTTCACCGGCACGCTGCTCGGCGCGCTGGGCGCGGCGGCCGCGGTGGTGGCGCTGTTCCTGCTCGGCTCCTGGACCGGGCTGCTGCGCGCGGCCGGGGTCGACTCGATCGCCCAGCCGCGCGCCTTTCCGCTGCTGCTCGCCCTGGCCACGGTGGCCGCCCTGGTCGCCGCGCCGGTGCAGGCCCTGGTGTCCCGCCGGGTCGAGGCGCGGGCCGACGGGCACGCGCTGGCGCTGACCGGCGACCCGGACACCTTCGAGGCGATGCAGCGCCGGCTGTCCTCGGTCAACCTGGCCGACCCGGACCCGCCGCGCTGGGAGTACCTCTACTCGGCCTCGCACCCGTCCACCGTGGAACGGATCGCCGCCGCCCGGGCGTACGCCCGGATTTCCGGCAAGTGATCCCACCGAAACGAAACCGGTAACCGAGCGATGACCCGGACCCTGCTGGTCACCAACGACTTCCCGCCGCGGCACGGCGGGATCCAGTCCTTCGTCCACCACCTCGCGGTCGGCCAGCCGGCCGGCTCGGTGGTGGTCTACGCCTCCACCTGGCGGGGATCCGACACGTTCGACGCCGGGCAACCGTTCGAGGTGGTCCGCGAACCGACCTCCGTGCTGCTGCCCACCCCCCGGGTGGCCCGGCGGGCGGCCGAGCTGGCCCGGGCGTACGACTGCGACACGGTGTGGTTCGGCGCGGCGGCACCGCTCGGGCTGCTCGCCCGGGGGCTGCGCCGGCGGGCCGGCATCGGCCGGGCGGTGGCGCTCACCCACGGCCACGAGGTCGGCTGGGCGGCCCTGCCCGGGGCGCGGACGCTGCTGCGCCGGATCGCCCGGGACTCGGACGTGGTCACCTACCTCGGCGAGTACACCCGGACCCGGCTGGCCCGGGCGGTGGACGGCCTCACCGACCTGCGCCGGCTCGCGCCGGGGGTGGACGTCGAGGCGTACCACCCGGGGGTGGACGGTGCGCCGGTGCGGGCCCGGCACGGCCTCGCGGACCGGCCGGTGGTGGTCTGCGTGTCCCGGCTGGTGCCGCGCAAGGGCCAGGACGCGCTGATCAGGGCCCTGCCGGCGATCCGGCGCCGGGTGCCGGACGCGGCCCTGCTGATCGTCGGCGGCGGACCCTACCGGCCGGCGCTGGAGAAGCTGGCCCGGCGGGTCGGGGTCGACCGGGACGTGGTCTTCACCGGGTCGGTCCCGGCGGCGGAGCTGCCGATGCACTACGCGGCCGGTGACGTCTACGCGATGCCGTGCCGGACCCGCAACCGGGGACTGGACGTGGAGGGCCTGGGCATCGTCTACCTGGAGGCGTCCGCCACCGGGCTGCCGGTGGTGGCCGGTGACTCGGGCGGCGCGCCGGACGCGGTACGCGAGGGGGAGACCGGCTTCGTGGTCGACGGCCGAGCGGTCGACCGGCTCGCCGACCGGGTGGCCACCCTGCTCGCCGACCGGGACCTGGCCGCCCGGCTGGGCGCCGCCGGCCGGGCCTGGGTCGAGCGGGAGTGGCGCTGGGAGACCCAGGCCCGCCGGTTGACCGACCTGCTCGCCGGCTGAGCGTCTCCGGTCGGCGGACGACCGGCTCGGACCCCGGCGGCCCGCCGCGCGCGGGACCGCCGCCGCACCGGGGGTCCGCCTAATCCGGCCACGGGCCCGGCGGCCCGCCGCCCGCGGGACCGCCGCGACGCGGCGCTCAGCCGGCCTGGCCGGCGACCTGTCGCGCGGTGCCGGCCAGCCGCTCGGCGATCCGGTCCGGCGGTGCCGGTACGCCGAAGTGCCAGCCCTGCGCGGCGTCGCAGCCGATCGCCCGCAGCCGCTCGGCCTGACCGGCGGTCTCCACCCCCTCGGCGGTGACCGTCAGGTCCAGGGCGTGGGCCAGCGAGACCAGGGTCTCGACGATGCGCTCGTCGGTGCGGCTCGCCGGATCGTGCCGGGGCGCCCGCAGGCCGGCGACGAAGGAACCGGCGACCTTCAGCTCGGTCACCGGCAGGTTGCGCAGGTAGGCCAGGTTCGAGTAGCCGGTGCCGAAGTCGTCGATGGCGATCCGTACGCCGAGGTCGGAGAGCACCCGCAGGACCCGCACCGGCTCGCCGGTGGCGTTCATCAACGCGCTCTCGGTGATCTCCAACTGGAGCCGGTCCGGGGGCAGGCCGGTCCGTTCCAGCAACTCGCGGACCTCGTCCACCAGACCGGCCGCGTGCACCTGACGGACGGCGAGGTTGACGCTGACGAACGGGGCGGCCGGGCTGAGCCGCAGCCAGTCGCGGGCCTGCAGGCACGCCTCGGCAAGCACCCAGGCGCCCAGCTTCACGATCATGCCGGTTTCCTCGGCGAGCCCGATGAACCGGTCCGGCCGCAGCACCCCCAGCTCCGGGTGACGCCACCGGACCAACGCCTCGACCCCGCGTACGTTCCCGTCGGCGAGCGAGGCGAGCGGTTGGTAGTCGAGATAGAACTCGCCCCGTTCCAGGGCGGCCGGCAGGGCGGCGGACAACGCGTACCGGCGCAGTTCCCGCTCGTGGCGTTCCTCGTCGAACAGTTCCCAGCGGTGCTTGCCGGCGGCCTTGGCCCAGCGCATGGTGATGTCCGCGGCCCGCATCAGGTCGGTCGGGTTGCTGCCGGCGGCCGGGCGTTCGACGATCCCGATGCTGGCCGACACGGTCACCTCGCGGCCGCCGAGGACCGTCGGCCGGCCGATGGCCGCCAGCGCCGCGTCCGCCACCGTGAGCGCGTCGGTGGTGCAGGTGGTCTCCTCCAGCAGGATGACGAACTCGTCGCCACCCAGCCGGGCGACCAGGTGTTCGCCCACGCCGCGACGCAACCGGTCGGCCACCGCGATCAGCAGCAGGTCGCCCATCGGGTGCCCGAGGGTGTCGTTGACCTCCTTGAACCGGTCGAGGTCCACGAAGCAGAGCCCGATCCGGGCGCCGTTCGCCTCGGCGCGGGCGATGGCGGCGGTGAGTCGCTCGGTGAAGACGGTGCGGTTGGCCAGGCCGGTCAGCGGGTCGTGGGTGGCCTGGTGGCGGAACCGGGCCTCGCTGTCCCGCAGCGCCCGCTCGGCCTGTTCCCGGGCGACCATGTCGGCCCGGCGGATGGACTCCTGCTCGTCGAGGGTGCGGTCGCGCAGCGCCCGGGTGTAACCGGTGGTCACCGTCCCCAGCAGCCGGGCCATCCGGTCCTGGACGTCCTCACCGGACAGTCCCAGGTCGCGCAGCAACCGCAGGTGCAGCACCTCGACGGTGCGGCCCAGCCCTTCGGCGGAGGTCACGTGCGCGGCGACCAGATCGGCGCCGACCTGCTGGCCGCGCCGTACGTCGAACGGCTCGGCCGCCAGCGCCGCCGCGAGCCGTACGGTCAGGCGTAGCAGCAGTGCCTCCAGTTGGGCGTGGGTCATCGGCAGGTAGCTGGTGCCGGCGACCGCCTTGGCCCAGGCCCGGGCGAAGGCCGCGAGGCCCGGTCGCGCCGTGGCCAGGACAGACTCGTCGGTCACGCCAGCCGTCCCGCACCGCCCAGGAAACCCGCCCGCTCGGGCTCCTCGACGACGTCCGGGGTGTCGGGGCGCCACTGCGGCACCCAGACCACCCCCGGCTCGACCAGGTCGAAGCCGTCGAAGAGTTCGGTGAGTTCGGCGCGGGTACGGATCCACAGCGGGTTGTCGGTGCGGCGGTAGATCCGTTCGGCCTGTGCGCGTTCGGCGTGCAACTCGCCGACGTCACCGGCCTGGGACAGCACCAGGTAGCTGCCGGACGGCAGGGCCTTGCGGATCCGGCGCAGGACGCCGGCGGGGTCGTCCGCCGGGGCGACGAAGTGCAGCACCGCCACGACCAGGACGGCGATCGGCCGGTCGAAGTCGAGCAGCCGGTGCAGGTCCGGATGCGCCAGGATCTGTTCCGGGTTCCGCAGGTCCTCCTGGACGACGACGGCGTTGCGGTTGCCGGCCAGCATCTGCCGGCTGTGTGCCACGGCGACCGGGTCCACGTCCACGTAGACCACCCGGGACTCGGGGGCGGCCCGCTGGGCGATCTCGTGCACGTTGCCGACGGTGGGGATGCCGGAACCGATGTCGAGGAACTGCCGGACCCCCTGGTCGATCAGGAAGTGCACGGCGCGGCGCAGGAACGCCCGGTTGGCCTGGGCCATCAGTGGGGCGTCCGGCACGGCGGCCACCATCGCCTGCGCCGCCGTCCGGTCGACCGCGAAGTTGTGCGACCCGCCCAGGTAGTAGTCGTACATCCGGGCGACGCTGGGTCGCTCCATGTCGATGCTCTCCGGCGCCCAATCCGGCCGTTGCATAACGTACGCCCCTTAAGCGAATGACGCGGTTTTTCTGCCCCGCCAGGTGGTCGCAGCTATTCTGCCCGGGCGTGGATCGAGGAATCCAGAGCACCGAGCCAATGGCGTAGTTACCGGAGTTGATATCCTCCCGCGCCGCCCGGACGACCACGCTCGGTAGTCGTTGTTCCGGCGGGCCCGTCCCGACGACGGAAACGGCCCCCGACCCGCGCCGTCGGGGCGCGGAGCCGGGGGCCGTGCGGACCGGTCCGGTGGAGCGTTCCAGCCGGGGTGGGGCGGTCGGTCAGAACTTGGGAGCGTCAGGCGCTTCGAGCAGGCCCAACCGCAGGGCGGTCATCAGCGCCTGGGCGCGGTTGGCCGCACCCAGCTTCTCGTAGAGCTTCGAGATGTGCGTCTTGGCGGTCGACTCGCTGACGAACAGCTGCTTGGCGATGCCGGCCACGCTCATCCCGTCGGCGAGCAGGCGGAGCACCTGACCCTCCCGGGGGGACAACTGCGGACCGGACGGGGCCAGCCGCCGTTTCATCGCCTCGGCCAGGTCGGCGGCCGTGAAGGCGCTGGGGGAGGAGGCGGCGTGCCGGGCGGCCGCGACCACCTCGTCGGCGGGCGCGGTCTTGGGCACGAACGCGCTGGCGCCGGCCTCCAGGGCACCGAACAACTGGTCGTCGCCCGCGTACATGGTCAGCACCACGATGCCCATCGTCGCGCTGGACTTGCGTAGCGCTCGGGTCGCCTCCAGACCACTGCCGTCCGGCAATCGAAGGTCCATGATCACGACGTCGGGCTGCAGGGCACCGGCTTGCCGGACCCCCTCCGCGGCGGTGGCCGCCTCGCCGACGACCTCGAACTGCCGGTCCCGCTCGAACGCGTGGCGCAGGCCCTTCCTGATCAGGTCGTGATCGTCCACGAGGAGGACCTTGGTGCGGGTGGTCGGCGTGGGGCTGGTCGTCATGCTCGGGCTACTCCCCTTCTCCTGCGGTGCTACCGCGCACGTTATCGCGCCGAGGCGACGTTCCGAGTACCACCGCCACCGTCGTGCCGCTGGGGTGTCGCGGACTGATCTCCAGCCGGCCCCGGATACGTTCCGCCCTCTCGGCCATGATCGCAAGACCGTACCGCCCGTCCGGGCGCTGGTCAGCGATGCCCTGACCATCATCCGACACTTCAATTTGGGCGTACGGGGGATCCACCTCACAGGTAACCCATAGATTAGCCGCCCCGGCGTGCTTGCGCGCGTTGGTGACCGCCTCCTGGGCGATGCGCAGCAGCTCGGCCTCGGTCGCCGCCGGCAGCCGGGCGGTCGACTCGTCCAGGGACAGGTGCACCCGCAGTCCGGCCGAGGCGCCGACGGTGCGGGCGTACTCGGCGATCGCGGCGGCCAGCCCGCCGTGCCGGTCGACCTCGCTGCGCAGTTCGAACAGGCTGAGCCGCAGCTCGGTGATCACCCGGGTCACCTCGGCGCGCAGGGTACGCAGCGACTCCTCGGTCTCCTTGGCGTCGTCGTGCACGGTGGCCAGCGCGTTGTCGATGCCGTACCCGACCATGACCAGTTCCTGGGCCACCCCGTCGTGGATCTCCCGGGCCAGTCGTTGCCGTTCCTCGTTGGTGGCCAGCGAGCGCACCTCGTCGAAGAGCAGGGCGGCCTCCAGCCGCAGCGCCGCCGGCCGGGTCACCCCGGTCACCCGGCCCACCGCCGCCGCCGGGTAGGCGCCGGTCACGTCCGCCTCCAGGGCCAGCAACCCCACCGTACGGACCCCGGCGACCAACGGTACGACCAGCGCGGACACGTCCCCACCCGGGTGCGAGCGGGCCTGCGACCGGTTGGCCGTCTGCGGCTGCTGGGTGGCCCACGCGTCGGCGATGGCCGAGTCGGCGTCCAGGGTGGTCTCCCAGTCCACCCGGTCCACGCCGGCCTGGGCGAGCACCACCAACCGGCCGCCGCCGCTGGCCGACAGCACCGCCGCCCGGTCGGCCCGGACCACCGTCCGCACCTCCTCCACCAGGTGCTCGGAGATGCCGCCCGGGTCCAGGGTGGCCCCGGGCAGCTGCCGGGCGACGCTGCGTAGCTGGGTCAGCAGCCGGGTCGCCTCGGCGTACGGCTGGGGCGGGCCCTCGCCGCGGGCCTGCAGCACCCGTTGCAGGGTGCCGGCCGCGTACAGGCCCAGGGCGGCCAGCACCAGCCACTGCGCGCAGACCGCGAGGTACCACGGTTGGACCAGTTGCCGGTCGGGTCCCGAGCCGGTCAGCGCGGCGCTGCCCAGCAGGGTGACCGCGGCGACCGCGAGCAAGCCGGCGCCCTCCTGCGACCGGTGGGCGAGGGCGGCCACGGTCAGCGGTACGGCCAGGTAGGGCAGGATCGCCGACGCGCCCCAGCCGCCGCCGACGGTCGCGGCGGCGGCGACCTGGCTGGCGGCCAGCCCGATGACCACGACCTCGGCGTACCGGCCGAGCGGGCCGAGGACGCGGTGCTCGCGTGCCGCGACGGCGGGTATCCCGGCGACCGCGAGCAGGCCGATCCACCAGAGCTGCTGCGGATCCCGGGTGGTGATCAGGGTCAGGACCGCGACCAGCGCGAGCATGACCACGCGCGCGGTCGCCGCGAGCGGATGCGGGCGCGGGCGGGCGCCAGTCGAAGCGGACACCTGACGGATCGTAGTCAGTGCTCGTAGATGTCGGCGATCTCGGCGGCGTGCGTCTCCTGCACGACATTCCGCTTGATCTTGAGAGACGGGGTCAGCTCGCCGGTGGCCTCGCTGAAATCCCGGTCCAGGATCCGGAACGCCTTGATCGCCTCGGCCCGGGACACCGCCCGGTTCGCCTCGTCGATCACCTGCTGGATCTCGGCCCGCAACGCCTCGTCGTCGCGCATGTCGGCCACGCTGGTCGACTCGGCCAGCCCGTGACCGGCCAGCCAGCCCGGCCAGGCCTCCTCGTCGATGGTGACCAGCGCGGCGACGAACGGCCGCCGGTCGCCGACCACCATGCACTGGCTGACCAGGGGATGGGCCCGGATCGGGTCCTCCAGCACCGCCGGGGCGACGTTCTTGCCGCCCGCGGTCACGATGATCTCCTTCTTTCGGCCGGTGATGGTGAGAAAACCGTCGGAGTCCAGCCGACCCAGGTCGCCGGTGCGGAACCAGCCGTCGTCCAGGGCCTCGGCGGTGGCCTCGGGATTGTTCCGGTAGCCACGGAACACCAGGTCGCCCTTGATCAGGATCTCGCCGTCGTTCTCCACCCGGATGGTGACCCCGGGCAGCGGCCGGCCGACCGTGCCGATCCGGGTCGCGTCGGGCAGGTTGGCCGCGGCCGCGGGCGAGGTCTCGGTGAGTCCGTAGCCCTCCTGGACGGTGATCCCGACCCCGCGGAAGAAGTGCCCGAGCCGGGCACCCAACGGCGCGCCGCCGCTGATCGCGGCGCGGCACCGGCCGCCCAGCGCGGCCCGCAGCCGCCGGTAGACCAGCCGGTCGAACACCTGGTGCCGCAGCCGCAGCCGCAGGCCCGGCCCGGAGGGGGAGTCCAACGCCTCGCTCCAGGCCACGGCGGTCTGCTCGGCCGCCGCGAAGATCTTGCCCTTGCCCTCGGCCTGCGCCTTCTGCGCCGCGCCGTTGTAGACCTTCTCGAACACCCGGGGCACCGACAGGACGAAGGTGGGGCGGAACCGTTGCAGCTCCGGCACCAGGTTCTTGGTGTCCGAGCTGTGCGCCATGGTGGCCCGGGCGGCCACCACGCCGATCTGGATCAGCCGGGCGAACGAGTGCGCCAACGGCAGGAACAGCAGCGTCGACGCGCCCTCGTGGAACAGGTTGGGCAGCACCGGGACGGCGTTCGCGATGTCCGAGTACATGTTCCGGTGGGTCAGCTCGCAGCCCTTGGGCCGGCCGGTGGTGCCGCTGGTGTAGATGATGGTGGCCAGGTCGTCGGCCCGGACCCCAGCGCGCCGGGCGTCGATGTCGGCCGGGTCGACCGCGGCGCCGTCGGACCGCAACCGGTCCAGGTCGCCCGCGTCGATCTGCCAGACCCGCTCCAGGTCCGGCAGCCGGTCGCGGACGCCGGTCAGGCAGAGCGCGTTGTTGTTGCTCTCCACGACGCAGGCCGTCGCGCCGGAGTCGGCGAGGATCCAGGCCACCTGGTCCGCGCTGGAGGTCTCGTAGATCGGTACGGTGACCGCCCCGGCCGCCCAGATCGCGTAGTCGACCAGGGTCCACTCGTACCGGGTCTTGCTCATCAACCCGACCCGGGCACCCGGCTCGATCCCGGCGGCGACCAGCCCGCGGGCGACGGCGATCACCTCGTCGCGGAACTGCCGGCAGGTGACGTCCTCCCAGTCGTCCGTCCGACCTGGCACCGGCCGGACGAACTGGACGAAGTCGGGGGCTGTCTCGGCGTTGTCCCAGACCGGGTCGGTCAGGTTCGCCGCGTCGCCGACGCTGACGACCGGTGGGACGGAGAACTCGCGCACCTGCACTCCTCGGGCTCGTACTCGCCGGCCGGGTCCGGCGGCTGGCTCTTTCGCAACCTACCCGCCCCGGCGGGCCGGTCGTACCGGCAGGTCCGCCGCACGGGTAGCCTGCCCCACATGGCGGACTCCTCCACCCAGTCGATCGTCATCGCCGCACCACCGGACCGGGTGGCGGCGGTGATCTGTGACTTTCGGCACTACCCGGAGTGGACCGAGGCGGTCAAGAGCGTCGAGGTCGTCGAGGAGTACGAGGACGGCTACGCCAGCCAGGTCCGGTTCGTTCTGGACGCCGGGGTGATGGCCGACGAGTACACCCTGGCCTACGGGTACGCCGAGGATCTCTCCCGGATCGAGTGGCATCTCGTGGCGCCCTCCCGGATGCAGAAGCGGCAGGTCGGGTCGTACGACCTCGACGACAACGGCGACGGCAGCTGCACGGTGACCTACACGCTGGAGGTCGAGTTGTCGGTCGGGATGTTGGGGATGTTCCGCCGCAAGGCCGAGAAAATGATCATGGACACGGCGTTGAAGCAGCTCAAGGGGCGGGTAGAACGCTCCGGTGCGGCTCAGTGACGGGTTCGCCGGTAACGGTGTCACGGTGAGGGAGCCGAGCATGGGGGAGATCGATCCGGGCTCGGCCCGCGAGGAGGCGGAGCGACTGGTGGCCACCGCCCTGGCCGCCGTACGGCTGGCCGGTTCGGACGGCGGCGCCGACGGCCTGCGGGGCGCGTTCGGCCCGGTCGGTGACCTGATCTCCGGCGCCCTGGGCCACGGCGGTCGGACCGGCGCCGCCACCGCCGCTGCCGGCGCTGCCGGCACCGGCACCACCGGCGGTGCGGCCTCGGCCGCCGGCGCCGGCCCGGCGGCGGCGGATCCGGCCGTTCCGGATGAGGGCGCCCCCGGGGCGGGCGGAGCCGGGCCGACGCACGCCGCCGGGGGTTTCGCCACCGGCAGCGCCGAATGCTGCGTCTGTCCGCTCTGCCGCACGATGTCCGCGTTGCGCGACCCGAGTCCGGAGTTCGCCGAGCGGCTGGCCACCGGCGCCGGTGACCTCGCCGCGGGGGTGGCGAGCCTGCTGCGGGCGCTGTCCACCGCCGGCTCCGGCGCCCCCGCCGCGGGCCGCCCGCAGGACACCGGAACGCCCGGGACCGGCCCGGACGCCCGTCCGGACGGCGCCGGTACGCGGGCCCCCGCCGGGCCGGCCGACGCCGGGTCGGCAGGCCGGGCCGGATCCGGCGACGACGAGGTATGGCGCACCGCCACCCGGACCAGGCATGATCTTCCACCGACGGGGGAGCGGGACGTCTGGGCGGCAGCGACCCGGACGGACGACGCGACCGCCGCGGACCGGGCCGACCGGCCCGCCACGACCTCCCGGCCGGCTCCGGCCGGACCGGGGGACGGCGGGTCGCGCACCCCGGAGGACGGCGGACGGGCAACGGTGCCGACGTCGCGGACACCTGGTGAGCAGTTGGCCACCGCCGACGGTACGTCGGCGGACGAGGACTGAGCACCGGATCGACCGGACCGACCGGCCCGGCCGTCGAACGGACGGCCGGGTGGGTTTCGGTGCGGCACGGCAGAGGGGAGCGGCAGCGGTGACGCTGACCATCGGAGTCGACGTCGGTGGCACGAAGGTGGCCGGGGGTGTCGTCGACGAGGCCGGAGAGGTGCTGGCGATGGTCCGCCGGGACACGCCGGCCGAGGACGTCGGTAAGACCCGCGACGTCATCGTCGAGGTGGTCACCGAGCTGGCGGCCGACCGGCGGATCGAGGCGGTCGGCATCGGCGCGGCCGGGTGGATCGACGCGAGCCGTGCGGTCGTGCTCTTCGCGCCCAACATCGCCTGGCGGGACGAGCCGCTGCGGGACTACGTCAGCTCGGCCGTGGACCTGCCGGTCATCGTCGAGAACGACGCCAACGTGGCGGCCTGGGCGGAGTTCCGGTACGGCGCCGCCCGGGCGGCGGACGACTCGATGGTCATGTTCACCATCGGCACCGGCGTCGGCGGTGGGATCGTCCTCGGCGGAGAGTTGCTGCGCGGCGCGCACGGCATCGCCGCCGAACTGGGTCACATGCTGGCCGTGCCGGGTGGCCACCAGTGCGGCTGCGGCCGGTTGGGCTGCCTGGAGCAGTACGGCAGCGGCAGCGCCCTGGTCCGGTTCGCCCGGGCCGGCGCCCGTCAGGAGCCGAACCGCGCCGTCCGGCTGTTGGGACTGGCCGACGGTGACCCGGACGCGGTCACCGGCCGGATGGTCACCGCCGCCGCCCAGGACGGCGACCAGGTCTCGGTCGAGGCCTTCGCCCAACTCGGCAAGTGGCTCGGCATGGCGCTGGCCGACATGGCGCAGATCCTCGATCCGCAGGTGCTGGTCGTCGGCGGCGGGGTGATCGACGCCGGCGAGCTGCTGCTGGGACCCACCAACCGGTCCTACGTCGAGGCGCTCGCTCAGCGCGGTCGGCTGCCGGTGGCCTCGATCAGGCCCGCCGAGCTGAGCAACACCGCGGGGGTGGTCGGCGCCGCCGACCTGGCCCGTCGGCGCTGACCGGGAAACCGAGCGGAGGAGTCACGTGACCCTGGAGCAGCCCGCCGGCACGCCTTTGCGGGTGCTGTCGTACAACGTGCACGGCCGGCGGGACGACCGGGCCGCGCTGGCCGCGGTGGTCCGGCAGGCCCGGCCGGACGTGGTGATCGTGCAGGAGGCGCCGCGCCGGTTCCGCTGGCGGCACAAGTGTGCCGCGCTGGCCGAGGACTTCGGCCTGCTGGTCGCCGCCGGCGGCCTGCCGGCGCTGGGCAACCTGCTCCTGACCAACCTGCGGGTACGGGTGCACCGCACCTGGTGCCAGCGCTATCCGCTCACCCCCGGCCGGCACCTGCGCGGCGCGGTGTACGCCGAGTGCTCGGTGCCGCCGGCGACCGGCACGGGTCCCGCTCCCCGGTTCGTGGTGGCCGGCTCGCACCTGTCCACGGATCCGGCGGAGCGCCCCGGGCAGGCCGCCGCGTTCAAGGCGGAACTGGACCGGATCGACCTGCCGGTGATCGTCGGCGCCGACCTGAACGACACCGCCGGCAGCGCGGCCTGGCGTACCGTCGCGGACGACCTGGCGGACAGCGCGGTGGCCACCGACCGCGCCGACCGGTGCACCTTCCCGTGTGCCGGCGCCACCCGCCGGATCGACGGCCTCTTCGTCGACCGTCGGATCGCGGTGGTCGACTACGACGTGCCGGACACCGAGCTGACCAGGCGGGCCAGCGACCACTTCCCGATCCGGGTCGACCTCGCCCTGCCGGGCTGCTGAGCCGGCGCAGTTCCAACGCGCCGGGGACCGATCACCAAGGCTCGCTCCTGGGCGAGCGGACTTCCGTAGGATGCGTGAATATGACGCGGATGCTTGTGACCGGCGGGGCCGGTTTCATCGGTGCGAACTTTGTTCATTACACAATCAGAAACCATCCCGAGTACGAGGTCCGCGTCCTCGACGCGTTGACCTACGCAGGAGATCAGACCACGTTGAGGCCGGTCGCCGATCGGACCGAGTTCGTCCATGGGGACATTTGCGATGCCTCCGTGGTCGATCAGCTTGTCGCCGAAGCGGATCTGGTTGTGCACTTCGCTGCCGAGTCGCACGTGGACAACTCGCTACACGATCCTGAACCGTTCATCCGAAGCAACATCATCGGCACGTACACCCTGCTAGAGGCGGTACGGCGACACAGCGGCCGATTTCATCACATCTCGACCGACGAGGTGTTCGGCGATCTGCCGTTGGACGCGACGGACAAGTTCGATGAGGGAACCCCGTACGATCCGTCGAGCCCGTATTCGGCCAGCAAGGCCAGTTCAGACATGCTGGTCCGGGCATGGGCCCGGTCGTTCGGGGTGGCCGCGACCTTGTCGAACTGCGCCAACAACTACGGCTCCTACCAGCACGTGGAGAAGTTCATCCCTCGACAGATCACCAATCTGCTGGTCGGCGAACGGCCGAAGCTGTACGGCGCGGGTGAGAACGTACGGGAGTGGACGCACGTGGACGACCACAACGCTGCCGTGCACCTGATTCTCTCCAAAGGAAGGATTGGTGAGACGTATCTGATCGGCTCCGGCGACGAACGCAGCAACAAGGAGATCTTGGAGTTGATCCTGGAGTTGATGGGCCAGGCGCCGGACTCCTATGATCACGTGGCGGATCGTCCCGGGCACGATCTGCGCTACTCGAATGACACCACGAAGATCCGCACGGAACTCGGGTGGCAGCCGAAGTACGGCGACTTCAGGGCGGGACTGGCGGCAACGATCGACTGGTACCGGCAGAACGAGTGGTGGTGGAAGCCGCAGAAGGAGGCGACCGAGGCCAAGTACCGGGTGCTCGGTCGGTGAGGACTCGCAGCCATGTCAGCCGCCGCTGGAGAGATGAGTGAGCAGGCAGACCAGGGACGCGGCGTGAGTTACCTGATTCTCGGCGATAAGACGCCGTACCGCTGAACGCGGCGTACGGAGCAGTTCGATGCCCGGCTCGGGCGGTTGCACGGGCCGGGCATCGAACGCGACGAACAGGTGCACAGCAGAAGGGATGTTGGTCGGGTACGGGTATACGAGCCCGAGTGGCGTCCACGCGTCAGCGATGAGACCAGTCTCTTCCAGCAGCTCCCGCATTGCGGCGTGGAGTGGTTCTTCGCCCTTGTCGACCCCTCCGCTGGGCAGTTGCATGATGCGCCGGCCGATGGCGTACTTGTATTCGCGGATCAGGTAGAAGTCGTCGCCGCTCACTGCGAGCACGGAAACCCCGTCGCCGTAGCGCAACACGTTGTACATGCCGGGCCGACCGTCCACGTCGATGACCGCGTGTTCCTCCACTTGCACCCACGGGCTGGCGTATGCCGTGGTCACTTCGGTGGTAACGATGGGGGATTCTCGATCTTGCACAGGCCCGACTATAGCCGCGCTGGCGACGCCCAGGGCTCGACCGCGAGCAGCGCGGGCGGTGTTTCTCGTCCGTTTTCCGGATGCACGACCAACGGCAGGTCTGCGCCGAGGATGGCGTCTGCGACGGCTTTGCTGGCATGGAATGCCAGCGTCATCTTGCCGGTGATGACGGTGTGCAGGCCAGCCAGGCCATCCACGGTGTCGTGATCGATGACATGAAATCCCGGGTTGACGACACCGTTCTCGCTGTGGACGGACCCGATGTAGTCCGTTTTCCCCGCGACGTACGCCACTGCGGCATCGGGCTCAATGGTTTCCGGCGTGAGTGCATCGATCGTTTGGCGTAGCAACGCGGCTGCCCTGTGAAGGTCGACCGGGTAGGTTCGGCGACCCGTGATCTGCGGTTGGACGCCGCCGAAGAACGAGGAGAGCGCGCCGCCGCCGATCGCCGGCATGATCACCGGCCGGTGGAGTTCGGCGAAGATGAACCCACGGGTGAGCCGCGCTGACGGAAAGTGGATCATCATGTCGAGGCGGGACTTCAACAGCGAAGCTTGCCGGGAACCGAGGTCGGCCAGCAGACGAGCGGTGCCGATGCCTGCGGCGTTGACGACCTGTCGGGCATGAAGCAGTTCTGTCGCGCCGAGCCGGACGCCGGTAACCTTCCCGGAGGTAACCGCGATCTGGTTAACGGCGGCGCCGGTGATGATGGTGACACCGGCCGCGAGGCATTGCCCGGCGAGGGTGGCGACGATCCGCCGGGAAGAGAACGCTCGTTCCCGGATTCTCAGTAGCGCGTGCGTGTGGATCGCGGAGCGGTTCAACTCGTCAACATGGTAAGAATCGGTCGCCTGGTAGGCGATGCCGTGGTGGTCAAGGAGCGCGACATAGTTGTCGACTTCGGCGCCAGGCAGGACGTAGACGGCCTCGTCCGTCGGGATCTCGGCGTCGGTAAGCAGTACGGAGAATGCTTGAGCGGCTTCCCGGCAGTGACGGACGATGTGGCCATGCTGGCGCACGTACAGAGCCCCGGAGTGCAGCATGCCGTGATTGGCGCATGTGGCGCCACTGCCCAACCGATCAGCCTCCACCACCGCGACGGCCTGTCCATTGCGAGCCAGACGCAAGGCTGTCAGCAGGCCGGCGATGCCTCCGCCGATCACAACGGTGTCATAGGTGATCACCGGGCCTCCTTGGTGAGCAGGAACCGGTTGATGACCAGCGCGTCGGCCGAACTCGCGTAGAAGAACGCGATGGCCTGCTCCGGCGTCGTGACGATCGGTTCCCAGCCCGAGTTCAGACTGGTGTTCAGCACCGCCGGGGTACCTGTGTGGCCATGCACATGCTCGATGAGGCGCCTGTACGCGGAGTTGTCCCGAGCGACCGCCTGTGGTCGGCTGGTGCCGTCGACATGCGTCGCGGCCACGATCGGGGTGTGATTCCTGGTTGGCAGGGTGAACGACATGAACGGCGCGGCGGGCGGATCGGTGAACAGCGCCGGCATGTGCTCTGCCAGCACCGAAGGGCCGAAGGGCCGGAACTGCTCGCGGCGTTTGATCTGGTTGACCCGTTCGCGCATGACCTTGGTGGAGGGGTCGGCGAGCAGTGAACGGGCACCCAACGCGCGGGGACCGAACTCCATCCGGCCCTGGAACCAGGCGACGATCCGTTGTTCGGCGATGAGCGTCGCGGCGTCGGCCGCTGGGTCGTCGGTCTCGGTGAACCGGACCCCGCTGTTCCGTACTGCCTCGGCCACGTGGGAGTCTGCGAACTCCGGCCCGAATTTGGTGTGGGTGAGCCGGGCTGGTCGATTCCCGTGTTCGGCCGCCACAACCAGCGCGGCGCCGAGGGCCGTCCCGGCGTCTCCGCACGCCGGAGCAACGTAGACATCGTCGAACAGTCGCGCCGAGGCGACCGCGCCAGCCGCGACGGAGTTCTCGGCGACGCCACCGGCAAGGCACAGTCGCCTGTCTTCCTCGTCGCGGTGGCGGGCGATGAACCCCAACAGCGCCGAGGTAATGGCGTGCTGTGCCGATGCGGCGAGGTCACGGTGTGCGTCGCTGAGCGGGCCGCCCGGCATTCGCCGAGGTGGCAGCCCGGGAAGCCGATCGGCCCTGAACATCGGCAGCTGGTCGGTGTGGAACGTCGGGTGGCGTCGCATCACCTCGGGATGAAGGACGTCGGAGGCGAGTTGGGGTAATCCGGCTATGCGGTCGAGGATATGCGTGACGTCGATCGTCGGCGAGCCGTACGGGGCGAGGCCCATAACCTTGTACTCGTCGTGGTTGCTACGGAAGCCGAGATATTGCGTCACCAGTGCGGCGAACAGGCCGAGGGAGTGCGGGAACGGCACTGCCTCCAGTCGCTTCAGCCGTAGGCCGTCGGCGCGGAACGCGGCGCATGATGTGCCGTCGCCGGCTTGGTCGACGGTCACGATCAGGCTCTTGTCGAAACCAGACACAAGGTAAGCCGAGGCGGCGTGGGCGAGATGATGGTCCACGAAGGTGACGGGTGGGGTGTGGCCGAAGTTGTACCAGAGGTAGGCGTCCAGGCGCGGTGGAAAGTCCGACCATGTGCTTCGGGGAAACGCCACCTGGTCCACGTCTCGGATACTGATACCGGCCTGGTCGAGGCAGAACCGGATCGCGGCGTCCGGCATCAACCCGACTGCGTGTTTGTACCGTACGAAGCGTTCCTCCTCGGCCGCCGCGATGATCTGTCCGTCCCTCAGCAATACCGCGGCCGGATCGTGTTCGGCCTTGCCGAGATTGCCATGCATGCCAAGCACATACATCGCCGTTTTTCCTTTCGCTCAGCGGGATCGGTGCGCGTCCTGGTACCACGCCACGGTGCGCGCCAGCCCGTCTCGCAGCGGCACGGCTGGTTCCCAACCGAAGGTCGCGCGGGCCTTGGCCGCGTGAGTGACCTGCCGACGGATATCGCCGAGCCGGTCGGGAACGAATGTGATCAGTGACTCGTCGCGTCCGACGGCACCGAGAACATGCCGGGTCAGCGACAGCACGTCCAGTTCATGGCCGGTTCCCACGTTGAAGATCTCGCCATGCACATCCGAGCCGTCATAGAGTGCCGCTTGGATCAACAGGTCGCAGATGTCACTTACGTAAATCCAGTCGCGGCGTACCGACCCGTCGCCGGTGATCGTGATCTGTTCTCGGTTGATCGCCTGAGTGACGATCCGTGGAACGAGCCAGCCCGGATACTGATTCGGCCCGAATATCGTGACCGGGCGGAAGGCAACAAACGGCAACCCGTGTAGGTCATGGAAAGCGGACAGGTATGCCTCGAACGCGGCCTTCGCCGCCGCGTATATGGTGGGCGGCCGGATTGGATCGGTCTCCAGGAGATCCGGCGAGTCGTTGTCGCCGTATACGTCGGCGCTGGACAGGAACAACAGCCGGCCGATGCCACTGTCAGTCAACCGCCGTAGGTAGCCGGGCGGGTCGTCGGACGTGGAGGACTGCGGGGCGGTGAAGCTGTTCACCTCGGCGGCAAGGTGGATGATCAGGTCGCCGGCGCCGATCGCATCCTCGGCTACGGCCGGGTCGTAGATGGAGCCGTTGACGAAGCGGTACCAGGGGTTGCTCAGGACCGACGCCGGGATCTTCTGCATGCCGTACTGCAACGGGTCGACCAGCACCACACGCTCGTACTGATCGCGGAGGGGGGAATGCCGATCGAGGCGTTCGAGCAGGTTCACGCCGACGAAACCGGCGGCACCGGAGATGACGATGTTGATGGCTTGCTCCTTTGCTGGAGGGGCGCGGACTGCACGCGGGTCACAGCAGCCAGCACGGTTTGGTGAAAGCCGCGCATCCGTTGCTGATCGGCGGCCGTGGCAACGCCGCGGTCCTTGCGGATGATCGTGGGCGAGGTGGAGATGACCTTGGTTGCACCGGAGGTACTGATCACGCGTGGGGCGATGTCGATCCGCACGAAGGCATCAGCGGCCGAGACGACGAAGTTGACCGCCCCGGAGAGCCCTTTCGCTATCCACGCCTGCCTCGCGCTGGAGATCCGACGCGACCCCGGACTGTCTCGGGCGTCGGCCGGGGCAAGGTTGCGTGCCAGGTAGCGCAGCACGGCAGCGGAATCAGCAGACAACCATTCCGCGCATTCGGTGAAGGTCGACAGCCGGTGGTCCCGCTCCCCGGGTGGCAGCGGCACGTACCGCTCATGCCCGGTCCTCTGCTCGACCCGCCCGGCGGTGAAGACCTCTACCAGTTCGAGGTAGGTGCTGTGGACGTCGGCGAGCAGTGCGAACAGCAGGCGCAGGTCATCGGCGAGCATGTCGTCCAACGGCGTGACGATGCTGATGAAGCCGAATCCGGGCGCCGTACGCCACCGAGACCTGGAGCCTCGTGCGGTCAGAAAGTGTCTCAGCGCATCCCACAGCACCACCGAGTACGGCTCGATCACGGCGAGCCGGTCGAAGTGCGACAGCCCCGCGGGTACGACCGGTCGCCGCCGCTCCAGGTCGGGGATGTGCAGGTGGGTATGGAACTTCGCAGCCACCGAATGCGCGTCGGGTGAAGAGTCCTGAGGGTTGAACCCGTGCGTGACATAAACCTCGTGGCCCAACGCCGAGGACACCTCACGCGCCACAGCGATATGCCAGGCGAACACGGCGACGAACGCCGGCTCCGTCAGATCGAGGAACGAGCGCACCTGCGGCCGATTTTCCGAGCCGACGTAGACGTTGACGTCCTGGTCGCTCCAGGTCAGCGACTTTGCCACCACGAGTACGTCCGAGTCACTGCCATGCAGGGTCCCCCGAAACATCGCTGGCACAGATTCGGCGAACTGCGCCCACGACAGCCGGTCGGCAGTCCCCATCGGCAGGTAGTCCGCCGCGTAGCGCCGGGTGTCCAACTCGTACACGCGCGCCCAGTCGATCTGGGATAGATACATCGGGATCAGCATCGCGTCGGCGATATCTGCCGTCTCACCCACCGTAGGTCCAGCTGTTGACGGCCTCGATTACCCGGTCCGCGTCGCCCGCCGTCAGTCCCTTCCACATCGGCAGGCAGAGATGCGACGTGGCGAAGGCATCAGCCAGCGGGAACCCATCCCCGTCGTCGAGGCCCAACACCGGCTGACGGTGTAACGGCACCTCGTACACACCCTTCGCGGAGCGGATGCCCGCCGCGAGCAGATGCGCGCGCAGTGACTCCCGCGCCTTCCTGCCATCGGTGATGACGATGAACTTATGACCGCTGTAACTCACACCAACTTCGTTCGGCACCCGTACCCGGGGATGGTCGATGCCGCGCACGTACCGACCGACGAGCTGACCGACTCGGGTGAGACCGGCACCCAGACCATCCAGCTGAACCGCGCCCAACGCGGCGTGCAACTCCGACATGCGCCACGCGCTGCCGAACACCACGTGGTGCAGGCCGTCGTCCGCCTTGCCTTGGTCCCGGTACCTGCGACAGGCCGTCGCCACCGCCGGATCGGCCGTGGCGATGACACCACCCTCAGCAGTGGTCACTACCTTCGTCGCGAACAGGGAGAACGCCGCGGCAGCGCCGAAGGTGCCGGCAGCCTGGCCGTTCAGAAGCGAGCCGTGTGCGTGTGAGGCGTCCTCGATCAACGCCACGTCTCGCTGGTCGCACCAGCGGCGCAACTCGGGAAGCTCGGGCGACAGGTAGCCGCCGACGTGCACCACCATGAGGGCCGTGACGTCAGGCGTCCATACCCTCTGGATAGCGCGCAGGTCCGGATACAGGCCCGAGTCGTAGAGGACCGGGCGGCAGCCCGCCCGTATCGTCGCCTCAGCCGTCGCGTAGTTCGTGTTCGCCGGCACCAGGACCGTTCGGCCACTCACCTTCAGCGCCCGCAGCACCACCTCCAGCGCCGCCGTCCCAGACGCGACTGCAACCGTCTGCGGGACACCGAGGAACTTCGCGAACCGCCGCTCGAACTCCGCGTTGTTGGGGCCGGGCACCAGCCACCCTGTTTCCAGTACTGCCCTGGCGCGAACGACGAAGCTCTCTATCTCGCTCGTCGTGAACTCAACCTTGAACGGTGCGATCTCATCGCTCACGTCCACTCACTTTCCGATTCATTCATTGACACTTGACGCTTCAACGCTAGGGTCCTGCCACGAAAAGAGATATGCCAGTTACTCGTCCGCGCCAGGAGGTCGGGGCCGAACGCCTGTCGGTGTTGATCAGCTCGGGGCGGGTGACGCTCGGGATCCAGCGGGGCGGCCGGATCGAGGTGGTGAAAGCCTTCATCGCGGCGATCCCTTCGGCACGGCGGCCGAGCACCCGGCAGGAAGGTGTAGCTCGTCGGCGCTGTACACCGCATGCTGTTGCAGCTCGTCTGCGCTCGATCAAGGCGGTCGCCACCGTGATGCGTCGTCATATTTCCCAGCATGTGAAGGTGAGCAGGGTGCACCGTGGCGCCCAATGCTTTTGCCGAAGCGGTTCGGCGCCACGGTGCACCCGGCCCGTCACCCGGCCTTCACGGAGCCCCAGTCACGTGAAGCCGGGGAGCTGTGTACAGCCAGCTGGTGGAGGGCTTCGTCGTCGTACTGGCCGGGGTCGTCTCCGTGTGCCTCGATCACTCGCGTTGCGTGACGGCGGGTACGACACGGTGACGGCTCTCCACACGAGACACAGATCCCGGAGGCGCTGTCCCGGTGAGCGAGGTACGCCGCTATGCAGACGGCGCGAGTCGACAGCCGACGTGCGAGGCCCGGCGGCGGTTGATCGCCGTTGGCCGCTTCTGGGCGTTCGTGGTAGACAGACGAAACTGGATCGGGGGGTCTGCTCATGTAGCTGCCCTTCCCTCTGGTGAGGTGGGCCGGGGCGGCACTCCGCCAAGATTGATCGCCCCGGCCCGTCGGCTCCCCGGGCCGATGGTCCGGCGCCATGTCCGGGTTTCTTGGCCGAGGTGATAGTCAACCGATACGTCGCGCACGAGGCCCGACCTGTCGGTCGTCGGTTAACGGTGATGTTTTGCTTACCGTCAGTCTTACTCCCGCATCTCATCCCAGACAAGTTGTCTAGAGAAAGAAAGTCTAGAAGTTTTTGTCGTCGCGCTGTGTCATGCTGTGCCCGTGGCAACGAGTCCAACCCTGCGGCGGCGCCGACTGGCCCGCGAGTTGATCCGTCTGCGCGAAGCCGCCGGCCTGACGATCGAACAATCCGCCAACTCGGCGGGCATCTCCATGTCGCACCTGTCCCGTGTCGAACGCGCCCACGTCGGCGTTCGCCTCCCGGTCGTGAAGGTGCTGCTCAGCACCTACGGCGCGGACGCCGAGACGGTCACCTACCTCATCGCGGTCGCCAGGGAAGCCTCCCAGCGCGGCTGGTGGCACCAGTACGTCGGATCCATCCCCGAGCAGTACGCGACCTACATCGGCTTCGAGGCCGAGGCCAGCCAGGTTTGGAGCTTCGACGCCAGTACGATGCCGGGGCTCCTGCAGACCGAGGCGTACGCCCGCGCCATGTTTCAGGGCGGAGCGGCTCGCTTTCCTGAGCAGGAGATCAGTCGCCGAGTGGAGGTACGGCTACAACGCCAAGCCATTCTCGCCGGCGCAGACGCCCCGAACCTGTGGATCGTGATGGATGAAGCCGTGATCCGCCGGCAGGTCGGCGGACCGGATACCCTCCGAGATCAACTCGACCGGATCGTCGAGATCGCGGCGCAGCCTCATATCGATATCCAAGTCCTGCCGTTCGCGGTCGGTGCGCATCCAGGAACGCCTGGATCGTTCATCGTCCTCAGCTACACCGAACCTGCGGACCCGCCGGTGGTCTACATCGAGACGATGGCCGGTGACCTCTATCCCGAGCGTCAGGACGACATCACCGGCGCTATCCTTGCCTTTGACCGCCTCCGTGCGATGGCGCTCAGCCCCGAGGACTCGATCGGGTTGATCCGCAGGGCGGCAAGGGAGCTGAAATGACCGAATTCGTAGACGCCCTCTGGCGGAGGAGTACGCGTTCTCAGAACAACGGCGCGTGTGTGGAAGTCGCCCACGGCGGCAGGAAGATCGGCGTACGAGACTCCAAAGACCCAGACGGCCCCATCCTGATCTTCGCTCCGGTCGGGTTTGCGGCATTCCTGAACGGCGCTGTCAGAGGCACGCTCACAGGGTTGACCCGGCCGCCAAGCTGACTGCGGCCCGGCGGCGGCGCTGCTACGGCGTTTCTGTCTGCCAAGTTCCGGCTCAGGCGGCACGCGCGCGACCACGGACCGAGAGTTCAGGGCGCTTCGTCTCCGAGGCTGTCCTGCACTTGCGTGCACCGAGAAGGACCGAACTAGGCCCGACCGTCGCCACCTGTACCGATCGGATCGCTGGTAGTCGGGCCGTGGTTTCTCGGCGGCGACTGGACAAGTGGTGTGCGGAGTCGAGAGGATTCGGCGGCAACTCGGCATTCCTGCCGGACGCGCCGGTCGGCGTGCCGGACAATAAGGAGACTTTTCGTTGTCGACTCCCAGCGACCACGACAGCCACGACCCGGGCGGCGGGTCCGCCGCGCCGGGCCGCCAGATCTACGACCGGGGAGAGACGGTCTGCGTCATCGGCGCCGGTGCCAGCGGCCTGACCGCCGTCAAGAATCTGAAGGAACACGGCTTCGGCGTCGACTGCTACGAGCGGGAGACCGGGATCGGCGGGGCGTGGAACTGGCGGCACGACCGGAGCCCGGTCTACGCCAGCACCCACCTGATCTCGTCCCGGCCGTTCACCCAGTTCCCCGACTTCCCGATGCCCGACTCGTGGCCGGACTATCCGCACCACAGCCAGCTGCTGTCCTATTTCGAGCGGTATGCCGACCACTTCGACCTCCGGCCGCACGTCTGGTTCGGCACCGAGGTGGTCCGGGTCGAGCCGGCCGACGGCGAGCGGTGGGACGTGACCACCCGCAGCACCGGCGGCTACGGCGGTGAACGCACCTCCCGGTACGCCGCCGTGGTGGTGGCCAACGGACACAACTGGTCACCCAAGATGCCCGACTACGAAGGGCTGGCCGACTTCCGGGGAAAGGTGATCCACTCCTCGGCGTACAAGGATCCGGCCCAGTTGCGCGGGAAGCGGGTGCTGGTGGTCGGCGCCGGCAACACCGGTTGCGACATCGCCGTGGAGGCCGCCCAGCAGGCCGCCCGTTGCTGGCACTCCACCCGGCGGGGCTACTGGTACGCCCCGAAGTACGTCCTGGGCCGCCCGGCCGACCAGGTCAACGACCAGGTGCTGGCCTGGCGGCTGCCGCTGTGGCTGCGGCAGTGGCTGTTCCACCGGCTCCTCCTGCTCACCGTCGGTGACGTGACCCGGTTCGGTCTGCCCCGGCCCGACCACAAGGTCTACGAGACGCACCCGATCGCCAACAGCCAGCTCGTCTACCACGTCGGTCACGGCGGGATCACGCCGGTGCCGGAGGTCGCCCGGTTCGACCCGCACGGTGTCCGGCTGACCGACGGTCAGGTGATCGAGCCCGATCTGGTCGTGCTCGCCACCGGCTACCTGCCCCGGTTCGAGTTCCTGGACCCGGGGGTGCTCGGGGCGGACGCCGCCGGTAAGCCGACGCTGTACCTGAACGCGTTCCCCCGCCGGCACCCGACGTTGGCGGTGATCGGGCTGGTGCAGCCGGACTCCGGCATCTTCCCGTTGGCGCACTGGCAGAGCGTGGCGGTGGCCCGCTGGCTGCGGTTGCGGGAGACTGCCCCGGACCGGGCCCGGGCCTTCGGCCGCCGGATCGAGGCCGAGGCGGACCGCCGCTGGCACGAGGCGAAGGTGAAGGACAGCACCCGGCACTGGTTCGAGGTCGGCCACTACGACTACATGCGGGCGCTGCAACGGGCGCTCGACGAACTGCAGCCGACGGGAGTGCCGGCATGAGCGAGCGGAGCGAGCGAATCATCGGGCTCAGGGCGGGAGTGCCGGCATGAGCGAGCGGACTGTGATCGTCCGGGGGCGGGAGTGGGCGCACCCGGTCCGGCCGGTGCGGCGGGAGGTGCTCGCCGCGGCTCCGGAGTTCGACGAGGGTAAGCCGCCGGTGCTGTTCGTGCCCGGGTACCGGCACGGCGCCTGGGTGTACGCCGAACACTGGCTGGAACACGCCGCGTCGCGGGGCTTTCCGGCGTACGCGGTGAGTCTGCGTGGGCACGGCCGGAGCGGGCCGGCGCCGGAGGCGACGCTGCGGGCGTACGTGCACGACGTGGTCCAGGTGGCGGCCGAGCTGCCCCGGCAGGCGGTGCTGGTCGGGCACGGCGCCGGCGGGCTGGTGGTGGCGGCGGCGCTGGCCCGCTACCCGGCGCGGGCCGCGGTGCTGCTGGCGCCGGTGTTCGGCGGCTGGGGCCCGCTGCTGACGGCGCTGCGCACCAACCCCGTCGGTACGGTGCCGGCGCTGTTCGGCGGTCGGCTGGGGCTCAACCGCCGGCAGTTGTTCAGCCCGCAGGTGCCGGACGCGGTCGCCCGCGGCTATCTCGGTCGGCTGGATCCGGTCGGCCGGCGGGCGCAGTGGCAGTTGCTGCGCAACCGCAGCCTGGAACCGGCCGTGGGCGCCCCGCCGGTGCTGGTGATCGGCAGCCCGGACGACCGGGTGGTCCCGCCCGCGCAGCTGAACCGGGCGGCCGGGCGCTACCGCGCGGCGCCGCTGCTGTTCCCCGGGATGGGGCACGACCTGATGCTGGACGTCCGCTGGCAGGAACCGCTGGACGCCCTCCTCGACTGGCTCGACAAGGAACAGCCCGGCTGACCGGCGCCGGCCGGTCAGCCGGTGGTGAGCCGGGCGGCCAGCGAACCGGTGTCGTCCAGCGCGGTGAGGTACAGGTGTGCCCAGTGTCGGATGTCGTGGGTGCGCAGGTGGTCGCGCATGGCGCGCATCCGGTCGGTCGCGTCGGCCGGCGTGGCCCGTAGGGCCTGCGTCAGGGTCTGCTTGAGGCCCTCCAGGTCGTGCGGGTTGACCAGGAAAGCCCGGGTGAACTCGGCGGCGGTGCCGGCGAACTCGCTGAGCACGAGCACGCCGTCGCCGTCGACCCGGGCCGCGACGTACTCCTTGGCGACCAGGTTCATCCCGTCCCGCAGCGGGGTGACGGCCATGATGTCGGCGACCCGGTAGAGGGCGGCCAGTTCGGCCCGGTCGAACGGGTGGTTGAGGTAGTGGATGGCGGGCTCGCCGACCCGGCCGAACTCGCCGTTGATCCGGCCCACCTCGCGCTCCACCCGTTCGCGGAGGATCTGGTACTGGCCGACGCGTTCCCGGCTGCGCACCGCGACCTGGACCATCACCGTGTCGCGCACCTTGACCTGGCCGCTGGCGAGCAGCTCGCTGTACGCCTTGAGGCGCTGCTCGATGCCCTTGGTGTAGTCCATCCGGTCGACGCTGAGGATGACCCGCTGCGGGTCGCCGAGGTCGCCGCGCCACCGCCGGGCCCGCTCCACGACGTCGGGTCGGCGGGCCAGCGCCTCCATCTCGGCCATGTCGATGGAGACCGGGAAGGCGCCCACCCGGACCACCCGGTCACCCACGACGATCCGCTGGTCGGTGGCGGGCAGGTCGAGCAGCTTGGCGGCGAGCTGGGCGAAGTTGTGCGCGGCCTGGGCCCGCTGGAAGCCGATCAGGTCGGCGCCGAGCATGCCGGTGAGCAGCTCGGCCCGCCGCGGCAACTGCATGAACAGCTCGGGCGGCGGGAACGGTACGTGCAGGAAGAAGCCGATCCGGACGTCGGGCCGCAGCTCGCGGAGCATGCCCGGGACGAGCTGCAGGTGGTAGTCCTGCACCCAGACCACCGCGCCGGGTTCGGCGACCTCCGCGGCCGCCTCGGCGAACCGGCGGTTGACCCGCTGGTACCCCTCCCACCAGCGCCGGTGGTAGGAGGGCTGTTCGACGGAGTCGTGGAACAGCGGCCACAGGGTGGCGTTGGCGAAACCCTCGTAGTGGTCCCGGACGTCCTCGGCGGACAGGGCCACCGCGCGCATCCGGACGCCGTCGATGTCGGCGAGGGCGGGCGCGTCACCGATGCCGCCGGCCCAGCCCACCCAGGCCGCGGGCTTGTGCCGCAGCAGCGGGTGCAGGGCGCTGACCAGGCCGCCGGGGCTGCGGCGCCATTCGCAGGCGCCGTCCGGCGCCACGCTGTCGTCGACGGGCAGGCGGTTCGCAACCACTACCAGGGAGCTCGGGCGCATCGCGGGCACCTCATGCGGTTGTGTGTGGGGCCATCGCGCGGGGGAAAGGCCGCAGATGGTCGAGGGATGGACGTACCGCACTATTCCTACTGACGCCAAGTTACACGAGTGTTACCCACCGATCATCGTCGGGAGTGACGTCCGGAACGCCCGTCGGGCACGCCGGTGACGCGCGGTCACCGTCCGAGGTGGACGGAGCCGTCGGTCAGGCGGAGCCGGGGGTCGGGCGGAGCCGTCGGTCGGGTGGAGCCGTCGGTCGGGTGGAGCCGGCGGTCAGACCACCGCGCCGTCGTCCGGGTCGTAGTCGTCGTCCTCGTCGCCGGGGCGCAACCGCCAGACCAGCGTGACGAACCCACCGAGGATGCCGGCGAAGCCGATGACGGTGGACATGCCGCGGTCGATCGGCAGCAGGTCCGGGAAGAGGAACAGCACGAAGCCGGCGACGATGGCCAGCACGCCGAGGACCGCGTACTTCGAGACCCGGGGCAGCGGCGGTGGGGGCGGCGGGGTGTAGCCCTCCTCGTCCGGGTCGTCCGGCAGGTCGGCGCCGAACGTGTCCAGCCCGTCCAGCAGGGACGGCCCGTCGTCGCGCCGGCTGCCGACCGAGATGCCGGAGAAGTCGGTGGCCGACGGGAGGCGGCGTACCTCGGTGGGCGCCGGGCCGGCGCTCTCCGGGGCGGTCCGGGTGGCGGTGGCGCCGCCCGTGGCGCCGGCGGCCGGGTCCGCCGGACCGGCGGGGTCGTCCGGGGGTACGTCCTCGGCGGCCGGCCAGGGGCGGGCCCCGGCACCGAGGTCGGTGTCGTACCCCGCGATGATCTTGGCCCATTCGGCGTCGACGTCCGGGTCGGCGGCCGGTTCGCCCGGCGTACGCGACTCGTCCCGGCCGCCCTCGTCGGCGAGCTGGGACAGGTAGTCCCGGGCGGTCTCCAGGTGCGCCCGGTCCACGTACAGCCGGTCGACCGGGCGGGGCGGGACGGTGGTGGTGCGGGTGACCGGGTTGAGGTCGGCGGAGGGTTGCAGGTACGCGGCGATGCCACCGGCGGCCAGCACGTCCAGCAGGTGCTCGCCGACCCGGGGGTCCACGTCGCCGGCGACGGCGTAGTCCGTCGCGTCGAGTCCGTTGTCCCGCCGCCCGCGGCGGGCACCACCCGCTGACACCGGCCACCTCCCCTCACCGGCGCGCCCACGCGCCCGTCCCGTTCCACCCCCGACGCCGGCACCGCGCGCCGTGCCTTGAATCGTGACACGGCGGACCTTGGTTGCGGGAGTGCGTTGTGGCGCGGCGTACTCGTTCGTAGGCTCAGGGACCGACGATCCGGCCGCCGGCGGAGTGCCCGGTGAAGGTGCGGAACGGTGGGGGAAGGGCGCTGGTGTTCTACACGCTGATGAAGTACGTCATCCTCGGCCCCTGGCTGAGGTTGATCTTCCGGCCGTTGGTCGAGGGAAGGGAGAACGTTCCGCGCACCGGCCCGGCCATCCTGGCCAGCAACCACCTGTCGTTCGCCGACTCGATCTTCATGCCATTGATGGTCAAGCGTAAAGTGACCTTCGTCGCAAAAGCCGAATACTTCACCGGTAAGGGCCTCAAGGGCTGGCTGACCAAGATGTTCTTCGTCGGTGCGGGCACCATCCCGGTGGACCGGTCCGGCGGAAAGGCCGCCCGGGCCGCCCTGGACACCCAGTTGACGGTGCTGCGCTCGGGCAACATCGCCGGCATCTATCCGGAGGGCACCCGGTCGCCGGACGGCCGGCTGTACCGGGGCAAGACCGGCGTCGCCCGGCTGGCGCTGGAGAGCGGCGCCCCGGTCGTCCCGGTGGTGATGTTGAACGCGGACGAGATCCAACCCCCCGGCACGCTGATCCCGAAGATCAAGCGGGTGCGGATCAGGTTCGGCGCGCCGCTGGACTTCTCCCGGTACGCCGGGATGGCCGGCGACCGGTTCGTCGAGCGGGCCATCACCGACGAGATCATGTACGAGCTGATGGAGCTGTCCGGCCGCGAGTACGTCGACGTCTACGCCCAGAAGCTCAAGAACGCGCAGCCCGCCGCCGAGCCGGCCGCCCCGGTGGCCGCCTGAGCGCCGCCGCCCGCCGGCCGGGCTGCGCGCGGCGCCGACCGCCTCAGCAGGGGCGCCGACCGCCTCAGGAGGCCAGCACCGACGGTTCGACCCGGCTCACCCGGGCGCCCTCGGCGATCCGCAGCAGGCCCGTGGCGCGGTTGCGCCGCGCGAACTCGCCCACGTCGACGAGCAGGTCGTCGGCCCGTCGCCGACCGCCGGTCGACCGGCGCAACGCGTCGACCGCCAGCGCCAGCGCCAGCATCCGGTCGGTGGTGTCCGGAATCCGGGCGTAGACGTCCGCCGCCGCCAGGTGCAGTTCGCCGGCCCGGTCGTGGTCGCCGGCGTAGCCGGCCAGCGCCGCGGTGACGGTGTGCAGGGCCGCCTCCGCCCAGGGCGTCCGGTGCCCGACCCGATCCAGCATCGCGCGCACCCGGGCCGTCGCCGTACGGCTGGTCAACGCGGCGGCGTACGCGGCCGCGGCGACCCATTCGCCGCTGGCCAGGGCCGGCACCGGCGACCATGACCCGGCGAGTTCGTCGAGCAGCGCGGCGGCCTCGCGCGGGCGTCCCTGCAACGCGCGGCACAGCGCGCCGTTGCCGAGCATGGTCCAGTGCAGCCGGTGGAAGCCGCTGCGCCGGGCGGTGTCCAACGCGTCGCTGACGTCGTCCGGCTCGTCGGGACCGCCCGGTTCGTCGCCCGCGGCGGGTTCACCACGGCCGCCCGCCCGGCGGCGGCCGTCGCCGGCCGGTTCCGGTGCCGGCCGGGCGACGGGGGAACCCGCCTGCGCCGCCTCGTCACGGCCGGCCGGACCGGCCGGTACCGGCTCACCGCGCAGCACCCGCAGGCAGGCACGCATGCCGCGGACCTGCATGTCCCAGCGGCCCGTCGGGGTGTCGACGAACGCGTCCGCCGCCGCCAGCAGGGCCGTGAACTCCCCCTCGCAGTACGCCCGCATCGCCGCCAACGACCCGCCCGTGGTCAACGAGGGGCCGCTGTTCTCCAGCGACTTGACCAGTTCACCCGCGGTGAGCCAGTCGCCCTCCTCGCGTACCGCCCAGGCGAGGTTCTGCACCGCCCGGGGCAGGGCCAGCAACTGGGCCTGGCGGCAGTAGTCCACCAACTCGTGCAGCTCCCGTACGCCGGTGCGGTCGCCGGCCTGGTAGCGCGCGGTGGCCACGGTGATCCGGGCGTCCGCCCGGGTCTCGACCAGCCCCAGCCGTTCGGCGATCTCGGCCGCCGTGGCCGCCGCGGTGATCGCCGCGTCCCGTTCGTAGTTGAGCATGTGCAACCGGCCCAGTTCGGCGTGCGCGTCGGCCTTCTGTTCGCTGTCCGGCAGCGGGTCGAACAGCTCCACCGCCCGGCCCAGGCAGGACAGCGCCCCGGCCCGGTCGGCGCGCAGCCAGGCGGCCCGGCCCAGCAGGGTCCAGGCCCGGGCCGCGCAGGCCCGGTCGCCGTCCGCCAGCAGCTTGCCGGCCAGGTCGGCGAGCCGCCCGGTGCCACCGCCGGACAGGAAGGCGTCGCCGTCCAGGAAGAACGAGATCTCGGCGCTCAGCAGTTCCAACTGCAGCCGGTCCAGCGGATCGTCGCCGGCCAGCGCGAGCGCCCGCTCGGCGTGCCCGGCGGCCACGTCCAGCGCGTGCAGCGCGTACGCCCGGCGGGCGGCCCGGTGCAGCGCCTCGTGGGCCCGCACCGCGTACCGGTGGGTGTCCATGCCCAGCGTCTGGGCGATCTCGTGGGCGGCCCACCGGTGGTGGGCGAGCACCTCGGCCAGGTCGGTGTCCCGACTGTGCGACAGCGCGTCCAGCCAGTCCGCCGTCCGGGTGTGGTGGGCGACCCGCTCGGTGCGGGGCAGACGCTGGTAGCAGACGTCGCGGACCAGGATGTGCCGGAACCGGATCTCCGGCTGGCCGGCCATCGTCGAGGTCGGCTGCTCCCGGACGAACTCGCGCTGTTCGAGCCGGCGCAGCGCGCGTTCGGTGGCCTCGACCGGCTGTCCCAGGGCCGCGGCGACCGCGCCCGGCCAGAACTGCGCGCCGACCACCGAGGCGGCCAACAGCACCGTACGGTCGGCGCTGTCCAGCAGGTCGAGCCGGTTGGCGATGACCGCGTGCACGCTGTCCGGCATCGGCAGTTCGCGGCGGGGGCGCAACGACCAGGTCCGCCCGTTCTGCCGCAGCGCGCCCTGGTCGATCAGCATCCGGACGTACTCCAGGGCGTAGAGCGGGTTGCCGCCGGCCACCTCGATCAGCGGGGTCAGCGCGTCCGCGTCGATCACGGTCTGGCCGAACAGGTGGGCGTAGAGCGCGCCGACGGCGGCGTTGCGCAGCGGTGGCAGCGTGACCGTCACCGACCCGGTCAGCGAGCCGGCCCAGCCCGGGTTGCGGCTGATCAGTTCCGGGCGGGCCGTGCAGAGCACCAGCAGCGGGACGTCCCGGGCGTACGAGCCGAGCAGCTCGATGAAGCGCAGCATCGCCTCGTCGGCCCAGTGCAGGTCCTCGAAGACCAGCACCGTCGGGCGGCGGGCGGCGATGGCGACCAGGAAGCGACGCCAGGCCGACTCGCACTCCTCGGCCGGCAGCTTCGGCCCGGGCAGGCCGACCACCGGGCGCAGCGCGTCGGTGATCCGGGCCACCTCGGCCGGCGCGACCAGCTCCGCGATGGTGGCGCCGAGCCGGGCCGTCGCGGTGGCGGCCGGGTCGGTGTCCAGGATGCCGGCCTCGGCCTTGACGATGTCGGCCAGCGCAGCGAAGGTGACGTTCTCGCCGAACGGCGGGCAGCGCCCGGTGTGCCAGGTCAACGCCCGGTCGGCGGAGCCGGTGGTGTGCCGGTACAGTTCGCGCACCAGCCGGCTCTTGCCGATGCCGGCGCCGCCGAGCAGGGTCACCACCTGCGGTATCTGCTGGCGGAACGACCGGTCCAGGGCGTTGACCAGTAGGCCGAGTTCGTGTTCCCGGTCGATCAACGGCGTGGCGTCGTGGCCGCGGTTGTCGAACTGCCGGCTGGCCGGGGCCAGCGCCAACCAGACCTCGGTCGGCGTGGACCGGCCGCGCAGGGTCACCGCCGGCCGGGCGGCGTAGTCGATGGCGTCCCGGGTCAACGCGTGGGTGGGACCGCAGACCAGCACCCCGCCGGGCGGTGCCACCGACTGCAGCCGGGAGGCGGTGTTGACCACGTCACCGGCCACGATCGCCTGGCCGCCGTCCCGGGCGGCCGAGGTGTCCACCAGCGCCTCACCGGTCGCCACGCCCACCCGGAACCGCAGCCCGTCCTCGCCGCCGGGGGTGAACCGGGTGAGCACCCGCTGCAGCTCCAGGCCGGCCCGTACGCAGCGCAGCGCGTCCGTCTCGGTGGCCACCGGCGCCCCGAACAGCGCCATCACCGCGTCGCCGATGTACTTCTCCACCACCCCGCCGTACTGCGCGACGACCCGGCGGGCGGCGGCGAAGAAGCCGGTCTGCATCCCGCGCACCAACTCCGGGTCGGCCCGCTCGACGTACGGCGTGAAGTCGATCAGGTCGACGAACAGGACGCTGACCCGCCGACGGTCCTCGTGCACGGCACGGACCGGCCCGGGGGTGCGTTGCTGCGGTCGTCCGCACGCCGTGCAGAAGGCGGCGTCCGTCGGCAGCGGTCGGGAACAGTGAGTACAGGGCGTGGACAGCTCACTGCCGCAGCCGCCGCAGAAGCGGTCGTCGGCCGCGGCAGTCCGGCCGCACTGTGCACATGAGGCGGCGATTGGTCCTCCTGCGACGGATCGCGCGGATGGTGGATCCCGCTGTTACCGGCCGGCTTCCATACCGGGTGACCCTACAACCGGTCCATTCCGGTGCCTGTCGGCCTTGTTACTGGTCGGTCGCGCCGGTCGTCCCGATAGCCGGGCCGTCCGACGTGGCGCTGGTCATCACCCGTCCGAGTATCGCCGCCGAACGCACTGTCGGGAACCCGGCTGTTGGTTAGCAGACACTCCGTCAGGTGGCTTGCGGGCTACAGTCCATCCGGTCGAAACACTGGATCACACGTAGGGAGAAACGTCGATGGTGCAGGTCCGGCTGGACGGGGACTGGACTGACGGGCAGGGCGTCAACCACGCGGCTGGCGAGACGGTCGACGTCGACGCGGCCACCGTGGCGCGGTTGCAGGCCGAGGGTATCGTCAGCGAGTCCGGTGGCGGTTCGGGCGGTGACGCGCACACCGAGTGGCTGGGCCCGACCGGCACCAAGCCCTGAGCCCGAGCGATAACCGACCGGGGGGTGACACCGCGGGCGCCGCGGCGCCGGGTGCCACCCCCTCGGGGTACGACTGAATCGATTTCAACCTGAACCGCGCGGCGCGCAAGTACCGCCTTCGACCTCGCCCGACGACGATCCGCCAGGGGAGGTTGAAAAAGGTTCAGTGCTCAGCGTTCGGCCATGCCGGCCCGGCGACGCAGCGCGGACACGTCGGTCACCACGATCCGGCGGCCCTCGGTCCGCAACCAACCCCGGCTGGCGAACGACCCGATCGCCTGGTTGACGCTCTGCCGCGAGCCACCGGCCATCTCCGCGAGCTGGCTCTGGTTGAGCTCGATGGTGATCATCGGTGCGTGGCTCTCGCCGGCCAGCCGGACCAGGGTCTTGGCCACCCGTCCGGGCAGGTCGAGGAAGACGTGGTCGGCGTTCTGTTCGGTGAGCCGGCGGATCAGCCCGCCGAGCGACCGCATCACCGCGTCGAGGATGCGCGGGTTGGAGTGCACCAGCTCCATGAAGGCACCCCGGGACAGGGCCAGCGCGGCACAGTCCTCGATCGCCTCGGCCGACGCCGAGCGGGTCGAGGCGTCCAACAGCGACACCTCGCCGAGCACGTCCGGCGGGCGGATCACGTGGAGCACGGCGCGCTCGCCGGTCGGCGCGGTGCGGAACACCGCCACCGCGCCACGGCGGAGCACGATGAGGGACTCGCCCGGGTCGTTCTCGACGAACAGCAGCTGACCCTTGCGGTAGGTACGGGGCACCGCCGCGGCGATCACCCGTTGCCGTACCTCCGGCTCCAGGCCGGCGAACATGTCGACGCCCGTGAGCGCGTCACCCGGCTCCGGCAGGCGAACCTCCAACGCCCAACCCCTCCCCGGTAAGAACCACAACCCGCCCCGACGGCCTCGGTCACCGGCGCGAGCTGCACCGATTCCGCCACCAGTGCGTAGCGGTACACATCAGATCATGACTGTCATGTCGCTTGCTGTACACCCCTCGAATCACTTCTGTGACAGTTCTGCCGCTTCCGTGCCGGCAAGCTGAGGTACAGGTCCGCTGCTGGGTGGGGGCCGTACGGGGGCGGAGCGGATCGCCGGGTCGCGGGATGCCGCGATCGGTCCGGGCGGGTGGGGGATACCCGTCCGGACCGGCCGCGGCGCCGTACGGGGGGAGACGGCGCGGCCCGCGAGGTGACCGTGGGGAGGTCGTGGTGGCCCGTCGGCGACGGCGGGCCACCACCGGCCACCGGCCCCGGTGGCCGGCCCCGGTGGCCGGCCGGTCGGGCGGGTCGGCGAAGATGACCGCGATGGTCTACCGCTATTTCTACGACTGCGAGTTCATCGAGGACGGCCGGCTGGTCGACCTGGTGTCGATCGGCGTCGTCGACGAGTACGGCCGCGAGTTCTACGCGGTGTCCACCGAGTTCGACGACTCCCGGGCCGTGCCCTGGGTGCGTCGCAACGTGCTGGACAAGCTCCCGTCGCCGGCCGACCGGGCCTGGCGCTCCCGCGCCCGCATCCGGGACGAACTCTACGACTTCCTGATGGAGCCGGTACGCGACCGGCCGGCCGAGACGCTGGAGCTGTGGGCCTGGTACGCGGCCTACGACCATGTGGCGCTGGCCCAGCTGTGGGGCGCCATGCCGGCGCTGCCCCGGGAGATCCCGCGGTTCACGAAGGATCTTCGCCAACTGTGGGACGACCGCGGCCGGCCGGCGCTGCCGGACGCCGCGGCGGACCGGCACGACGCGCTGGTCGACGCCCGGCACAACCTGGCCCGGTGGCGGGCGATGTCCGGGAGGTGACCCCGGGAGCAGCGGTGACCGGCCGGACCTGGGGGAAGAACCACGAGGTCATCTTCTGAGCGTCGCGGGGGCCACGCTGGTCTGGCCCTCGGGGGCCGACTACAGTGCGCAATGACGGCCCGCCCCGGGCCGGCAACGACGCCGACGGTCTGAACGGACTTCGACCCTGGGGCTTGACTGGGCTGGTCGACAGCTCCAGGAGGATGAACAGCTCATGCGTATCGGCGTGCTCACCGGCGGCGGTGACTGTCCGGGTCTGAACGCGGTGATCCGGTCGGTGGTCCGTAAGGGCGTCGCGACCTACGGCCACGAGTTCGTCGGGTTCCGGGACGGTTGGCGCGGTCCGCTGGAGGGCCTGTCCCGGCCGCTCGGCATCGCGGAAGTGCGGGGCATTCTGCCGCGCGGCGGCACCATCCTCGGTTCCTCCCGGACCAACCCGTTCAAGATCGACGGCGGGGTCGAGCGGATCAAGGACAACCTGGCCGAACAGGGCGTCGACGCGCTGATCGCGATCGGTGGCGAGGACACCCTCGGCGTGGCGACCAAGCTGCACGACCTGGGCGTCCAGGTGGTCGGCGTGCCGAAGACGATCGACAACGACCTGAACGCCACCGACTACACGTTCGGCTTCGACACCGCGGTCAACATCGCGATGGAGGCGATCGACCGGCTGCACACCACCGCCGAGAGCCACCACCGCACGCTGGTGGTCGAGGTGATGGGCCGGCACGCCGGCTGGATCGCCCTGCACGCCGGCCTGGCCGGTGGCGCCAACGTCATCCTGCTGCCCGAGCGGCAGTTCGACGTCGACCAGGTGGCCGGCTACGTCGAGAAGCGCTTCCAGCACCAGTACGCCCCGATCGTGGTGGTGGCCGAGGGCGCCCAGCCGCTCGACGGGCAGATGGTGCTGCACAACCAGGAGCTGGACTCGTTCGGTCACGTCCGGCTGGGCGGCATCGGCCAGTGGCTGGCCGAGCAGCTGGAGGCCAAGACCGGCAAGGAGGCCCGCACCGTCGTCCTCGGGCACATCCAGCGCGGCGGCACGCCCACCGCGTTCGACCGGGTGCTGGCCACCCGGCTGGGCCTGCACGCGATCGACGCGGTGCACCAGGGCGACTGGGGCAAGATGGTCGCCATGCAGGGCACCAGCATCGTCCGGGTGCCGCTGATCGAGGCGACCCGCGAGCTGAAGACGGTGCCGCTGGAGCGGTACACGGAGGCCGAAGTCTTCTTCGGCTCCTGATCGTTCGTCTCTGGTTTCATCCTCTGCGGGTTGGGGGGTGGCCCGACCGTGCCCGAGGCGGCCCGTCAGGCTTGATGTCCGCCTCGGTCACGGTCGGGCCACCCGGCCCGTGGCCGGCGGGTCGTCCGACGAACGGTAGGGCCTGCGGGGGCTTGTGGGGTGATTCTGGACAGTTGGGTCATCCTGGGACGTGGTGGGTGGAAGGGGTGGCGATGGCGGCGGGGATGCGCACCGTTGCGGTGATCGGGGCGGGCAAGATCGGGGAGCTGGTGCTCTCCGGGTTGCTGCGGGCCGGTTGGTCGGCGGACCGGCTGCTGGTCACCACGCGTCGGGCCGAGCGGGCCGAGGAGCTGTCCGCCCGGTACGGCGTACGGGTGGTGGACAACCTGACCGCGGTGGCCGAGGCGGACGTCCTCGCCGTGGCGGTCAAGCCGCAGGACGCCGGCGTGCTGCTGGACGAGATCGCCCCGAAGGTGCCGGCCGACAAGCTGGTGATCTCGCTCTGCGCCGGCCTGCCGACCAGCTTCTTCGGTCGTCGACTGCCGGCCGGCACGCCGGTGGTGCGGGTGATGACCAACACCCCGGCACTGGTCGACGAGGCGATGACAGCGATCTCCGCCGGCCCGCACGCCACCGGCGAGCACCTGGCGTTGGCCGAGGGGATGTTCACCCCGCTGGGTCGCACCATCCGGGTACCCGAGTCCCAGCAGGACGCGGTCACCGCGCTGTCCGGTTCCGGGCCGGCCTACTTCTACCTGCTGGTCGAGGCGATGATCGACGCGGGCATCCTGCTCGGCCTGCCGCGGCAGGTGGCCCACGACCTGATCGTGCAGTCCGCGATCGGCTCGGCGATCATGCTCCGCGACTCCGGCGAGCACCCGGTCAAGCTGCGCGAGGCGGTCACCTCGCCGGCCGGCACCACCATCTCGGCGATCCGTGAGCTGGAGAACCACGGCGTCCGGGCGGCCCTGCTGGCCGCGCTGGAGGCGGCCCGCGACCGGGCCCGGGAGATCGCCGCGCAGAGCACCTGACCGTGCGGGGCCCGGTATCCCCCGGCCGGCCCGTTTGTGCCGGGGGGTACCGGAGATCAGGCGGTTTCAGCCGGCCGCCGAGGCCGGTGTCGCCGGCCGATGCCCATCCCCGTCACCAGGCCAAACGTCCCCGGCGGCGGACCACCACCACGGCGGCGCCCGCGACCGTCAGCACCAGCAGGCAGGCACCGGCGGCGATCAACAGGTACGCCCGGCGGAACCCTCCCGCTCAGGCGGCCTCGGCGTGGCCGTCGGTCCGGCCGGCCACCAAGCGGCGCAGAACGTCGAGCGCGTGCTCGGCCTCGTCCTGCCCCACCGGGCCGGTCCGCGCGGCGACGTATCCGAGCAGTGCCTCGCGGACCACGTCGGAGCGGCGCGTCCCCTGCCGTTCGGCGAGTTCGTCGAGCTGCTCCACCAGGGCGACCGGGAGTCGGATGCTGGCCAGCATCATCGGGGCTTCCGGTGTCGCGCGGGGTGCTGGCTCGACGGCTGGTTCCATCCCGGCCAACGCCGGCGAGAGGTTTTCCGTGGTCCGGAACCACGCGATGATCTCGTCCTTGGTCATCTGCTCGAAGTCGGGAGTGCTCATTGAACCCGCCTCCTCCACTCGTCAAGCTCGGCCCCGGCGTCATGTATTACAACGTAACACGAACTGAGCGGTCCTTGTCAGGGCTTGCGGGTGAGGGGGGACCAGTCGGTGAAGGGCGGCCGGTCGTGGATCCGGCGCAGCGCGTCCTCGGTGGCCGGGTCGGCGGCCGTGTAGACGGTCATCCGGGCGCCGGGCAGGTCGCGCAGCCACAGGCTGGCCGTTTCCAGCCGGAACTGCCCCACCCCCGGGTGGGTGAACAGCTTCAGCCGGGTGGTCGGGCTGGCCACGGCATGGTCATTCCACATCCGGCGGAAGTCGGCGGAGACGTCGGTCAGCTCCCGGACCAGTGCGGACCAGGCCGGTTCGCCGACGTGCTCGGCGCGGGCGGCGCGGAACATGGCCAGGGAGTGCGCGGCCTCCGACCGCCAGTCGACCAGGGTCCGGCGCCATGCCGGCTCGGTGAACAGCAGCCAGAGGACGTTCCGCCGGTGTGGTGGCAGCTCGCGCCAGTCACCCAGCAGCGCCCGCGCGCTGCGGTTCGCGGCGAGCAGGTCGCAGCGCGGGCTGACGATCTGCGCGGGATAGGGGTCCAGCGCGTCGAGGATGCGTTGCCGCACCGGATCGACCTGGATGGCCGGCGCGTCGGTCGGCGCGTCGGCGGTCCCGGTGAGCGCGAGGAGGTGTCGCCGTTCGTCGGGCGCCAGGCGCAGGCTGCGGGCGATGGCGTCGAGCACCGAGATCGAGGCGTTGATCGGCCGACCCTGCTCCAGCCAGGTGTACCAGGTCACCCCGACCCCGGCGAGCTGGGCGACCTCCTCCCGACGCAGCCCGGGCGTCCGGCGCCGGCCACCCGTGGGCAGGTCCACATCCTCGGGGCGCAGCCGCGCCCGGCGGGAGCGCAGGAACGCCGCGAGTTCGGCGCGTCGTGGTTCGACGATCGTCACGGGTACCAGCATCCCTCCGGTGGTAAACCGGTACCAGGTGGCATTGATACCAGGATAATCACGCTCTGGTACCACCCCCGGGGCCCGCGAATGCTGGCCGGGTGACCATCACCAGCAGGGCCGCCGTGGCCCGTACCGATCCACCGTCGACACCACCCGGCGAAATTCGGCCCGCACCCCGGGCCGGTCGGGCGGCGCTGCCGGTCATCCTGCTCGCGACCTTCCTGGCCACCGCCAACTTCTTCGTCGTCAACGTCGCCCTGCCCGTGATCGGCAGGTCGCTGCGCGCCGACGCGGCCCTGCTGCAACTCGTCGTCGCGGCGTACTCGGTGTCCTACGCCGCGGCCCTGGTGGCCGGCGGCCGGCTCGGCGACCGGTACGGCCGGCGCCGGGTCATGATCCTCGGCCTGGTGGCCTTCGCGGTCACGACGGTGGCCTGCGGCCTGGCCCCGAACGCCGAGACCCTGGTCGTCGGGCGACTGGTGCAGGGCGCCGCCGCCGGTCTGTTCGCCCCGCAGGTGCTCAGCACCATCCAGGCCACCTACGCCGGCGCCGCGCGGCAGCGGGCACTCGCCGGCTTTGGCGCCGCGCTCGGTCTGGCCTGCGTGGCCGGCCAGTTGTACGGCGGCGTCGCCGTCGCGGTCGACCTGGCCCACCTCGGTTGGCGGGTCGTCTTCCTCACCGTCGCCCCACTCGGCCTGCTGATAGCCGCGCTCGCGGTGCGGTTCGTGCCGGAGACCCGGGGGCGGGCCGTCCCGCTGGACCTGCGTGGGGCGGCGCTGCTCACCCTCTGCCTCGGCCTGCTGCTGGTGCCGCCGAGCCTCGGCGCGCCGGCCGGCTGGCCGGCCTGGAGCCTGGTCGCCCTGGCCGGGGCGCCGGTCGCGGCGTACGTCTTCGTCCGGGACCAGCGCCGGCGGGAACGGGCCGGCGGCGCGCCGCTGCTGCCGCCGTCGCTGTTCCGGCTGGTGCCGTTCCGGCGCGGACTCGGTGTCGTCGCCGCGTTCTTCGTCGGCGTCGGCGGGTTCCTGCTCACCACCGGGATCTCGTTGCAGGAGGGGCTCGGCATGACGCCGTTGGGCGCCGGGCTGGCGCTCGCGCCGTACGCGGTGGGTTTCCTCGCCGTGTCGCTGGCCGTGCCCCGGCTGGTCGCCCGGTACGCGGGCCGGGTGGTCGTGGTCGGCGCCGTCGTCCTGGCCGCGGCCCTGGCCGCCGTCGCGGTGCAGGCCGGGCTGGACTACCGGGAACTGACCGGGTGGACCCTGCTGCCCGCGTTCGTGGTGATCGGCGTCGGACAGGGGCTGGTGATGATCCCGGTCTTCGGCGTGGTGCTGGCCGAGATCCCCACCGATCGGGCCGGGGTCGCCAGCGGCGTGCTCACCACCACCCAGCAGGCGGCCGTCGCGGTCGGCGTGGCCGTGCTCGGCACGCTGTTCTTCCAGGTCGCGGACGCGACGCCGGGCGGTGTCGGCTGGCGGGCGGCAACCGTGGCGGTGTTCGCCGGTGAGGCCGTGCTCGCCGTGCTCACCGGCCTGCTCGCGGTCCGGCTCGCCGGCCGGCGGACCGATCGGTGACCGTCAGCCCTGCGGGTGCCAGACCTGCGGCTCCGGCTGGTCGGCCGGCGGGTCCGTCTCCGTCAACTCGACCCGGTCCTCCGGCCGGACCCGGTCCGGCAGCTCACCGAACCGTACGTGGCGGAGGAACGCGTACTCCTCGTCCGAGAACTGCTCACGATTTGGCTGCTCGTCCATGGCTCAGCCTGCCCCCTCTCCGTCCGGCGGCGGTACCGCCTTTCGGCTCACATCGAAAACGTAGTAACCACACGCTTTTCGATGTGACGTGTTGGCGATGTGCGGTCCCGCGCCGCCGATCGGGGACGGGCGCCGGTGCGCCGGACGCGAGAGCTGATCACAATGGGCGGATGACCGACGGCCGGACCGCGCTGCGGATGCTGACCCTCAACGCGTTGTTCACGGGGGACGTCCGCCCCCGGCTACGGGCGCTGGCGGCGATCCTGGACCGGGCGGCCTACGACGTCGTGTGCCTGCAGGAGGTCGTCTACGGCCCCAACGCCCGCCTGCTGGCCAGGGCGTTCCCACACCACGCGTACTCCGGGACCGTGCTGCCGCGCGGCGGCCTGGTGCTGCTGTCCCGGTGGCCGGTCCGGCGGTGCCGGTCGCTGCGGTTCCCGCCGTGGCGGCCGGTCCGACCGGAACTGCTCATGCGCAAGGGTGCCCAGCTCGCCACCGTCGACACACCGGGTGGCGGGCTGATCGTGGTGAACACCCACCTGTCGGCCAACCGGGACGACGACTGGTCGCCGGAGAACCCGTACAGCCGGATCGCCCGGGTCGAACTGAGCCGGCTGGCCGGCGCGGTCGCCGCGCTCGACCCCACGCTGCCGGTGGTGGTCACCGGCGACTTCAACGTGCCGCGCTCCTCGGCGCTGCTGCGGGACTTCGCCGCCGTGACCGGGCTGCGCGACGTGCTGGCCGGCGACGCCGAACCGACGTACCGGCCGACGCCGCGCTGGCCCGCGCCGCCCGCGCTCGACCAGGTGTACGTCCGGTCGACGCCGGACCGGGAGATCACGGCGCGGGCGCGGCTGGTGTTCCGGGACGAGGTGCCGCTGGCCGACGGTCGGCGTGCGTACCTGTCCGACCACTACGGCATCGAAACCGAACTGACCCTCGACGGAGGGTGACGCGGACCGGCGGCGAGCTGGCTCAGGCACCGGCGCGGACCGGCACCGGCGCGGACCGGCGGCGGCGCGGGCCGCCCGCCGGTCTGGGCCGGCGCCGTCAGGGGTGGACCGCGGTGACCAGCCAGATGGTGCCCAGCACCGAGACCCCCGTCGGCCCTTCGAACTCCCGCAGGGCCGATCGCACCTCGTCGCGGACCTTCGTGACGGTCGCCTCGTCCACGCCGGCCAGGTTGACGGTGACCGGACCGAGGGAGAAGTAGAACGACACGGCGTCGTCGGCGTCCCGGCCCCAGACGCAGGGCACCTCGACCCGGGCCACCGACACGTCGGCGAAGCCGGCGGCGGTGAGAACCGCCTCGATCCGGGCCGGATCGGTGAGCGAGCCCATCCCGCGGGCCGCCGGTGAAGGCCGACGCATCAGCGGCGCGAGCGCCCCGAACGCCCGGGCGTGCTCCGGCGCGGCGTCGCCGGGACCGGCGAAGGCCAGCCGGCCGCCCGGTCGCAGGGCCCGGCCGATGTTCGTGAACGCGGCGACCGGGTCGTCGAAGAACATCACCCCGCCCCGGCTGACGGCGACGTCGAAGGCGGCGGTCGGGAACGCGTACACCTGGGCGTCGCCCTCCTCGAAGGTCGCGTTGGTGATGCCTTCCCCGGTGGCGGTGGTCCGCGCGCGGGCGATCATCGGCGCCGAGATGTCGACACCCAGGACCTGGCCGGCGGTACGCCGGGCGGCCAACCGGGTGAAGTGACCGTTGCCGCACCCGACGTCGAGCACCCGGTCCCGCTCGCCGATCCCGGCGGCGGTGAGCAGCGGTTCGTTGATGCCCCGGGCCATCGCGTCGTAACGGTCGGCGTTGTCGGCCCAGTGGACGCCCTCCGGGCCGTTCCACGCCTCGGCCTGCCGGACGTTCGCGATCGTCTGCATGTTCCGCTCCTTTGTTAGAGTTGAACTCTAGTGTTCAACTCTAGATATAGGCTACGGAGATGACTCAGGTCAAGGGCAAGCGAGCCGAGAAGAGCCGACTGACCCGGCGGACGATCCTGGCCGCCGCGCGGGACCTGTTCGTGGAGCGCGGATACGGCGCGACCACGCTCCAGGACATCGCGGACCGGGCCGGGTACGCCGTTCAGACCGTCTACTTCGTCTTCGGCAACAAGCGGACCGTGCTGAAGGAGTTGAGCGACAGCCTGCTCGCCGGGGACGACGAGCAGGTGCCGACGGTGCAGCGAGCCTGGTTCCGCGCCGCCGTCGAGGCGAACTCGGCCGACGAGTCACTCCGGCGCCTGGTGGCCGGCGCGCGGGAAATGCTGGAACGTGTCGCGCCGCTCGCCGAGGTGATGCGGACCGCCGCGACGATCGAACCGGAGATCTCCGAACTGTGGAAGCCGGACGGCGTCGACCCGCGCCACACGGTCTACGCGACCGCCGCGGACGCACTGGTCACCAAGCCGGACGCCCGGCCGGGCCTGTCCGCCGAGCGGGCCGCCGATGAACTGTTCGCCCTGCTCAGCCCCGAGCTTTACCTGGTCCTGGTGCGCGACCGGGGCTGGCCGGCCGAGCGGTGGGAGGAATGGGTACGCCACCTCCTGCGCGGCCAACTGCTGGCGAACCCGGGATCGAGTGGATAGTCGGATGGGCGACAGGGCGCGACCGGGGGATGGCGATCCGCGATCGGAATGGTTGAATCGGCAACCTGCAACATTGTGGCGCGGCTGGGGGATCGCTGGTGGATGTCTTCGATGTACGGGATCGTCTCATCGAGGACTACCGCGAGTTCACCTCCAGCTTCGTGCATCCCCGTGACGAGCGGATCGGGGCGCACGTCGACCGGTTGACGGCGTCCGGTTACCAGTGGCCCGCGCCGTATCTGTCGCTCAACCCGAACTTCGCCTCCGGGGCACGGTCGGCAGGTTGGTAGCCGACGGACTGTTGCACCGGGACAGTGAGCGCGTCTTCCGGATCAAGTCCGGTGAAATCGATCCAGGAAGTCGGCCGCTGCGGCTGCACTAAAAATAGGATTTGGGGTGTGAGTCTGCTGCCATGGATTTTGAATCCGACTTGGACATGCTCTGGCGTGTATATGAAACGAAAGAACCTCCAAATGTTTCGTGGAAAAGATGCGCTGGCGCGATTAGGGATGGTGAACCTCGCCGGGAGATACTGACCTTACCCTGGTGGCACTCCGGGAGGCGTTTTCAAAACTCCATTGATAGTTTGATCCCAGGGCGGTCGATGTGACCGTGGGTGATCGTCGGGTTGTGTGACCGGGATCGCGGGTGTCGTGAATGGACGCGGCGGCCGTCGCCAGGTAG